>JBKHAZ010000183.1:0-5753 GCA_046542605.1 Oceanicaulis sp. | reverse complement strand
GGTGCGCGACAGGTTCAGCCGGGCTTCGGCGAGGCTGGCTTCGGCGGCGGCGAGCTGGGCGCGCGCATCGGCGAGCTGCGGCTCGCGCAAGGTCAGCGCGCTCGCCTCGCCGTCGCCCAGGCTCTCCCATTCCTCGCGGGCAAGGTCGGTTTCGGCCTGTTCGCGCACCAGCTGCTGTCGGCGCTGGGCCACCAGGGCTTCGGCGCGGGTGACCGCCAGGCGGTAATCGGCGTCTTCAACCCGGATCAGCGTCTGGCCGGCCTCAAAGAAGCCGCCCTCCACGAAGCTCGGATCGACATAGTCGATCCGGCCGGCGACCTGGGCGGTGAGGTCGATCTCGATGAGCGGGGCCACCTCGCCCTGGGTGTTGACCGCAAGCTGCACGCTGCGCGGCGCGGCTTCGGCCACGAAGACCGAAACGGGGCGCACGGTCTGCTCGGCGCGTTCAGGCTGGGGCCGAGTGGCGCCGAGGACGGCGAACAGGGCCGCGAAGCCCGCGATGACCGCGATGGGCGCGCCGATCAGGATGATGCGTCCGAAGTATTTCATAATCGACCTCTATGTTCTTCTAAAGTCCGGGTCTTTGCGCCCGGCTCTTGTCGCCTTAGTCCTCGACCGGCGGGGCGTAACCGCCCCCGGCTTCGAAATCGCCCGCCACCGCCAGGTGCAGGCCGATCCGGTTGTCCACCCGCGCCGTCCGCGCGGCGATCAGCTGGCTGTCGGCGTTGATCAGGCGCGTCTGCGCGTCGATCAGTTCGAAGATCGTGGCGACGCCCGACGCATACTGGCGCTCCACCAGCTCCAGCGCGGCCTCGGCCTCCTCGGCGGCTTCGGCGAGCGCGTCGAGGCGCGCGTCCAGACGCTGGTCGGCGTCGATGGCGTCCTCGACCTCGCGAAGCGCGGTCAGCACCGTGTCGACGTAGCGCGCGGCCGCCTCGCGGGCCTGAGCCTCGGCCTGGTCGCGTTGCGCGCGCAGCTGACCGCCGCGGAAGATCGGCGCCAGGATCGAGGCGGACACCTGGCTCACCAGATTGTCGAAATCGAGCACGTCTTCGAGGTCGCGCGCCTGATCGGTGATCGAGGCGGAAAGCGAGAGGCTGGGATAAAGCGCCTTGCGCGCGGCGTCGGCGGAGAAGCCGGCGGCTTCAAGGCGCGCCTCGGCCGCGACGATGTCGGGCCGGCGCTCCACCAGGCCTTGCGGCGTGCCCGGGTCAGGCAGCGGGCCGAGCTCGGGCAAGGCCCCGGCGGCGGTGAGGCTGGCGTCGGGATAGTCGGAGATCAACGTCTCCAGCTGGCGCGCGGCGGCGGCTTCGGCGCGTTCGCGCGAGGCGAGCGCGGCCCGGCTGGAGGCGAGCGCCGAGCGCGCGGTGCGGACGTCCGATGAGCGCGCGACGCCGCGCTGGAAGCGCCGCTCGACGATGTCCAGCTGGCGCGCGCGGGTGGCGACGTCCTGCTGCGAAAGCGCGGTCTGCAACGCCGCTTCGGCCAGGGCGTACCAGGCGCGCGCGGTCGCCGCGGCGATCGACAGGCGCGCTCCGGCCCAGTCGGCGCGGGCGGCTTGCGCATTCAGGTAACCGGCCCGGGCCTGATCGGAGAGCCGGCCCCACACATCGGCCTGCCAACCCGCTTCAAGACCCAGAGAGAAGCTCGAGCCGGAGGTCACGCCGCCGTCGGATTCGCTGGCGCGCAGGAGTGCGTCCAGCGTCGGCAGGCGGCCGGCGTTCGCGGCGCGGGCCTGGGCGCGCGCCGCAGCAAGGCCGGCGCGCGCCGTCTCCACGTTCGGGTTCTGCTCCAGCGCCCGGTCCACCAGGTCGACCAGCTGGGCGTCGTCGAACGCCGCGATCCAGTCGTCATGGGCCGGGGCGAAGGTCTCCGGCAGAGCCGCATAGCGGTCCTGCACCGCAACCGGCGCGGCGGGGTCGAAGTCCGGCCCGCCGGCGCAGGCGGCGAGTGCAAGGGCGGCGAAGGCGGGCGGCAGGGCGCGAAGCAAGGCGGACTCCTTTAAGGTCGAGCGGGTCTGCGTCTTGGGAGCACCCTACGCGGACCTTCGCGAAAGTCAATCAAAGTTTATCGAAAAACGAGAAGGATTTCTCGAATTACGAAAAATTCATGTGGCGTTCGGGCGGGTGTAATGTTGCGGGAGCGGGCGCGCGCGTCTCTCCGTGAATGCCCAGATGCTCCACGCGCCGGAAATGGATGCAAGCCTGCCTCCGGTCAATCCCTTGCGGGATTTGCGGGAATACGCGAAATACCGCCGCGCCATCTGCGTGTCGTCACAATTTCATGGTACTTGATCAGAATGTCCGATTTGAGACGCACCGCGACATCGTCCGCCGACCGGCCCCGCCGGCGCGACATTGCGCTCACCGCGGGGCTCGGCGTGGCCGTGCTCGGCGTGCTGGGCCTGTCGGGCGAGCTGTCCGGCGCGGCCTTCATGGCGAGCGCGCTGGCGGTCTCGGCGCTGGCGGCGGTGTACTATCTCACAGCGCTGAGCGCGTCCGAGCCGGTGGTCCGGCCGAGCGCGGCGCTGACGACCCGCAATGTCGACGCCGACGCCAGCGAGGCGATGCTGGAGCGTCTGTCCACGCCGGTCCTCCTGATCGGCCCGGGCGGGCGGATCGAGCGGGCCAATCCGGCCGCGCGCGCCTTTCTGGGCCTGGGCGCGGAGCGGGGGCTCCTGTCCACGGTTTTGCGCCAGCCGCGCGTTCTGGAGGCGGTGAGCGCGGCGCTGCGCGGGGAGACCGGAGCGACGGTGGAGTATTCCACCCTGGCGCCGCTGGAGAGCCATGTGCGCGCCTTCATCGAACCGATCCGCCTTCCGGTGACCGGGCCAATGCCCTTCCGCGCCATGCTCGTGCTCGCCGACGACACCAGCTCCAAGCGCGCCGAACGCATGCGCGCGGACTTCCTGGCCAACGCCAGCCACGAGCTGCGCACGCCGCTCGCCTCGTTGTCGGGGTTCATCGAAACGCTCAGCGGTCCCGCCAGGGACGACGAGGAGGCGCGCGAGCGCTTTCTCAACATCATGAAGGTTCAGACCGAGCGCATGCGCCGGTTGATCGACGACCTGCTGTCGCTCTCGCGGGTGGAGATGAACGAGCACATGGCGCCCACCGGCGCGGTGGACCTCAACCAGCTCGCCGGCGAGGTCGTCGAGGCGCTGCAACCCGTGATCGAGGCGCGCGGCCTGACGCTGGAGCTGGCGTTGCACGAGAGCGAAGCACCGGTCACCGGCGACCGCGACCAGATCTACCAGGTGGTCGAGAATCTGGTTGAGAACGCGGTGAAGTATTCCGGCGGCGAGGGGCGTATCTGCGTAAGCGTCTTTTACGGCCGCACGCGCGACTCCGCCGAACACCTGCCCGAGCGGCTCGATCCGGACTCCGGGCGGCTGACCATCGCCGCGCCCGCGCTCGACCCGGACGCGCGCTACGGCGTGGTGCGGGTCACCGACCGCGGCGCGGGAATCGAGCGGCGCTACCTGCCGCGCCTGTCCGAGCGATTTTTCCGGGTGGACGGACAGAAAAGCGGCCCCGCGGCCGGCACTGGGCTGGGGCTGGCCATCGTCAAGCATATCGTCAGCCGCCACCGCGGCGGGTTCACCGTGGAGAGCGCGCCGGGAAAGGGCTCGGTGTTCAGCGTCTTCTTCCCCGTCGCCAAGACGCGCGAGGAAAGCGGGCCGCAAACGGCCGAGGCCCCCCGCATCACCCCTGGCGACGCGGCGGAATAGGTCCGTAGTCCACACCGCCCACGGTCGCTGTCACAAAAACGTAGCGGACCTGTCATATTCAATTGATCGATCCCGCACATGGTCGCGCTCCAATCCGGGAGGCCGCGCCGACCGGTCCGCAGCATGTGCGCCGAAGCGGGCGCGCCCGTAGAGAGATCGATGCAGATTTCCGTCCTTGTGACGCTCACGCTTCTGGTGTTGACGGCGTTCGGCTTCCTGGTCGGGCGCCGCCGGGCCGTGTCGGCGTCCGGCGGTCAGCCCGCCGCGCTGCACTCCCTGCCGAGCTATTACGGGTATTACATCGCGCTCTGGACCGGGGCGCCGGCGATGTTGCTCGTGTTCGTTTACGGGGTTCTGGGCGCGGGTCTGGTCAATTCGGTGGCGCTGACCGGGCTTGAGCGCGAGGCCGCCCCGATCATCCGCGCTTACGACTCCGCACTTGCGGGCGATGCGCGCCATGCGGCGCTGACCGACGAGCTCGCCGAGGTGGAGGCGCAGATCCGCACCGCCCGCGACGCGCTCGCCCGGGCGCGCGGCGAGGGCGGAGATGCGGAACGCTGGGCGCGTGAACTCGCCCGCGTGACCGAAATGCGCAACACGCTCACCGCCGAACTCAAGGCGCGGCGCGACGCGCTGGCTGCGGCGACCGCGGCGCGCGCGCCGCGCACCGAGGCGGGCTATCGCGCGCGCGCCGGATTCGAGGTCTGGCGCGACAGCCCCGACGAGCGCGCGTTGTTCATCGCCGATGCGCGCGCCATCGCCTTCAACGAGGGCCTGGCGAGCCGCGATACGCCCGAGCTTCGCGCCGCGGCGCGCGCCATGCGCCCTTGGGAGGACATCTTCCGCTGGTCGTTCGCCGCGCTGGCCGCGGCCGTGGCGGTGGCGGGCCTGAGCTGGGCGCGCTCGCGCATCGCCGCGCGTTTTCGCGCCCGCGACCGGGTGGAAGGTGCGGTGGGCGCGGTTCTGGCGCTCGCCTCGGGCATCGCCATCCTGACCACGCTCGGGATCATTTTCTCGCTTCTGTTTGAATCCATCCGCTTTTTCGCGTCCATCGACTGGCGCGTGCACGAGTTCCTGTTCGGGACCCAGTGGAGCCCGCAGATCGCCATTCGCGCCGACCAGGTGGGCCAGTCCGGCGCGTTCGGCGCCGTTCCGCTGTTCGCCGGCACCGCGCTGATCACGCTGATCGCCATGTCGGTCGCCGTGCCGGTGGGCCTGTTCGCGGCGATCTATCTGTCCGAATACGCCGGGCCGAATTTCCGGTCCTGGGCGAAGCCCTTGCTGGAGATTCTCGCCGGCGTGCCGACGGTGGTCTACGGCTTTTTCGCGCTTTTGACCGTCGGCCCGTTCCTGCGCGATGTGGCGCTTTTTCTGGGATACGAAGACGCTGTGACGCAAAGCGCGCTGTCGGCGGGGCTGGTCATGGGGGTCATGATCATTCCCTTCGTCTCCTCTTTGTCGGACGACGTGATCAATGCGGTTCCCCAATCTTTGCGCGACGGCGCCTACGCCATGGGCGCCACCAAGTCGGAGACCGTGCGCCAGGTGGTGCTTCCCGCCGCTTTGCCCGGCATCGTCGGCGCAGTTCTGCTGGGTGTCAGCCGGGCGGTGGGCGAGACCATGATCGTGGTCATGGCCGCCGGTCAGGGCGCGAACCTGACCGCGAACCCGCTGGAGAGCGTGACCACCATCACCGTGCAGATCGTCATGCTGCTCACTGGCGACCAGGAGTTCGACAGCTCCAAGACCTTGTCCGCATTCGCGCTGGGCCTGGTGCTGTTCGGCCTGACGCTGATCCTCAACATCATCGCGCTGCGCGTGGTGCAACGCTTCCGGGAACGCTATGAATAACGATCAGCGCTCCATCCGTGCCGCCGTCGAGGCGCGCCTGGCCAGGCGGCACCGCGCCGAGAAGCGCTTCCGGCTCTACGGGCTGGGCGCGATCGGGCTGGCGGTGACCTTCCTTGCGCTGCTGATCACGTCCATCGTGGCCCAGTCGGTGACCGCGTTCTCCGCCCATCGG
>JBKHAZ010000182.1:0-5775 GCA_046542605.1 Oceanicaulis sp. | reverse complement strand
GTGATGGGCGTAGGAGGGCGCAGCGGCCGGCCCCCAGCCGTCCGCGCGCGCCAGCGGCGGCGGGACGCCGGCGCCGGGCTGGACCCGCCCCAGCGCATAGCCGGCCACCGTGGTGGAGGCGCGGTGCCCGGCGCCGGCGAGCGCATGGCGCAGCGCGCCCACGATCAAGCCGCGTACGAGGCCTGAATCGCGAAACCGCACCTCGGCCTTGGCCGGGTGCACGTTGACGTCGACCTGCCCGCCGGGGACCTCCACGAACAGGGCGACCACCGGATGGCGGTCGCGGGCCAGGAAGTCCTGATAGGCGCCGCGCACCGCGCCGACGATCAGCTTGTCCTTCACCGGCCGGCCGTTGACGAACAGGAACTGGTGCTGGTTCGAGCCGCGATTATAGGTCGGCAGCGAGGCGAAGCCGGTCAACCGGACGCCCTCGCGCTCCTGGTCGATGTGAAGCGCGTTTTCGCCGAAATCGGCGCCGAGAATGCTCGACAGCCGCGCGCGCCGGGCCTCCACCGGATCGTCTTCGGTTTCGGCCGGGACCGACAGGCGCGCGCGCCTGTCGCTGGTGAGGAAAAAGCCCACGTCCGCGCGCGCCAGCGCCAGGCGTTTGAGCGTATCGGCGACCGCCGTGGTCTCCGCGCGTTCGGATTTGAGGAATTTCAGCCGGGCGGGCGTGGCGTAGAAGAGATCCGCGACCTCCACCCGGGAGCCGCGCCGGCCAAGGGGCGGGGCGGGGCGGGGCGCGTTCTGGGCGCCGCCCTCCACCGACAGCTCGTGACACGCGCCCAGCTCTTCGCTCTGGCTCGTGATCGTCAGGCGCGCGATGGAGCCGATGGAGGGCAGGGCTTCGCCGCGAAACCCCATGGAGGCGATGTTGAGAAGATCGTCCTGGCCGTCCGCGCCCACCGGCAGTTTTGAGGTGGCGTGGCGCTCGATCGCCGTCTTGAGGCTTTCCGCGTCCATGCCGCAGCCGTCGTCCTCCACCACGATGCGGGTGAGGCCGCCGTTCTCGATCGCCACGTCGATGCGGTGCGCGCCGGCGTCCAGCGCGTTTTCGACAAGCTCCTTGACGGCGCTTGCAGGGCGCTCGACCACCTCGCCGGCGGCGATGCGGTTGACGGTTTCCGGCGACAGGCGGCGAATGACGGGCATGGGCGCAGCCTCCGCGCTGGGGCTGAGTCGGTCAAGCGGCGCGGGCGGTGCTGAAAAAGCGCGCGGCAGAACGCCGGCCCGGCTTCCGCGTTTACAAACCGGCGTGATAGGCTCGCACCATGACTGGAGATCCCATGAACGCCTTCGATCGCGATTTCACCGGCGAAGCCCGCCTCGAGTACGGCGACGCCGACTATCTGATCCTGAAACCCGGCGCCTACGTGACCTGCGCCGTGACCGGGGAGAAGATCCAGATTCCGGAACTGAAATACTGGAGCGCGGACCTGCAGGAGGCCTATGTGGACGCCTACGCCGCCACCAAGCGCTGGATGCAGCTCAATGGAGGGCCGGCCGGGGCGCCGGAACCGGGGGTGAAATGATGCTCGGCTGGCTGTTCGCGCTGTCGTTCGCCGCTCAGGCGCAGGAGGCCGCCGAACCCGGCGCCGACCCGGTGGCCGAGCTGATCACCAGCGTCAACGCCGCCGAGACCGGACCGATCCGCTGCGCCGGCGCCCACCGCCAGGGCGCGGCCTTGATCTGCCGAACCGCGCCGGGCGCGGAAGTGAGCCTGGGCGATGTTTCCGTCACCGCCGGCGAGGACGGCTGGGTGGTGCTCGGCCATGACCGGGACGCGGAGCCGGAGACCACGCTTTCGGTGCGCGAGGCGGACACGGTTTGGGAAACCACCGTGGAGGTCCAGCAGCGCGAATATGATATCCAGCGCATCGAAGGCGTGCCTTCGCAATACGTGTCCCCGCCGCCCGAGACCATCGCACGCATTCGTGAAGAGGGCCGGGTGAAGGCCGCCGCCTACACCTCCATGTCGCAGACGCCGGGTTTTTCAGACGGTTTCGTCATGCCCATCGAGGGCGGGACGCTCACCGGGGTCTACGGCTCGCAGCGCTATTACAACGGCGAGCCGCGCCGGCCCCATTACGGCATCGACATCGCAGCGGCCGCCGGCGCCCCGGTCACGGCGCCGGCCTCCGGCGTGGTGACGCTGGCTGATGAGGACATGTATTTCGAGGGCGGGCTGATCTTCATCGATCACGGTCAGGGCTTCACCAGCGCTTTCCTGCACCTGTCGGAAATCGACGTTGAAGTCGGCGACGTGGTTGCGCAGGGTCAGCGCATCGGCGCCGTCGGCGCGGGCGGGCGCTCCACAGGCGCTCATCTGGACTGGCGCATAAAATGGCGCAATCGCTATATCGACCCGGCCGAAGCGGTGAACGTTCAGGTCGGCGCGCTGCGGTAAAGGCTCTTTTCAAACCGGCGGTGCACCCAGAACCACTGCTCGGGTGCGGCGTGAATCCAGCCTTCGATCATGGCGTTGATACGCGTGACCAGCTCCAGGATCGCCGCCGCATCGCGACCATCGGGCTTTTGCAGGGGCTCGTAGACCGTCACCTTGAAGCGGGTGCGGTCCTTTCTCACCACGTTCATGGGAACGATCGGGCAGACATAGCGCAACGCCATGCGCGCCGGGCCTGACGCGGTCATGGCCTCGCGTCCGAAAAACGGCGCGGCGATCCCGTCGTTCATCTTCTGATCATTCATCAGCCCCACCGAGGCGCCGCTTTTCAGCGCCGCCATCAGCTCCTTGGCGCCCGAGCCGCCCTTGGGCGCGAGAATGTTCACGCCATAGGCCCGGCGCTGCTCGATGATCGCCTTGTCGATGGCCGGGTTGTTGGCGTGGCGATAGGTGATGCGGCAATCCTTCATGCGCCGCACGATAACCGCGGCCAGCAGCTCCCAATTGGCGAAATGGCCGCCCACGAGCACCGCCGGCTGGCCGGCCCGGTCCAGCGCCTCCAGGATCTCGCCGCCTTCCACTTCGATCTGATCGCCGGCGTCGGAAAAATCGAACCGGTGCATGTTGGGAAACTCGCCCAGAAGCCGGCCGAAATTGTCCCACATGGCGTCCAGAAGCTGGTCGAGCTCGCGCTTGTGGGCGCCGGGAAAGGCGATCTGCATATTGATGCGCGCCACGGTCTGGACCGTCGCCAGCGGGCCGGCCCGACGCATGAGCGCGGCGCCGAAATCGCTGGCGCGTTCAAGCCCCATGGATCGGAACAGGCCCTGATACCCGTTCCAGGCCGCCGTCTCCGCGGCGAAGGAAAGGCGTCTTGAAAGGGTGGTCATGGGCGAAGCCCTGGCGAGCGCGAAACGGTCATGGCGAACAGCTAACCCCGCCCGCGATGGGCGTCCACCGCATCCTGGATCAGCGCCGTGAGCCGGGCGGGCTGATCGAAGCGTGCGCGCACGGGCCAGGCGGTGACGGCGCCCTGCACGCCGCCGGGCAGGCGCACCCAGTCTTTTTCCGTCGTGATCAGCCGCGCGCCGTGGGCTGCGGCCAGGTCGGCGAGCTGATCGATCTCGGCGCGCGTATAGGGATGGTGGTCGGGAAACCCGGCGGTCTCGGCGAGTTCGGCGCCGGCGGCCTTCAGGGCGTCGAAGAATTTCTGCGGCCGGCCGATCCCGGCGAAGGCCAGGAGCTTGCCCGGTGGAGGCGGGGCTTTGGGCTCAAGCCACGCTTTCAAAACGGGAATCTCAATATCGGCGAGGCCGAGCGCGCGATAGCGCGGCGTGTCCTCCGCGTCGCGCACCATGACCACCACCGCATCGGCCCGGGCGAGGCCGGCCTTGACCGGTTCGCGCAGCGGCCCGGCGGGAAACACCTTGCCCGCGCCCCAGCCCGCCGCGCCGTCCACCACCACGATGGAGCAGGTCTTCTCAAGCTTGGGGTTCTGGTGGCCGTCGTCCATGACGATGAGATCGGCGCCCTCGCGCACCGCCAGGCGCGCGCCCTCCACGCGGCCCGGATCGATGTAAGCCGGCCCGGCGCGTGCGATCAGCAACGGCTCGTCTCCGACTTCGCGCGCGCTTTGGCTTCGCGGGTCGACCCGCATCGGGCCTTTGAGCCGGCCGCCCCAGCCGCGGCTGAGCCCGGCCGGCGACAGCCCCGAAGCGCGCGCTGCTTCGATCACGGCGATGGCGACCGGTGTCTTTCCGGTTCCGCCCAGGGTGAGATTGCCGATGCAGATCACCGGCGCCGGGGCGGGGGCGGGCGTCGTGCGCGCAATGCGCCGGGCCGTCGCCATGGCGTAGAGCGCGCCGAGCGGGCTCAAAAGCGCGCGGGTGAGGCGGGCCGAGGAGCGCGGCGCATCGGCGTCCCAGAAAGCCGGCGGCCTCATCGCACCTCCTCCAGAAGAACGCAAAGCGCATCCAGCGTCGCAGCGAGCGCGCCGCCCGACAGTCTGGACAGCGCCCGCTCGGCCGCCGCTGCGGTGGGGCCTTCGCCGGCCCAGATCTGCAGCACGGCGCGTGCGGTCTCGGCGCTGTTGGCGCACACCGTCCGCGCCATATGCGCGTCATAGGCCGCGAACACGTCGTCGAAGCTGGCGGTGTACGGGCCGGTGATCACCGCCGCCCCCGCCCGGGTGGCCTCGATCGGATTATGCCCGCCGATCCCGTCCACATAGCTGCCTGCGACCACGGCGGCGGGCGCCAGCGCAAACCAGAGCCCCATTTCGCCCAGCGTGTCGGCGAGCCAGACCTGATCGTCGCGCGCCGGCGTTTCACCGGCCGAGCGGCGGGCGAAGGCGAGCCCGGCGTTGTGCAGGGCGGCTTCCGCCTCTCCGGCGCGTTCAGGGTGGCGCGGCGCGAGGATCATCAACGCGTCCGTCCGCTCCTTCAAAATCTGGCGGTGGGCTTCGGCGAGGACGGCTTCCTCGCCGGAATGGGTGCTTGCGGCCACAAAGACCGGCCGGTCCGCGACGGCCTTGCGCGCCGCGGCGAGCGCTTCGGGGTCAGGATCGGGAAGACGCGTCTCCAGCTTGATGTTGCCGAGCTTCGCCACGTCGCGGCCGGCCAGCGCGCCGAGTCCGGCGGCCGTGCGCGCATCCGCTGCACCGATCCAATCAAAGCGCGAGAGAAGCGCGCGCGCGCTGCGCGGCCAGCGCCGCCAGCCCTTCAAGGACGCCTCGTTCAAACGCGCATTGACCAATGCGAGCCGGGCGCCGGAGCGGCTCGCGGCGGTGATCAGGTTCGGCCACAGCTCGCTTTCGGTGAACACGGCGAGGTCCGGGCGCCAATGCGCCATGAACCGACGCGCCCAGTCCGGCCGGTCCACGGGCGGGAATTGATGGATCACCCGCGGCGCGCCGCGCCGGGCCACAAGACCGGCGGACGTCAGCGTTCCGGAGGTGATCAGGAAATGCGCCCGGGGGCGAATTTCGCCGAGCGCCTGGGCGAGCGAAAGCGCGATCATGCTTTCCCCGACACTGGCGGCGTGCAGCCAGACCAACTCGCCGTCGGGACGGGCGAAGCCCGGTTCGCCTCGGCGCTCGTCCAGGCGCGCGGCGTCTTCCTTCCCGGCGCGCGCACGGCGGCGCAGAAGCGGTCCGGCCAGCGGTCCGGCGAGCCGCGTCAGGGCCGTATAGAGCGCCAGGCCGGGCGGGCTCACCGCGCCGGCTCGCGCATCGCCGGTTCGCCCCGGCAGCGCCGGTCGGCCTCGGCCGTGGCCCCGTTGAGCCGGTCTTCCAGCTGGGTGGTCAGCAATTCGATCGTCTGTGCGTCGGCCTCGCGCGGCACGGTGATCGGTTCGCCATACACGATCGCGCC
>JBKHAZ010000181.1:0-5834 GCA_046542605.1 Oceanicaulis sp. | reverse complement strand
ACCATGAAGGCGCCCCCGCCGATCCCCGAGCTTTGCGGCTCCACAAGGCTGAGCACGGCCTGGATGGCGATGGCGGCGTCCACCGCGTCGCCGCCCTGGCGCAGCATGGCGAGCCCGGCTTCCACCGCATCGGGATTGGCGGCCGCGACCATGCCGGAAAAGTCGGTCCGCTCGGCCAGGTCGACGCCTGCACCGCCCTCGGCCTCGGCGGCGTCCAGCGTCAGATCGTCGTCCTGCGCCGGACTGCAGGCCGCCAGAACGGCTCCCAATGCGGCGATGGTCCATTTGGCGGTCATGATGTCCTCGTGTGTAGCGCCATGGCGTCAAACTCCCGCCGTTTCGAAAGGCCGGGCTTCGTCCATGAGAAAGGTTTTGAGGGCTCGGCCGGGCGCGCGCAAGCCGCGTCCTTCCGGCCAGATCAAATCATAGCCGCCCTCGGCGGCCTCCACGCCCGCCGCCGAGAGTACGGCGAGCCGTCCCGCGGCGATGGCGCATTCGCAAAGGCTGCGCGGCGCGATCGCGAGGCCGCGGCCCGCCGCGGCGGCGTTGACCGCCTGGCCGAACGTGGTGAACCGGTCGCCAAGATGCGCGTCCTCGCGCGTGATCCGGCGCCGGGCGAGCCAGCCGCGCCAATCAAGCCCGGCTGCATCGGCTTCACCGGACTGGATCAAGGCGGCGGTCCGCAGACAATCGCGCCATCGATCTCCGCGCGCCGCGTGCAGCAGCGCCGGCGCACCGATCAGGGCGTAGCTGTCGGAGAGAAGCCGCACCGCGTTGGCCGAGCCGGACCCACGGCGGGCGTAGCGCACCTCCAGATCGATCTGGAAGCGGTCGAGCGCGGCGGGATCGGGATCGGAGACGAGACGGACCGGGAAGCCGCCCGCTTCGCGTTCGAACCGCGACAAGCGGCGCGCGAGCCAGCTGCCGGCGAACGCGCCGGGCGCACCCAGCCGGATCGTGTCTTTGCGGTCACACCGGCCAAGTCTCAGGCCGGCCTCGCGCAAGCCGCGGAAGGGCTCGGCGATCAGCTCGGCGACCGCACGGCCTTCCGCAGTGAGCGCCATGCCGCGCCCGGCGCGAGTGACGAGCTTGGTGCCCAGAACCGTCTCAAGAAGCCTGATCTGCTGGGAGACCGCGCCGCTGGTCACGCCCAGCTCGGCCGCCGCCGGCGCCACCCCGCCCAGCCGCGCGGCCGCCTCGAACGCGCGCATGGCGTTGAGCGGGGGAGTCTCAAGGCTTTGCGGATTTAGATTTTCTAAAGTCGTCATCAGAACTTCTTAATTGTGCTGCGGCGCAGCGAGGCGCAGCCTTTTTCACGAGCCGAGCATAGCGGCGTGCGTCGTCATGTACAGGCGATTCAGGATGAATAACCGCACCAGGCGTGAGGTTTTGAACTGGAGAACGGAGGCGGCGCGTCATGCGCCGCCGCCGCAATTGGCGTCACTCGGGAAGGGAGCCCCGCTTATGAAACATCTACTCACCGCCGTATCTTTAGCCGCGCTCACCGCCGGCGCCGGCTGGAGCCAGGACGGTCCGCCCCCCGGACCGGAAGCCGAAGCGGAAAACCGCGACGTCATCGTCGTCGTCGGCTCGCGCGCTCAATCGCGCACCGCGCTGGAGACCGCCGCGCCCGTCGACGTGATCGATATCGGCCAGCTGGAGAACACCGGCGTTACGGAGCTGAACGCCGCGCTCGCCGCAAGCCTGCCGTCTTTCAACTTCCCCTCCCCCTCCATCACCGACGGCACCGACCATGTCCGCCCGGCGACGTTGCGCGGACTCGGCCCGGACCAGACCCTGGTGCTGGTGAACGAGCGCCGGCGTCACGCTTCAGCGCTGGTCAATCTCGGCGGCTCGGTGGGCCGGGGCTCGGCGGCGGTGGATCTGAACACCATTCCGGTCAGCGCGATCTCGCAGGTTCAGGTCCTGCGCGACGGCGCCTCGGCCCAGTATGGCTCTGACGCCATCGCCGGCGTCATCAATGTGGGCCTGCGCGAAGCCCGCGAGGGCGGCCAGGTGACGGCCACCTACGGGCGCTACGCCACCGAGATCCCGCTGGTGGATCAGGCGCGCACCGCGTCGGACGGCGAGACCGTGAGCCTGTCGGGCTGGGTCGGCCTGCCGCTTGGTGATAACGGCTTCCTGACCGTGTCGGCCGAGTATCTCGACCGCGAACCCACCAATCGCGCCGGGCCGGACAGCCGCCAGCAATATCCGCTGGTTGGCGGCGCGCTCGACCCGCGCGAAACCGAGTTCGACCGGATCAATCACCGTTTCGGGCTCGCCAAGGCCGAAGCGATCTCGGTGTTCGCCAACGCCGGGATCGATCTTGACGGCGGCGCGGAGCTCTACGGCTGGACCAGCTACCAGCAACGCGACGGCGAGGCGGCCGGCTTCTATCGCCGGGCGCTGGACGGGCGCAACACGCTCTCCATCTATCCCGACGGCTTCCTGCCGTTCATCGTCACCGATATCGAGGATTACTCCGCGCTGGGCGGGATCCGCGGCGACGCGGCCGGGTGGAATTACGACCTGTCTCTGGGCTATGGCCGCAACGAGCTCGCCTACGGGGTCGAGAACTCGCTGAACACCTCGCTCGGCGCGACCTCGCCCACCGCCTTCGACGCCGGCGCGCTGATCTACGACCAGCTCACCGTCAACGCCGATCTGCAACGCGATTACGACATCGCCGCCTTCGCCAGCCCCCTGTCGGTGGCGTTCGGCGCGGAATACCGGCTCGAAGGCTATGAGATCGAAGCCGGCGAGCCGGCGAGCTATATCAGCGGCGATCCAAGCCTCCCGGCCGGCAGCCAGGTGTTCCCCGGCTTCCAGCCCGCCAATGAAGTCGACGAGGACCGCGACTCCATCGGCGTCTATCTCGACCTGGAAGCCGACATCACCGACCGGCTGCTTCTCTCCGGGGCCGTACGCGGCGAAAGCTATTCCGATTTCGGCGAGACCGTCACCGGAAAGATCGCCGCCCGCTTTGAAGTGACCGACCAGTTCGCCCTGCGCGGCGCGGTCTCCAACGGCTTTCGGGCGCCGTCCTTGCAGCAGGCCTATTTCACCTCCACCGCCACGGTCTTCGCCGGCACCCCGCCGGTCCCGGCCGAAGTGGGCACCTTCCCCGCCGACAGCGCGGTGGCCGCCGCGCTTGGCGGAGAGCCGCTGGACGCGGAGGAGTCCACCAACATCTCCGGCGGCTTCGTGTTCACCGCGGGCGATTTCGCATTGACCTTCGACGCTTACGCGATCGATATCGACAACCGCATCGTGCTGTCGGAAAATCTCTCCGGCGCCACGGTGGAAAGCCTGCTGATCGGCGCCGGGGTGACCGGCGTGACCCGGGCGCGCTTTTTCATCAATGGGGTGGAGACCGAAACGCGCGGGTTCGACGTGGTGGCCACCTACGGGCTCGACACCGCCGACTACGGCGATTTCGACTTCTCGTTCGGCTATAATCATACCGAGACCGATGTGGTCGATGCGCCCACCAGCCCGGTGCTGCCCGGCGTGACCCTGTTCGCCCGGCGCGAGATCGCCCGCTTCGAGGTGGGCCAGCCGGAAAACAAGCTGATCGGTTCGGTGGACTGGACGCGGGGCGATTTCGGAGGCTTCGTGCGCGCCACGCGCTACGGAGAGACCACCGACCCCTCCAACGATCCGGCTTTCGACGAAATTCTTTCGGCGAAGACCATCGTGGATGCGGAGGTCTCCGCCGACGTGACGCAGGGCCTGACCCTGGCGTTCGGCGCGAACAATCTGTTCGACGAGTATCCCGACACCACCGCGGCGACGCCGGCGCTGGACTCCACCTTCGGGCGGATCTTCCCCTTCTCCGGCTTCTCCCCGTTCGGGTTCTCCGGACGCTATCTCTACGCCCGGGCGCGCTACAACTGGTAACGCCGCTCAGGCGCGAACCGCCCCGCCCGGCCAAGCGCCGGGCGGGGCTTTTTTGCCCTGAAGGATGGCCTGCGGCGGCGGCGCGGCTGTGGCGCCGTTCACGACCGGGCCGGGGCGCCGGGCATGTCCCAACTTGATCGGCGGAAATTTCTCGCACCGGGGCCCGTCGCAGCGCGCCTCGCCACATCAGGAGCCGCCATGACCGGTCCGGCGATGTACAACGACCTCACGGACATCACAGGGCTCAAGGTCGGCGCGGCGGAAGACGACCGGGTGCGCACCGGGACGAGCGTGGTGCTCTGCGAGACGCCGGCGGTGGCGGCGGTGGACGTGCGCGGCGGGGGCGCCTGCACGCGCGAGACCGATGTAATGACTCCCGGCGGGCTGGTTGAAACCCTCAACGCCGTCGTGCTCTCGGGCGGATCGGTCTACGGGCTTGCAGCCGCCGACGCGGTCACCGCGGCGCTCGGCGAGACGCGCACGGGGTTCGAGCTGTTCGAGACGCCGGGCGTTCCGGTCTCGCCGATCGTGCCGGCTGCGTGTCTTTACGATCTCGCCAATGGCGGGGCGAAAGACTGGGGCGGCCAACCGCCCTATCGCGCGCTCGGCTTAGCCGCGCTGGAGGACGCGCGCCGCGGCGCACCGGTGCGGCTCGGCAAGGCCGGCGCAGGCTACGGCGCGGCGGCCGGCGCCCACCCCGGGGCGGTGGGTTCGGCGAGCTGGCGGACCGCGGATGGGACCACCGTGGCCGCCCTGGTGGCGGTGAACTGCTTCGGCTCGGTCACGATGCCGGGGCGCAACGACGTCTACTGGGCCTGGCCCTTCGAACGGGGCGGCGAGTTCGGCGGCGCCCGCCCCGACCCGGACGCCCGCTTCGAACCGGAGGACTGGGGCGCGGCGAAGTTCAATCCGGGCGCCGCTCGCGGCCGCACGCAGACGACGCTGGCGGTCGTGGCCACCGATGCGGCCCTCACCCGCGACGAGGCGCGCCGCTTCGCGGTGATGGCCCAGGACGGACTCGCCCGCGCCATCCGGCCTGTTCACGCGCCGGTGGACGGCGACGTGGTGTTCGCCCTGTCGGCGGGGACGCGGAAATTGCCGGAGCCGCGCGCCATCAGTCTTTCGCTGCTGGGCGCACTCGGCGCGGACACCCTGTCGCGGGCGGTGGCGCGCGGCGTTCACGCCGCTCGCAGGCAGGCCTGAGACGCGCCTCGGCGCGCGCCGCAGCGCCGGGCTGCAAAACCGGTACACCGGGCGCTTGCCAAGCCGAAATCCTGCCGCTAGGTTCCGCGCCTCTCGACGGGCCCCGTCCCGCGGGAACGGCAGGCGCCGGTAGCTCAGCTGGATAGAGCACCAGACTACGAATCTGGGGGTCGGGAGTTCGAATCTTCCCCGGCGCGCCATACAAACCTCTGAAATTGCTTATCTTTTTCACCCATCCCTTACTCGCCATGGTGACGTGACGCATCGCGTGGAAGCACTGTGGAAGCAGGATGCTGCGTGCTGATGCGTAGCCGAGCTGCGTACATCCGTCGCAGGGGAGAAGTCTTAGAAAAACGGCTCGCTTATGGACCCTGGTCGTCAGGGCATCCAGCAGCAACCGATTCGATTTCACCCATATGGCGCTGAAACGCAAACCGCCCCCGGCATAACCGAGGGCGGCTCACTCTGATTCTTGGAACCGGCCTACGCGGCTTCTGGCTCCGATCCATTTTCGATCCATTCGATCAGGTCCTGTTTCCGGTAGCGGATACGACCATTGGGCAACTCGATATAGCGCGGCCCACCACCCCGGCACCGCATCCCTTCGAGGGTCCGGTGCGAGAAGCCCACGATCCGGGCCGCGTCCTTGGTGGTCAGGTACACATGGTTGTCGTTCATACGCACTCCTTTCTTCTGCTGCTTTTCCTTTCGTTCGGGTTCGCCGCCTC
>JBKHAZ010000180.1:0-5871 GCA_046542605.1 Oceanicaulis sp. | reverse complement strand
AGGGGGGCGGATAAGTTTGTCCGCGCCCGCTCCGTGCCGGGCTCCGCCGGAGCCGTTCGCCGCCTTCAATCGGCCCGCCGGGCCATTTATCCGCGCGGCGGACCGGCGCTCACCCTTCGAGGCTTTTTCTTCGAAAAAGACTCCTCACAGGTGAGGATGTTTTGCGGTCCCAAACCCTCATCCTGAGGTGCGCGCCCGCAAGGCGCGCCTCGAAAGCCCCCGCAGGATCAGGCGTCAAACATCCACCTCCGCCTCCAGCGCGAACTCCTGGATGAAGTCGCGCCTCGGCTCCACCACGTCGCCCATGAGCTTTGAGAAGAGCTCGTCGGCGGTGTCGGCTTCGGAGATGGAGACCTGCAGGAAGGAGCGGGCGTCGGGATCCAGCGTGGTTTCCCAGAGCTGGTCGGGGTTCATTTCCCCCAGACCCTTGTAGCGCTGGATCTTCAGGCCCTTGGCGCCGGCTTTCTGCACCGCGGTGACAAGGTCGGCGGGGGTGTGGATGGTGATCTCGCCGTTGCGGCCGGTGAACACGGCCGGACCGGTGTAATCGCCGGCGATCGCCTGGGCGCGTTCGGACAGGCGTTTCGCGTCGGGGCTGGCGAGCACCGTGTCGTCGAGCACCACGGTTTCGGTGACGCCGCGCACTTCGCGCTTGAAGACGATGTCGCCTTCCGGGGTGAGCGTGCCCGCCCAGCCGTCCTCGCCCTCGTCCGCGGCGCGGGCGAGCCGCGCGGCGGCGTCGTCGACCTGCGCGGCCGTGGCGTCGGGATGCAGCGCGCCGGACAGGGCCGCGGCCTCCAGCGCGAACACCGGCGCGCGCGCCGCCAGGCGCTGCAGCGAGAGGACCACGCCGCGCGCCGCCTTCACCCGCTCGGCCAGATCTGTTCCCGTGACCACCTCGCCGTCGGCCAGCCGCACCGAGGCGTCCGAACTGCCCTCGTCGATGAGGAAATTGTCCATCTCGGCCTGGTCGGTGAGATAGCGTTCGGACTTGCCGCGCACGACTTTGTAGAGCGGCGGCTGGGCGATGTAGAGATGGCCGCGCTCGATGAGCTCGGGCATCTGGCGATAGAAGAAGGTCAGAAGCAGCGTGCGGATGTGCGCGCCGTCCACGTCGGCGTCGGTCATGATGACGACCTTGTGGTAGCGCAGCTTGTCATAGTCGATCTGGTCGCGCCCGATCCCGGCGCCCAGCGCGGTGATCAGCGTGCCCACCTGATCGGATCCCAGCATCTTGTCGAAGCGTGCGCGCTCCACGTTGAGGATCTTGCCGCGCAAGGGCAGAACGGCCTGGTTCTCCCGGTTGCGGCCCTGTTTCGCGGACCCGCCGGCGGAATCGCCCTCCACGATGAACAGCTCGGACTTCGCCGGGTCCTTTTCCTGGCAGTCTGCGAGCTTGCCGGGCAGGGAGGTGATGTCGAGCGCGCTCTTGCGCCGGGTGAGCTCGCGCGCCTTGCGCGCGGCTTCGCGGGCGGCGGCGGCCTCGACGATCTTGGCGACGATCTGCTTGGCCTCGGCGGGGTGCTCCTCGAACCATTCGGTGAGCGTGTCGTAGACTGCGCTCTCCACCGCCGGACGCACTTCGGAGCTGACGAGCTTGTCCTTGGTCTGGCTGGAGAATTTCGGATCGGGGACCTTCACCGACAGAACGCAGGTGAGCCCTTCGCGCGCATCATCGCCGGTGATGGCGACCTTGGCTTTCTGCGCCGCGCCGGAGGAGGCCGCATAGGTGTTGATCACCCGGGTCAGCGCGCCGCGGAAGCCGGCCAGGTGCGTGCCCCCGTCGCGCTGCGGGATGTTGTTGGTGAAGCACAGAACGTTCTCGTGATAGCCGTCATTCCACTGCAGCGCGGCCTCCACGGTGACGCCTTCGCGCTCGCCGAAGATCAGCACCGGATCGGGAAAGATCGCCTGGCGGGTGCGGTCCAGGTGCTTCACGAAGGCGGCGACCCCGCCTTCATAATCCATCACCTCTTCCACAGGCTCGGCCTCGCGCTCGTCGCGCAGCACGATTCGCACGCCGGAATTCAGGAAGGCCAGCTCGCGCAGGCGATGCTGCAGGCGGTGGCGATCGAACACGATGTCGGAGAAGGTCTCCTCGCTCGGCATGAAGCGGACCTGGGTGCCCTTCTTGCCGTTCGCGGGGCCGCGCTCGATCAGGTCCTGGCCGTTCTCCGGCTCGCCGCGGCGGAAGCGCATATAGTGCTCGCGGTCCTTGCGCCAGATCGTCAGGTCGAGCCAGTCCGACAGCGCGTTCACCACCGACACGCCGACCCCGTGAAGCCCGCCCGAGACCTTGTAGGAGTTCTGGTCGAACTTACCGCCCGCGTGCAGCTGGGTCATGATGACCTGTGCGGCCGACACGCCCTCTTCCTGGTGGATCTGGGTGGGGATGCCGCGCCCGTCGTCGGTCACGCTCGCCGAGCCGTCGGCGTGCAGCGCGACGGTGACCTGGCTGCAGTGTCCGGCCAGCGCTTCGTCGATGGCGTTGTCGACGACTTCGTACACCATGTGGTGCAGACCCGACCCGTCGTCGGTGTCGCCGATATACATGCCGGGGCGCTTGCGCACGGCGTCGAGCCCTTTGAGGACCTTGATCGACTCCGCGCCGTAATCCTGATTCGTGTTCTCTGACATGACGCTTTTTTACCCCAGTGCGACGGGCGGGGCCATGGCCCTGATCATCTTGCTGTAGACGGGGGAGCGGCGGTGCGGTTCCTTCCACCATGGTCCGCGGCGCGGGTGAGTGCAGGGCGTCGCTCAAACCTCCGCGCCGATGCTGGAAGGAACCGCAAGGCGTGCGCAAAGCGTCAAGGACGGACCTTTCAGGCCCGCCGCGATGCGACGGCCGGGCTGAGGCCCGGTCGACCTTGACGCGTTGCGCGGCGTGCGGAAATCGCTCCGCGAGGATCGACGGGGCGGCAGGGTCTGCTTGCTGACACGTCAGGCGCTGATCGGGCGAAAGCGAGTGAGCGCTCACTCACGTTCCGCGCCGTCTCCGGTCCGGCGGAGCGTCAGCCGGAACGCGCGCGCCCCTCACCGCACCAGCAGCAGAACCGCCACCGCGCCGAGCACCACCGCCGTGACCAGATCGGCCCAGCGCTTCACGCCCTTTTCCGCCATCCAGTGACGGGCCTTGTGGGCCAGGCCCACATAGAGGAAGGCGAAGACCACGAACATGGCGCCCATGATGGCGATCATCGCCGCATAGCTCGCCGCCGTGACGCGGGAGAGGTCGAAGAAGGCCGGCAGGAAGGTGAGATAGAAGACGATGGGCTTGGGATTGGTCAGCGGCATCGCCACGCCCGCGGCGTAGGTCGCGGCGAGCCCGCGCTTGGACAGGCGCGCGCGCTCGGCGCGCACGCCGGCGCCGTGCGTCGGATTGCGGTAGCTTCGAAACGCGCCGAAGGCGAACCAGAACAGGATCGCCGCCCCGACGATCTTCGCGACCCAGAACAGCTGGGTGTAATCGGAGGCCGCCTGGCTCGCCGCGGCCAGGCCGAACACCGCCAGGCTCAGCCAGACGATGTCGCCGGTAAGAATGCCGAGCCCGTAGGTCGTCCCGTGCGTCGGTCCGGCCTCCAGCGTGCGCGCCACCATGGCGATATTGCCGGGACCGGGCGTGACGAAGAGAACGAAGATGGCGCCGGCGAAGGCGGCGAGTGCGGCGAGGGTCATGGGCGCGGGGCTTAGCCTGTTTCACCCCGCCGCGCGAGGGTGTGGCGCGGCTTGCGGTCAAACCGGCGCGGGCGGCTCGCGGTTCTCGTCTTCGCGCGGGCCCTCTGCAGCGCGGGCGAGCGCGCCGGAGGCCTCCAGAACGGTCACCGCAGCCTGAAAATCGGCGTCGGTGAACGGCTTGTCCAGCCGCGGCGCGCCGGGATGGACGGCCTCATACGACTTGCCGTGGGAGTTGGTGAAGATGAACGGCACGCCGCGCGCGGCGAGAGCGTCGGCCACCGGTTCGGCGCGCGCGGCCTCGCGGTGGGTCAGATCCAGAAGCGCGGCGTCCGGCTCGGTGGCCCTGAGCCCGGCGAGCGCCTCCTCGGTGGACGCGTACGGCCCGCACGGCAGCCAGCCCATGGCGCGCACGCGCTCGGCGAGGTCGAGCGCGATGATCGCCTGGCTCTCAAGAAGCAGGAGCTTGCGCGGCATGCAGAAACCTCCCGGTGCGAGCCCGACCAGATTAGGCCCGCGCAGCGCCCGGCGAAATCACACAGGTTACAAAGTTTGAATATTTCTCATGCCGAAAGCAGCGCGCCGCGGGCCGGTCGCGACGCGGATCAGAGGCGGCAACACCGTCGTAACCTGTGTGACCCAAGTGACAGATTTTGCGCCTTCAAAGGCCGCGCGCCGCTCACCAGCACGGCCGGAGCACAAAACCCCGGCCTGGAGCATCGCATGCGCAATCGATTATCCCGGCGACTGAAAACCAATCATTGGCTCGGCGACGGCGGCCGTGAAGCCCTCGATCAGCTTCCGCCCCATGTCCGCCTCCATCCGGCGCGCCAGACGATCCCGCCGGCCGGCTCCAGACCGGAGACCGTAATGTGGATCGAGCACGGCTGGGCCTGCCGCAGCCGGCGCCGCGCTCACCGACGTGCGCGCCCTGAAGGCCCCGGTTTCGAGCCTCAAGGCGGTGACGGGGCGCCAGCCGCGCACCGGCGACGCCATCATGTACGGGGCTGTGGAGGACGGGGCGCGGATGCGCGGCCAGATCGCGCATCTGGACCGCAGCACGGCGCTGCAGCGCATCGCCTTCCTGTTCCAGTCCCTCGCCCGCCGCCGCGGCGCGGCGCCGGGCGCGCCGGCCGATCATCTCGACGCGGTGCTCGGCCACGAGGTCATCGCGGACGCCACGGGCCTGTCCCGGGTGCGTGTGTCGCGGACCATGAAACACTTGCGCGACCAGAACCTTGTGGTGCTCGACGGGCGGCGCTGGCGGATCCTGGACGCCGCCGGGCTCGCCGTGGTCGGCGCGGACGCCCCGGCCTGAGGCCGCGCCCGGCTTGCCGGAGCCGCTCAAGCCGCTAGGCTCTTGCGCCTGAAGGAGACGCCGACCGCCATGCTCACCGCTTTTCTGCGCCGCCTTGAGTCCCATGTCCGGCTCACCGACGACGACCGCAACGCCCTGTCCGGCCTGCACACCCGCCAGCGCACCTATGCGAAGGCGGAGGTGATCGCGCGCGAGGGCGAGACGCTTGATACGGTGTTCTGGGTGGAGAACGGGTGGGCCTGCCGTTATCGCCGGCTGAGGAACGGCGAGCGTCAGATCGTCAACTTCATCCTGCCCGGCGAGTTCTTCGATCTGCAAGGGCTGGTCAGCGCACAATGCGATCATACCGTGGCCGCGCTCAGCGAGGTGCGCCTGTTTGAAGCGCGCGCGGAGGAATTCTCCGCCATGGCCTCGCAGCACCCGGCGATCTTCAACGCCCTGCTGTGGGCGGCGGTGGTGGAGGAGGCGATCCTGCGCGAGCACATCGTCCAGCTCGGCCGCCAGCCCGCCGAGACGCGCATCGCTTTTCTCATCCTGGAGATCTACCGGCGCCAGCTCTTCACCACCCGCACCCACGATCAGGAGCTGGATTTTCCCGTCGGCCACGGCGTCATCGCCGACGCGCTCGGCCTGTCGCGGGTTCATGTCTCGCGCTCGTTGAAGAAGCTGGTCGACAAGGGCTGCATCGCGCTGTCGGACCGGCACATCAAGATCCTGCATCTCAAGCAGCTCGAACAGATCGCCGAGTACGAGGAGCGCTATCTCCATGTGCAGCCGGTGACCGCGACCGGGCCCACGCTCCTGACACGCGGCTGAATTGGCTTCAGGCGGCCCTTGGCGCGAGGGCGCGCGGCGGCCATAACCGGCGTCCATGGATC
>JBKHAZ010000179.1:0-5883 GCA_046542605.1 Oceanicaulis sp. | reverse complement strand
GCGGCGCCGATCATGCGCCGCGAATCTCAGCGATTATTTAAGCAGTGAAACCGGTTTAACAACGCGCGCCAGCGTGAGCGCGTTCACGTGCGCGGCGCCGGCCCGTTTCAGGGTCCTTACGCAGGCCGAAAGCGTCGCCCCGGTGGTGTGCACGTCGTCCACGATCACCAGCCGCGCGCCGGCGACGCGCGCGCGGGCGGCCGCGGGCACGGTGAAGGCGCCCGCCACGTTGCGGGTGCGGCTTTTCGCGGTCAGTCCGCCCTGGGTCCCGGTTCGGCGGGTGCGTAAAAGCACATGGGGATCCACCGCCACGCCGCTCTCGCGCGCCACCGCCCGGGCGAGCAGGAGCGACTGGTTGAACCGCCGCCGGCGCAGGCGTGACGCATGCAGCGGGACCGGGATCAAGAGATCCGCGCCGGCGAGCGCATCAGCGCCCGCCCGCGCCATCCAGCGCCCATAGGCGGCCACCATGTCGGTGCGCCCGGCGTGCTTCAGCGCCAGGGGCAGGGCCCGGCTCGCCGCGTCGTAGACCAGCGCCGAGCGCGCGATCTCCCACACCGGCGGCCTGGCCGAGCACGGCGCGCAGGCCATGCCCTCATAGGCGGGATAGTCGAAGGGGACCCCGCAGCGCGCGCACAGGGGCGGAGCGATGAAATGCAGCTTGGCGAAATCCGCCCCCGTCAGCGCGCCGGGCCGGTCCACCGCATCGCCCGACAGCGGCGAGACCGGCGGCCAGATCAGGTCGGCGGCGATCCGCAACGCAGCGCGGGCTTTGCTTTGCAAGCTCGACCGGCCATATCGGCCCCATGGCGTTGAACCTGATCTCGACAAAGCCCGCCCCTCCGCCCGAGGATGGTCCGCCCCGCCTGTTCGACCGGGCGCTGCTCAGACGGCGCAAGGATCGCGCAGCGGGCGAATTTCGGCAATACGACTTTCTTTACGCGCGCGCCGCCGACGATCTTCTGGACCGGTTGGAGTCCGTAAGCCGGGACTTCGGCGCCTGCCTCGTCATCGGCGGCGGCGGGGCGGTGGGCCGGGCTCTGGAGGACCGGCCCAAGGCGGCGGCCAAGATCGGCCGCCTGATCGAGGCCGATCTCGCCCCGGCCATGGCCGGGCTCTCCAAGCAGACGCGCCTGGTCATGGATGAGGAACATCTTCCTATCGCCGAGCAAAGCGTGGATCTTGTCCTGTCCTGCCTCACCCTGCACTGGACCAACGACATCGTCGGCGCGCTCATACAGCTCAATTACGCGCTGAAGCCCGACGGCTTTTTCGCCGGCGCCATGCTGGGCGGGGCGACGCTCACCGAGCTGCGCCAGGCGATGAAGTCGGCCGATGAGGCTGCGGGCCGCGAGCCGGCGCAACGCATCTCCCCCTTCGCCGACGCCATCGACATGGCCGGGCTGCTCTCGCGAGCCGGCTTCGCCATGCCGGTCAGCGACGTCGACCGGGTGACCGCGCGCTACGGCAATTCCTTCGTGCTGATGCGCGATCTGCGCAAGATGGGCGAAACGAGCGTGCTTGCGGCCCGTCCGCGCACGCCGGCGACGAAGGATTTCTTCGTGAAGACCGCCGAGGCTTATTCCCACGCCTTCGCCGACGAGGACGGCAAGGCGCCGGCCACCTTCGAGATCATTCATTTCGCCGGCTGGGCGCCCCACCCCGATCAGCCCAAACCCAAACGCCCCGGCTCGGCGCAGGCGCGCCTGGCCGACGCGCTGGGCGTCAGTGAGCGCGGCGCCGGGGAAAAGGCGGGCGGATAAAAAACGCCCCGCGGCCGGGGGGCGGGCGCGGGGCGAAGCCGGCGGACACAACATCCGCCAAAACCGTCAATCGGGGAACGATCGAAGACGGGGCGCGAGCGCGGCCTGCAGCCGTCTCACACCGGCGAGAGTGGCGCCGCCCACCTTTCCGCGCGCTGTCCGCGTGATGTCAAAACGGCAATCTTCGCCGCCGGGTCAGCGCGACCCGGCGCAGCGCTTCGAGCAGTATTTCACCTGCTCCCAGTCGCGCGCCCATTTCTTGCGCCAGCTGAACGGCAGGCCGCAGGCGGCGCAGATCTTTTGCGGCAGGCCGCTTTTGCGCACCGCGCGCCCGCGATTGACGTTCTTGGCCATCAGCCGGCCTTCTTGCGCACCATCTTCTGGATGGAGGGCCGGATCAGAAGGAAGGCGCGATAAAGCGCTTCACCGATCCAGACAAAGGGCGGAACAGAGCCGATATGGCCGAGCCAGCGCCAGCCCGGCGTCGTCTTCCACAGCTCTGCGAAGGCGGCCGCGCCCGACAACAGCTTTCCGTCCGCCCGGCGCACATGGAAGCGTCTCATGGCCGCGTCGCAGCTGATCTCCTCCGGCCCGCCTTCGCCGTCTGAAATATCCACGAACGCAGCTTCAGAGCCCTGATTGCGATACAGCCCGATCTCCGCCCGGCAGAGCGGGCAGGACCCGTCATAATAGACGGTCGCGCTGCATTCGCGCGCGGTGAGATCGCTCGATTCGGTCGTCTTTTGCATTTCCGGTTCCATATGGCGAAAACTAGTGCGGAACGCGGCGTAAGACAGGGGCGAAAGAGCGCATGCGCGCAGCAGTGATCGGAGCAGGCCTCGCCGGAGCGGCGGCGGCGCGGGCGTTGCGGTCGGCCGGCGCCGACATCGCCCTGTTCGACAAGGCGCGCGGGCCGGGCGGCCGGATGTCCAGCCGGCGCGTCGAGACCGAAGGCGGAGAGATCGGCTTCGATCACGGCGCCCAGTTCGTCACCGCCCAGACCGAAAGCTTTCAGAGCTTCCTTCACTCGGCGCGCGCGGCCGGAGCGGCCGCGCTGTGGGACGGCCGGCTCGTCTCCATCGACCGCTACGCTAATCGGGAGCCGCTGCGCCCGAAAGCGCGCTGGGTGGGCGCGCCGGCCATGAATGCGCTGGTGCGCCATGGCCTTGGCGGCTTTGACGTCGCGTTCGGCCACCGCGCGCGCAAGCTCGCCGGAAAGCCCGGGGCCTGGAGCGTGGTGTTCGAGGACGCAACGCGCGAAGGGCCGTTCGAGCGGGTGGCGCTGACCTTGCCGCCCGAACAGCTGATCGAGTTCCTCGCCCGCTCCGACGGGGACTTTCCAGACATCATCGCCGAAGCCCATCGCGTCGCGATCACCCCGTGCTGGACGGTGATGGCGGTGCTTGAAGCCGCGTTCGACCCCGGCTTCGACGGCGCGCAGATTTATGGCGGGGGCATACGCTGGATGGCGCGCATGGCCAGCCGTCCCGGCCGGGCCGGCGCCGAGGCGGTGGTCCTGCAGGCCTCGCCGGACTGGTCGACGGGTTTTCTGGAGGAGGATCCGGCCACGGTCACGCGCCTGCTGTGCGAGGAGGCCTTCGTGCGCTTCGCCATGCCGGAGCCGGTCAGGGCCCTGGCGCATCGCTGGCGCTACGCGCTGGTGAAGACGGCTGCGGGCGCGCCTGCGATCATGGATGAAACCCGCACTGTGGGCGCGGCCGGCGACTGGCGGCTTGGCGCGCGGGCCGAATGCGCCTGGACGTCCGGCGAGGCGCTGGGCGAAGCTCTGGCGGGGTAGGCGCGGCGGCGCCGCCCAAAGGCTGTCTTCCCTCCCCTGCGAGGGAGGGAACCGCAAACCGGTCAGGAAAATTGCCCCCGCCCGCGGCCCGCGCTAAGCCGCGGCGATGACCGCGCCTCCGCTCACCCGCTCCGCCTTGCTCAAGCGCGCCGTGCCCATCATGGGCGCGAACATTGCGACGCCCGTGGTGGGGCTGGTCGATCTTGCGGTGATCGGAAACACCGGCTCGGCGAACGCCATCGCGGCGGTGGCGCTGGGCACGCTCATTTTCAACGCGCTCTACTGGGCGCTGGGCTTTCTGCGCATGGGAACCACCGCGCTCGCCGCCCAGGCCGACGGGTCGGGCGAGCCGGGCGAGACCGCCGCCGTCTTGTGGCGCGGCGCCGGGGTGGGCGCCGGCCTCGGCCTGGCGCTGGCGGCTTTGCAGGCGGTGATCGCGCCGGTTTTGCTGCTGGCGTTTTCAGGCGAGGCCGGTGTGGAGGCCGAAGCGCGCGCCTATTTCGACGCGCGCATCTGGGGCGCGCCCGCAGCGCTCGCCGGCTTTGCGCTTTACGGCTGGCTCATCGGGCTGGGCCTGACCGGCAAGGCGCTGGCGCTGCAGATCGCGCTCAATCTCGCCAACGCCGCGCTGTCGCTCTGGTTCGTGCTGGGGCTTGATATGGGCGTCGCCGGCGTGGGGCTGTCCAGCGCCATCGCCCAGTGGATCCAGCTTCTCGCCGGCGCCGGGCTGGTCTTCATGGTGCTGCGCCGCCGAAGCCGGCCGGCGCGCAGCCAGCTGTTCGACCGCAGCCGGCTGGTGCGCCTGTTTTCGGTCAATCGCGACATCTTCCTGCGCACGCTCGCCCTGCTCGCGGGGTTCTACTGGTTCAACGAGGCGTCCTTGCGCGAAGGCGCGGACGTGCTGGCGGGCAATGCGATCCTTCTGCAATTCATCTCGGTGACGGCGTTTTTCCTGGACGCCTTCGCCCATGTGACCGAGGCCGAGACCGGGCGCGCGGCCGGGGCGAAGGACTGGGCGCGGCTGAAACGCGCCTTCCGGCTGACCAGCGAACTCGCCGCGGCGTGCGCGCTGGCGCTGGGGCTCGGCTTTCTGGCGTTCGGGCAGGCCTTCATCGCGGTGATGACCGACGATCCCGCCGCGCGCGCCGTGGCGCAAGCCGCAATCGTGTGGTGCGCGCTGGCGCCGGTCCTCGGCTGGCCCAGCTGGCAGCTCGACGGGCTGATGATCGGAACCACGCGCGGGCCGCTGATGCGCAACGCCATGGTCGCGGCGCTCGCAATCTATCTGGCGCTGGATACTCTCTTGCGCCCCGCGTTCGGGGTCACGGGGCTATGGCTCGCCTTCCTGCTCTACTATGTGGCCCGGACGCTGACCCTGGCTGTGGGCTGGCCGGGGCTGAAGCGGGATTTTCTCGCCGGCCGCGTCACACCGGATTGAGCAGGGCGGCGTCGTTTTCGGCCACCTTGTTGACGCGCGCAGAGACCGGACGCGCCGTCAGCACGCCGTCCGGCTCCGGGGCGAGAAAGGGCTGCGGGTCGGTGTCCGGATCAAGCCAGGCGGAAAAGCCCTCGCGCGTGATCATCACCGGACAGCGGTGGTGCAGCGCGGCGATGTCGGCGTTCGCCGCCGTGGTCAGAACGGCGAAGCTGTCGATCCGGTCGTCGCCCTCGCCCCATCGCTCCCAAAGCCCGGCGAACACCATGGGCGCGCCGTCGGTGCGGGTGATGAACCAGGGCTGTTTGCCGGCCTCGGTTCTCTTCCATTCATAAAAACCGTCCGCGGGGATGAGGGCGCGGCGGCGTTTCAGCGCGGCGCGGAAGGTGGGCTTTTCCGCCGCGGTCTCGGCGCGGGCGTTGATCAGCGGTTTCACGCCCTCCGGCCCGGTCTTCGACCAGTGCGGCACGAGTCCCCAGCGCACCTCGGAAAGGCGCATCTCGCCCGCTCGGCCCCGGCGCACGATCGGCAAGGATTGAGTGGGCGCGGCGTTCCAGTTGGGCGCCGGATTGATCCGGCCATGGATAACATCCGGGATCTCGAACAGATCGGCGAGCTGGTCGAGGGTGAGGGAAATGACGTAGCGTCCGCACATGGCTTCGATGTTCCAACTCCGCCCTTGCCGGTCAAGCCCGTGAGCGGTCCCGGCGCGGTCATCCTCGGCGTCGGCCTGGTGGTCTGGCGGGGCGAGGACGTGCTGCTCATCCGGCGCGGCAAGCCGCCCTTTGAGGGGCGCTGGTCGATCCCCGGCGGTCGTGTGGAGCCAGGCGAGTCGCTGGAGGCGGCTGCGCTGCTCGTGCGCGAGGGCCTGCTCGACGCGCAGGACG
>JBKHAZ010000178.1:0-5896 GCA_046542605.1 Oceanicaulis sp. | reverse complement strand
GGCCCGGCCTGGTGCTCGAAGAACTCGGACGCGGATACTTCGCCTATCGCCCCGCCTTCTTCTCCAGACATCTGAAATCGGCTTCCAGCCGGCGGCCTTCGAAGTCGATATGGCAGACGTTCAGCTCGTGGCGCTTGCACCAGATCTGCAGGCCGCGGGCGGTGAACCCGGCCTCCAGCGCAGCGTAATCGCGAAGGCTCGCCGCATCCGATCGCCCGGTCCCATGCTCGGCCTCACACTTGGCGCAAATGATCGGGTGGGTGATCCGGCGAAAGAGATGATCAAGGCTCATGGCCTTGAGAGCTAGCCCCGCCTTGCCCGCGGTCCAGCCGGGCTATCGCCGCGAGGGCGGGTCGTAGACTGCGCCCTGCGCACGCCGTCGGGCGCGGCGCCGGGCCTCCACGCCTTCGCCCGCGAGGCTCATCAGCCGCCACAGAAAGCCGAAGGCGGCGGGAACCAGGATGAAAACCAGAAGCGCCGACCCGTCATCGGCCCAGCGCCCGGCGGGCGCGAGCGCAGGAAACGCGGCGCGCGTGAGTTGGTAGGCGGCGAGCCCGGCGAGCCCGAACGCCAGCGCGGCCGCGGCCGGCTGCTGCGGCGCCGGCGACGCCAGGCGCTCGGACCGGAAGATTACGCCGCGGCCCAGCAGGGCGAACACGCTCGCCCCCACCATCGCCGCGAGCACCCCGGCGAGCGCGGTGCGCGCCAGGGCCGGGCCGCCGAAATAGGGCGGCGCGGCGTAAGGATCGGCGCCGGCGAGCCAGGCGATGACTGCGGGCAGCACGGCGTCGAAGGCCGGAAAGCTCACCACGAACACCGCAAGCCCCGCGCTGAGCGCGATATTGCGCACCACCCGGTCACGGGCGCGGTCGGCGGGTTCATCGGGCTCGTGCATCCAAGGATGTCCTGACGCGTCAAACGGCGCCGGCGAGGCGCACCGGGCCGGTCCCGTGCAGAACGCCGCCGCACGGCGGCGGTTCCCGGTCGCTCCTCGGCCCGCGCGCCGGGCGGTCCACGTCGACGCGCCCCACGCGCGGCGTTGAGCAAATGACACGCACGCGCCCGCGCAACGCGCACGGAGCATCCTCGCTTCACTTTAAGGCTTGCCCGATGAGAAAACCGCCCGCATCATCCCTAACGTTTACCGGCGCCGTCGCTTCCCGTATCGCGGGAGCTCTGCGCCTCCCGGCGGAATGGAGCGCAGTCATGCGCGCAGGACTCCTCACCACCGGTCTGCTCGCCCTCGGCGGTTGCCAGGGCATGCAGCCTTTCCCGTTCCCGGACGGGCGTACGCCGGACGGCGAGCCGGTGGTGGACGTGGTCACCGCCGTGCGCTCCCTGTTTCCCGATCCGGTCGATCCGGTGCTGCGCACATGGGGCGAGGTGGAGAGCAACACCGCCGTCACCTGGATCACCGACGACACCGCAAGGATCGAGGCGCGCGGCGCCCCGATGACCGGCATTGAAACGGTGGAGTTACGCCTGCTCGCGCGCGCCGCCGCCGAGGGGGCCGAGCGCGGCCATCCCCGCTTCAAGATCGTGCACTTGCGCGACCGCAATTATTCCGCCGCCGGCAATTTGCTGGGCGGCATGGCGTTCGACGCGGGCCGCACCACCCATATCGGCGCCTACGAAGATCTCGCCGCCAGCCGCTATGAGCGCGCCAAGAAACGTGAAAACCGCTCCGCCGCCCCGCGCGCCTGGGCCCATCCCGGCCTCACCGCCGTGGTGGTCTTCACCGACGAGGCGCCGACGCGCAGGCGCCCGCTGTTCGAGGTGGAGGCGGTGTATCGGAACCTCGTGGTGGACGGGGTGATGGAATGAGGGGGGTGCTTTTAATCTGCTTGACAGTGTTGGGGGTGGTGCATTTCGGCACTTTAGGGGAGTAGGGCCATGACCGCTGTCGATACCGATCTGCGCGACCTGATCAACGGCATTGGGAAACATCTTGGACCCTTGGTCGGGGGAACTACGATATCTTCGCGGAGGGGCGCCGAACTGGGGCTGACCGCCGTGGCGATGTTCACCGACGAGGCGCCCACGCGGCGCAGGACGCTGTTTGATGTGGAGTCGGTGTATCACAACCTCTTGGTAAATGGAATGAGGGCCGGCACCCTCTTCATCCGGTTTGTCGCGATTGGCCTCCTGGGCGCTCTCGCGACGGCCTGCGCGAGCGGGTACAACTACGCTTGCGGTGAGCGGACGATGGTGACCAGCACGCCTGCAACGGGATACATTCCGCAAACCGTATACACATTCTGCTCCTGCCCTGACGACAAGCCGTGCCCGGAGCTCGACGTGCGAAATCAGGACGAGCCCGGCCTGATCATTCGCCGAATCGAGAACTCGCCGCGATGATGCGCCGGTTTACGTTCCTCGCGGCGCTCCTCGCCGCATCCTGCGCCCCCGGCCTGGCGCAATATCGAGACCTGCTGCGTGATCAGCGAGCGGCGGCGGAGCGCCTGTGCGAGACGCAGGGCGGACTTGAAATTTTTGCGCCCATTCCGGAGCGCATGGACGTGCTGACGGTGTTCTTGAACGCCGGCGAGTACCAGGTGGTGCGCGGACCCGGTGATCCGACTCGCGGCGGCACGACGACCTACCAGGTGATCACCCACGTGCCGAGAGCCGAGATGGCTGAGAACGCGCTCGCTTGGAGCGCGACAGCATATGGCATCGCAGCGCATTATCTCTCAACTGGTCGTGTTTCCGCTGTCGACTTATTGCTCGAAGACTTTCAGTATCATCGAAGCCGTTCGCCTTTGGGCATCCACACCGGTTGGTTGTTGCCTGACCGTGAGGCGCCAAACGGCATGTACCGATACTCACTTGAGCGTGCCGGCGATCCCCGCTGCGCCGGGTTTGATGAGATGATGGCGGCTTTTGATGAGCAGGGTCAGCAAGCCGGATACACGCCGAGGCAAGAGTTCGACGCCGCTGTAAGAAGCAACAATAGATGCATCGGCATTGCCTATATTGGAAACAAAGATACATATATTCCTCCGTCTTATATTTATCATGAATACAGCGATGACCTGCCGGACTCAGAAGTTCGTCAAGTGGTTGACGAACTTTTGTCCTCAAGCGGTGATACCATCGCGCGCCTACGCAACTTCTCAGCTGGCACAAGGCGCGGATTTTGTCGCGGTGGTACGACCGACATCTTGGAACATTTTCAATATGGGAAGGGCTAAGCGCGAATGTCACAAAATATAAATCGCCCGGAACAAGATTCATACGGCTCAAATCCTGTAGACCGAAGTGGAGATCTGGCGCTTCTGTCTATGCTCTATGAGCGCGACGTGGAATACTCGAATGAAACCGATTTCTTAAATGAGATAAATCGCGTCTTCAATGACCCGATAAACAACCCAGATTGGTATAACCCGTTTGCGGCGGCTCTCTTAACAGATCGCTACATCTTCCGCAATTCATATCAAGTAAGTGGCGCCTCTATTGTTGTCGTTGAGGATACATACTCTAACGAGATCAATGTGCTTGTTGATGGGGTCGAATTTCTGGGCGATGAAAGCTGGGCCACCCCTGGAAACCAGGGACACACACCTATTTCGGTGAGCCGGACCGCAATGGCGTGGGCGCGAGCATGTGGTGCCGCCGCGCCATTTCTTCGACGATCATGAGGACTGCGAAACCTGGGCCCGCTTCGTGGCGCTGGCCCTCTACATGCCGGCGCGCGCCCGCAAACAGGCCCGCCGCGGCATAATCGCACGCCGGTCCTGTCCAAACGGCGGCCCCGGCGCGCTTGCGTCTTTTCGGGCAGACGTTACATGCAGCCGCGCCGCTCATCCCGCGCCGCGCTTCAAGCTGCAGAGCCTTCCGCCATGGACGTCGAATTCTTCACCCGCTTTCTCGCCGCCTTCTTCGCCATGCTCAACCCGCTGGCGGCGATGCCGGTGTTTCTTTCGCTGACCGAAGGCGAGGACGAGGCGGCGCGCCGGCGCATGGCGATCACGGCGACGATCGCCGCGCTCATCGCCTGCTTCGCCATCGCGCTGGTCGGGCGCCAGGTGCTGGGCCTGTTCGGCATCGCCATCGACAGCTTCCGCATCGCCGGCGGCATCCTTTTGTTCTCCATCGCGCTGACGATGATCTCCGGCGCGCGCCACACCTCCAACGCCGGCACCGAGCGCGAGCGCGGCCAGATGGAGCGGGTGGACAATCCGGCGATTTATCCGTTCACCATCCCGATGACGGTGGGACCCGGCGCCATCGCCACCCTGATCATCTTTTCCGAACAGGTGGACAGCGTGGCCAAGGCCGGCGTCTTCGCCGCCGTGGTGATCCTCGTCGTGGCGCTTTTGTGCGCCGCGCTTCTGATCGCGCCGCTGCTGGACCGCATGGTCAGCCAGACCGCCCGCACCGTCTCCATCCGCATCATGGGCATCATCCTGGCCGCCCTGGCGGTGGAGTTCGTGATCACGGGGCTGAGGGGCAGCGGGCTCATCGGGCCGGCCGCCGGCGCAATCTAGAGCCCGGAGGGGAAATGGGGAAAGCGCCTTGACGGGCTTTGCGGCGGGCTGCGTGCGCGCGGGGGTGATCGCTACTCTGATTGCAGTGCCGGCGGCGCCGGATGCGCGGCGCAGGAGGATGCGCCCGGGCCCGAGACGCCCCAGAGGATCGGCGGGTTCGGCGACAGCCTGGCCGATGGGATGTGGAGCAGCACTCCGAAGTCTCCACCGGACTCGCCACCTGGGTCTATCGTGACCTGTCGGTGAAGACCGCAGATCAGCTTAGCCGCGGGCGCTACGACATCGCCGTGGTGATGGTCGGCTCCAACGCCATGCAGGGCGTCCGCGACGCGGCCGGGGGAGCGCCGATTCCGGTCGCTGGGAGGATGTGGGCGCTTGATCCGGAGAGTCCTTCAATCCTCCCCCGGATCCAGTCCGGGGTCGCACCTCAGGATAAGGGCGCCCCACCGCCCAACCTCCCTCATCCCGGGGAGTCTTTCTCGAACAAAAAGCCTCGAGGGACGCACGCCCTTCGACACAGCCTACTCCGCCGCGCTCTGCTCTTCGGCCTCGCGCGCCGCCTTCATCTTCGCGGCCTTGTCCTCCACGGCCTCGACGATGCGCTCGATCATGGTCTCGTTGGAGACCTTTTCGGTGGCCTTGCCGGCGAAATACATCATGCCCGAGCCCGCGCCGCCGCCGGTGAAGCCGAGATCGGTGTAGGTCGCCTCGCCCGGGCCATTGACGACGCAGCCGATGATGGAGAGCGAAATGGGCTCTGAAATGTGCTCCAGGCGCTCTTCGAGCGCTTCGACGGTCTTGATGACGTCGAAGCCCTGCCGCGCGCAGGAGGGGCAGGCGATGATGTTCACGCCGCGGGTGCGAAGGCCCAGGCTTTTCAGGATGTCGTAGCCGACCTTGATCTCCTCCACCGGATCGGCCGAGAGCGAAACGCGGATCGTGTCGCCGATCCCGGCCCAGAGCAGCGAGCCCAGGCCGATGGCGCTCTTGATCCCGCCGGTGCGCAGCCCGCCGGCCTCGGTGACGCCCAGATGCAGCGGCGCGTCGGTGGCTTCGGCCAGCGCCTGATAGGCCGCGACGGTCAGGAAGACGTCGGACGCCTTCACCGAGATCTTGTATTCGTGGAAATCCAGGTCTTCCAGGATGCGGGCGTGGTCGAGCGCGCTCTCCACCATGGCTTCAGGACACGGCTCGCCGTACTTTTCCAGAAGGTGGCGCTCCAGCGAGCCGGCGTTCACCCCGATCCGGATCGCGCAGCCGTTATTGCGCGCGGCCGAGACAACGTCCCTGACCCGGTCCATGGAGCCGATATTGCCCGGATTGATCCGCAGGCAGGCCGCGCCGGCCTCGGCGGCCTCGATGCCGCGCTTGTAGTGAAAATGGATGTCGGCGACGAGCGGGACGTT
>JBKHAZ010000177.1:0-5921 GCA_046542605.1 Oceanicaulis sp. | reverse complement strand
ATGAGCCAGTCGGCGGTCTTGATGACGTCGAGATTATGCTCGATCACCACCACGGTGTTGCCGGCGTCGACGAGTTCGTGGAGCACTTCGAGGAGCTTCCTCACATCCTCGAAATGCAGGCCCGTGGTGGGCTCGTCGAGGATGTAGAGCGTGCGCCCGGTGGAGCGCTTGGCGAGTTCCTTGGAGAGCTTCACCCGCTGGGCTTCGCCCCCCGAAAGCTGCGTGGCGGGCTGGCCCACCTTCACATAGCCGAGCCCCACCTGTTTCAGGGTCTCCATCTTGTCGCGCACGCTGGGCACCGCCTTGAAGAAGTCGGCGGCCTCCTCGACGGTCATGTCGAGCACGTCGGCGATGGACTTGTTCTTGAACTTCACCTCCAGCGTCTCGCGGTTGAAGCGCGCGCCGTGGCAGACGTCGCACTCCACGAAGACGTCGGGCAGGAAGTGCATCTCGATCTTCACCACGCCGTCGCCCTGGCAGGCCTCGCAGCGCCCGCCTTTCACGTTGAAGGAGAAGCGCCCCGGCTTGTAGCCGCGGGTCTGGGCCTCGGGCAGGGACGCGAACCAGTCGCGGATCGGGGTGAAGGCGCCGGTATAGGTCGCCGGGTTCGAGCGCGGCGTGCGCCCGATGGGCGACTGGTCGATATCGATGATCTTGTCGAGCTGGTCGAGCCCGTCCACCGTGTCGTGCTCGGCCGGGACATTGTTGGCGCCCGAAAGCCGGCGCGCGGCGGCCTTGTAGAGCGTTTCGATGGTGAGGGTGGACTTGCCGCCGCCCGACACGCCGGTGACGCAGGTCATCACGCCCAGCGGGAAGGCCGCGTCGACGTCTTTGAGATTATTGCCCTTGGCGCCTTTCACCGTAACGGCGCGCTTCAGATCCACCGCCCGGCGCTGTTCGGGCAAGGGGACCATGCGCGCGCCGGACATGTACTGGCCGGTGAGCGATTTCGGGTTCGCGGCGATCTCCTTGGGCGTGCCCTCGGCGACGATCTCGCCGCCATGGACGCCCGCGGCGGGGCCGAGATCGACGACGTAGTCGGCGGTCTCGATGGCCTCCTCGTCGTGCTCCACCACGATCACGGTGTTCCCCAGATCGCGAAGCCCGCGCAGGGAATCCAGCAGGCGCGTGTTGTCGCGCTGGTGCAGGCCGATGGACGGCTCGTCGAGCACATAGAGCACGCCGGTCAGCCCCGACCCGATCTGGCTCGCGAGGCGGATACGCTGGCTCTCCCCGCCCGACAGCGTGCCGGAGGCGCGGCTGAGCGTGAGGTAATCCAGCCCCACATCGACCAGGAATTTCAGCCGGTCGCGGATCTCCTTCAGGATGCGCCGGGCGATCTCCTGGTCTTTCGCCGACAGGGAGGCTTCGACCGTGTCGAACCAGTCGCGCGCATCGCGGATGGAGCGCTCGCCGGCTTCGGAAATGTCGCACTGGGCCACCTTCACCGCCAGGGCTTCGGGCTTCAGGCGCTTGCCGTGGCAGGTCTCGCACGGCTGTGCGGACTGAAAACGCTGCAGGTCCTCGCGCACCCAAGCCGAATCCGTCTCCCGCCAGCGCCGGGCGAGATTGGGGATGACGCCTTCAAAGCTCTTGGTGGTGGAGAACTGGCGCAGCCCGTCCTCATAGATGAACTTGATCTTCTCCTTCGTGCCGTCGAGCACGGTGCGCTTGAACTTCGCCGGCAGGTCGCGCCAGGGCGTGAACATCGAGGCGCCGTAATGATCGGCGAGCGCCTGCAGGGTCTGCTGATAGAGCTTCGACGTCGCCCGGCTCCAGGGCGCGATGGCGCCGTCATAGAGCGACTTGTCGCGGTCGGGCACCACCAGGTGCTCGTCGAATTTCAGGCTCGCGCCAAGACCGTCGCAGGCCGGGCAGGCGCCGAAGGGATTGTTGAACGAGAACAGGCGCGGCTCGATCTCCTCGATCGTGAAGCCGCTGACCGGGCAGGCGAATTTTTCCGAGAACACGATCCGGTCGTGTTTCTGGTAGGCGCCGTGATCGGACGCGAACTCCGCCACCGCGATGCCGTCGGCGAGCCGCAGGGCGGTCTCCAGGCTGTCGGCGAGGCGCTGCTCCAGCCCCTCCTTGATCACCACCCGGTCCACCACGACGTCGATGTCGTGCTTGTATTTCTTGTCGAGCTCGGGCGCCTCCTCGATCTCGTAGAACGCCCCGTTCACCTTCACCCGCTGAAAGCCCTGCTTCTGCAGCTCGGCGAAGTCCTTGCGGTATTCGCCTTTGCGGCCGCGCACGATGGGGGCGAGCAGGTAGAGCCGAGCGCCGTCCTCCAGCGCGGTGAGCCGGTCGACCATCTGGGAGACCGTCTGGGCGCTGATCGGCTCCCCGGTGGCCGGCGAATAGGGCACGCCCACGCGCGCCCAGAGAAGGCGCATATAGTCGTAAATCTCCGTGACCGTGCCCACGGTGGAGCGCGGGTTCTTGGAAGTGGTCTTCTGCTCGATGGAGATCGCCGGGGAGAGCCCTTCGATGGAGTCCACGTCCGGCTTGCTCATCAGTTCCAGGAACTGACGCGCATACGCCGACAGGCTCTCCACATAGCGGCGCTGGCCCTCCGCGTAGATCGTGTCGAAGGCCAGCGAGCTCTTGCCCGATCCGGAAAGTCCCGTGAAGACAATGAGTTCGTCGCGCGGCAAATCCACGCTGACGCCCTTCAGGTTATGCTCGCGCGCGCCGCGCACTGAAATCGTCTTCAGCGGTTCGCCCATGGATCAAATCCGTTTCCAAGCCAATCGAGCCTTAACTAGGGTTCGCAGCGCGCCTTCGCCACCGCAAAGCTGTGGAGAGGCGGCGCCGTGCGATGGACAGCGGCGCAGGCCTCGTGTTCGTTAACGAATGAATCGCTGCGGCGTTGACCGCTGGAACAGAATGTGAACAAATCGCCTTAAAATGGCAAGGGAGTTTCGTGATGGCGGGCAGCCTCAACAAGGTCATGCTGATCGGCAATCTGGGCGCGGATCCTGAAGTGCGCCGGCTGAATTCCGGCGACCCGGTCGTCAATTTGCGCATCGCCACCTCGGAAAGCTGGCGGGACAAATCCACGGGCGAGCGCCGCGAGAAGACCGAATGGCACAACGTGGTGATCTTCAACGACAACCTGGCCAAGGTCGCCGAGAATTATCTGCGCAAGGGCTCGAAGGTCTTCATCGAGGGCCAGCTTCAGACCCGCAAATGGCAGGACCGCGACGGCAACGACAAATACACGACCGAGATCGTGCTGCAGCGCTTCCGCGGCGAGCTGACCATGCTCGACGGGAAGAATGACGGCGGCGGCGGAGGGCGTTCGTCATATGACGACGATCGCGGCGGGTCCTCCCACGGCGGCGGAAGCCCGGGCGGCGGCCGGTCCAACGACCGCCCGCGCGAGGACTTCTCCTCCGACACGCTGGACGACGACATTCCGTTCTGATCGGGGGCTGCCGAAGCCGGATCAACGGCGCCCTCGTGGCGCCGTTTTTCGTCCGACGCCGGCAGGGCCGAAGCGCTGATCAGGTTGCGTCCGGCCGGAACACCTCCACCGCCGCGCGGGTCTCGTCGCCGCCGGCCTGCGCCGCGCCGGCGATGGTGTAGATCGCGTCGCCGAGCGTCACCGCGCCCAGGCCATGGCGCGGCGTCGGCATGGCGCCGGCCTCGCGCCAGCGGTCTTCCACGGTGTCGAAGACCCAGACCTGGCGATACACCCCGCCGCCGGCGTTATCGAACCATTCCCCGCCGAACACGTAGAGCGCATCGCCCAGAACCGCCGCGGCGAGTCCGCCGGCGCCGCGCGGGCCCGCCACCGGCTCGGGCAGGGGGGCGGCGCTGGTCCAGCGCTCCCCGGACGGATCATATATTTCGTGGACTGGCGTATTGCCGCCGGTCACGGTGCGTCCGCCCACCACATGAAGCCGGCCCGCCAGCGCGGCGCCGGCGGCGGAATTGCGGGCGGTGGGCGCAGGCGGAGCGGTGAACCACGCGCCCGCGGCGGGGTCGAGCACGATATGGGCGTTGGTGTCGGCGTGGTCGGACCATCGCCGGTTCGCGCCGCCGGCCGGGCGCCGGCCGGTCACCACGTGCAGCCGCCCGTCAAGCTCGGCCGCGACGGTTTCGGCGAAGGGATGCGGCATGTCCGGCCCCGCCGACCAGCGATTGCGGCTTTCGTCATAGACCCGCACCGCACGGCTCATGGACCACGCGCCGCCGTTCTCGGCGGTGAAGCCGCCTACGGCGTAGAGATACCCTTCCAGCGCCACGAGATTGGGATGGTGAACCGCGAGCGGCAGCCGCGCCCGCTCGCGCCAGCGCGCCGCACCGGGCGTCAGGGCGAAGACCCGGTCGGAGATGCCGATAGGGCCCGAGCCGGCGTCGGGCGACAGTCCGCCGCCCACATAGATCGAGCCGTTCAGCACCGCCGGATAGATTTCCTGGACCCGGATCGGCAGATCGGGACCGGCGGTCCAGCCCGGCGCCAGCGCCTCGCCGCCCGACTGGCCGCGCGCGCAGGCGCTCAGCATCAGGCTCGCGCCGGCGCCGGTGAGCACCGCGCGCCTGGAAAACACCCCGCCCGCCATGATTATTGCGCCGCTTCGATCACGCCGCACAGAATGCGCGCGCCCGTGCCGCCGATGGGCTGGCTGGTCATGTCGTCCTCGTTTTCGTGGATCACGAGAGCGCTCCCATCTGCGTCCAGCAGCGCGGGAGCGGCGGTCTGACCGGAGATGGAGACCCGCGTGGTATAGGCCTGGGCGCGCATGGAGCCGTCGGAATTGAGCCAGATGTTCGGCAGATCGGCGTTGTCCGGCCCGTCCGGGTTCAGAAAGCCGTGCGCGGCGCCGTCCGGATTGATATGCCCGCCCGAGCTTGTGAAGTCGGCGTTCGAGCAGTCGCCGACCTCGTGAAGATGTGCGCCGTGCCAGGACCCGCCGCCCTCGCCGAGCTCGGCCTCGATCGTGACGACCACGCCGCGCGGCCCTTGGCGGAAGGTGGCGACGCCCACTTCTTCGCGGTCGCGATCGATGATGACGGCGCGCGCTTCGGCCGTGTCGGCCTCCATGGCGCCGGCCTGTGCGCCGCCTGAGCGCATCTCTCCGCCCTCGCCGGCGGCGGCGCTCTCGCCGGAGGTCGCGTCGCTCCGCGCCTCCTGGCGCTCGGGGGGCTGCTCGCTTTCCGCGCAGGCGGGCAGGGCGATGAGCAGGGCTGCGGTGGAGGCGGCGGCGAAGAGCTTCAGGGCGGACATGGTGAACTCCGTATCGTTGCGCTTGAACAGACACCCTATCACGGCTCAACGCACTGGCGAGGGGGCGGGTCTTGTCTTCAGGGCTCCAGTAGAGGCAGAACCCTCGCGGGGTCGCCGCCCACGCGCCGGCAGGCGTCGAGCATCGCCTCGGCGGCCGGGCCGTGCGGAGCGATCCGGCCTTCGCCGCCGGACAAGCGCAGGAACAGGGTCCGGTTCAAGGCGAAGTACACAGCGCGCGGCGCCGCGCCCCGGCGCAGGGCCTGAACGGCGGCGTTCATCTCGCGCGCGTCGAACGGCGCGCTCGCCGGCGCGGCGAGGCCGGGCAGGTTCACAGGGCCGGCCGGGGCCGCGTCGGCCAGGGCGGGCTCGCCGGCGGCGAGATTGGCGCAGTGACCGTAAAGCGACGCCGCGACCTCTTCCAGCGCAACGCGCGAGGCTTGCGGGACCGGCGCCGTCGCGCGCCAACCGGTCTCGATGAGCATGAGATGGTAAAGCTCGTGCGCAGCCATGGCGGTGAGCCAGGACGCTCCGCCGGGCGTGGACAGGCGCGCGTGCGTCACGTCGAAATCCAGCCGCCACGGCGCCGCGCCGTGCTTCAGATGCGGACCGCTGCGCCGTTCGCCAAGCGTGCGGCGCACGTCGATGCGCGCCTCGACCGGTTCGGCGCGATCAGCCCAGACATCGC
>JBKHAZ010000176.1:0-5926 GCA_046542605.1 Oceanicaulis sp. | reverse complement strand
AAATATCAAGCATTTTCAGATCCATTCGTTGTTCTCTTCACCCGCCCCGACCGGTAGTCGGCGGCGGTATGGTCGGGATCGCTTTTCGCGCCGATCGCAGCGAACAGGATCCCGGCGTCGATGATCGTCAGACAGGCGAAGCCGACCCAGCCGCGCGGCAGGCCTTGCGCGGCGGTCTCCGTCCACACCGCCAGGCCGATCGCCACGCATGCACCGAACACCCCCACGCAGGCCCAGCCTTCCCACGAGACCGGACGCACCCGGCCTATCAGCGCGGACTGGCCGGCGCCGTCCCGGCTGCGGCGGGCGAACCAGTAGCGACTGGTCACCCCACGCTCCCTTCGAGGCTCACCTTCAGGAGCGCCTGGGCCTCCACGGCGAACTCCATCGGCAGTTCCTGCAGCACTTCACGGCAGAAGCCGTTGACGAGCAGGGCCACCGCGCTTTCCTCGTCAAGACCGCGCTGGCGGGCGTAGAAGAGCTGCTCCTCGCTGAGCTTGGAGGTCGTCGCCTCGTGCTCCAGCGTGGCTTTGGGGGTCTTGGCTTCGATATAGGGCACGGTGTGCGCCCCGCACTGATCGCCGATCAGCAGGGAATCGCACTGGGTGAAGTTGCGCGATCCGGCGGCGTTGCGGTGCACCGAGACCAGGCCCCGATAGGTCTGGTCCGACCGGCCCGCCGAGATGCCCTTGGAGATGATTCGCGACTTCGTGTTCCTGCCAAGATGGATCATCTTGGTGCCGGTGTCGGCCTGCTGGCGGCCGTTGGTCACCGCGATCGAGTAGAACTCGCCCTGCGATCCCTCGCCGCGCAGAACGCAGCTGGGATATTTCCAGGTGATCGCCGAGCCGGTCTCGACCTGCGTCCAGCTGACCTTGGAGTTCCGGCCGCGGCAGTCGGCGCGCTTGGTGACGAAGTTATACACCCCGCCCTTGCCGTCCGCGTCGCCCGGCCACCAGTTCTGCACCGTGGAATATTTGATCTCCGCGTCGTCCAGCGCGACCAGTTCCACCACCGCGGCGTGAAGCTGGTTCTCATCGCGCATGGGCGCGGTGCAGCCTTCCAGATAGGAGCAGTACGCGCCTTCGTCGGCGATGATCAGCGTGCGTTCAAACTGGCCCGTGCCTTCCGCGTTCATGCGGAAATACGTGCTCAGTTCCATGGGACAGCGCACGCCCTTGGGGATGTAGACGAAGGAGCCGTCGGAATAGACCGCGCTGTTCAGCGTCGCGAAGAAATTGTCCGTCGGCGGCACGACGCTGCCGAGATATTTGCGCACCAGCTCGGGATGCTCCTGCACCGCCTCTGAGATCGACATGAAGATCACGCCGGCTTTTTTGAGCTCTTCCTTGAAGGTCGTGGCCACGGAGACGGAGTCGAACACCGCGTCCACGGCGACGCGCGGCTTCTCGCGCGCTTCGGCGGCGGTCTCCACCGCGCCTTCCACGCCGAGCAGCACCTCGGCCTCCTTCAGCGGAATGCCAAGCTTCTTGTAGGTGTCCAGAAGCTCCTGGGGCACCTCGTCCAGGCTCTTGTATTTGGCCGCGTCCTTGGGGGCCGCGTAATAGATCGCGTCCTGGTAATCGATCGGCGGATAGCCGATCTTCGCCCAATTGGGCTCCTTCATCTGCTTCCAGCGCTCGAACGCTTCCAGGCGCCAGTCCAAGAGCCATTGCGGCTCGTTCTTCTTCGCCGAGATGAAGCGCACGGTCTCTTCGGAGAGACCCTTGGGCGCGTACTCCTGCTCGATCTCGGTGGAGAAGCCGTACTTGTACTTGTCAGCTTCAAGCTGGCGGACGTCTTCGATCGTTTCCTTCACAGCAGGCATGACTGCACCTCTTATGCGCTGACCGCGGCGGCGCGCGGCCGCACGCGATCGTATTCGGAGAGCCAGGCGTTCGCGAACGCCTCGGCGTCGTTCATGGTGTTCGACCAGCCGAAGCTGACCCGCAAAGCGCTCGCAGCGTCTTCGGGTCTTGCGCCCATCGCTTCGAGCACCTGACTTTTCCTCACCTTGCCGGAGCTGCAGGCGGACCCGGCGCTCACGGCGAAACCTTTGAGATCCATGGCGATGACCTGGATCTCGCTCGCCCAACCCGGCGCGGACAGGCACAGCGTGCCCGGCAGGCGCTTCGCGTCCCCGCCCCACACCGTCACCTCCGGCGCGCGGGCCGTGATGAGCGATTCGCACCGGTCGCGCATGCTCGCGACGCGCCGCGCCTCGCTCGTGTCGGCGCAGCTCGCCTCCACAGCCGCGGCGAAGCCGGCGATCCCCGCGACGTTCTCGGTGCCGCCGCGCCGGCCCTTTTCCTGACCACCGCCTTTGATCTGCGCGCCGACTTGCGCGTCGCAGGCGGTCAGCAGCGCGCCGGCTCCTTGAGGCCCGCCGGCCTTGTGAGCCGACAGCGCGGCGAAGGTCGCAAACGAGCCTGCAAAGTCGAACCGTCCACCACCGGTCATCTGCACCGCGTCCACATGGAACAGATGACCCGCCTCGGCGATCATCGTTCCGGCCTCCGCCACGGGCTGGACTACTCCGGTCTCGTTGTTCGCCGCCATGAGGCAGTAGAGCGTCTTGCCGGCCGCCGGGCCGAGATCGGCCTTCAGCCAGCCAAGATCGGCGCGACCGTCCGAGCCCACCGGCCAGATATCCACCCGAAGCCCCGAAGCCAGCGCGGCGGCGCGCACGGCCTCATGTTCGATCGCGCTGATGACGATCCGCTCGGCGCCCAGACGGATCGCCGCGTGCACGGCGAGATTGTTCGCTTCGGTGCCGCCGGAGGTGAAAGTCAGATCCTCGGACCGCGCGCTTACCGAACGTGCGATCATGGCGCGCGCGCGCTCGACCCGGCTGCGCGCGGCGCGGCCCGAGGCGTGAACGGAGGACGGGTTGCCGCCCTCCGCCAGGGCCTCCGCAACCGCGCGGGCCGCCTCAGGGCGGACCGGCGCGCTGGCGTTATGGTCGAGATAGATGCTCACTCCGCGGCCTGCTCCATGACCCGCGCGGCGTCGAAGCTGCGCGAGGACATGCCCAGTACGCGGCGTTGGATCACGTCTTCAAGCGTCACCCCGTTGAGGAAGAGATGGATGTGACGGCCGAGCTCATCCCACAGATCGTGGGTGATGCAGCGCGCCCCGCCCTCCATGCAGCCGGCCGGCTTGTGCTGGCAGCGCGTCACGTCGACGGGCTCCTCGACCGCCAGCATGATGTCGGCGATGCGCGTCTCCGACGCCGCACGCGCCAGGCGGTAGCCGCCGCCCGGCCCGCGCACCGACTTGACGATGCCGGCCCGGCGCAACTTGGCGAAGAGCTGCTCGAGATAAGACAGCGAGATTTCCTGGCGTGAGGCGATTTCTCCCAGCGGCGCCGGACGCTCCTTGCTGGACCGGGCCAGATCGGCCATCGCCATCACGGCGTAACGTCCCTTGGTGCTCAGCTTCATCGGGTTATCCTTCCCTCCCCGTTGACGAAGGCGCATACCGCCGCTCGCATCTTGCGGGGGGCCTGTGCTAGAAGGCCCGTTCGCGTTTGCGGCCGGCGGTGCAGAGGGAGAGTTAGATCCCCATGCGGCCCGGTCAAGAATTCGGCCTGTTATTTCTCTTTACCCTCGCTTTAGGGCTCTCGTAAAGCCCAAGCGCTGGACTCGGATAAACCCTCAACCCGCGTGTGACCTCATCTGATGCCTGACGTGATCATTCCCGGCCCTGCGGGGCGCCTTGAAGGCAAGTACAGCCCGTCCAAGAAGCCCGGCGCCCCGGTCGCGCTGATTTTGCACGCTCACCCCAAGGGCGGCGGGCACATGGAGACGGCGGTCTCCCAGATGCTCTACGACGAGTTCAAGGAGCGCGATTTCTCCGTCCTGCGCTTCAATTTCCGCGGCGTGGGCCGAAGCCAGGGCGCCTATGACCAGGGGCTGGGGGAGCTATCCGACGCAGCCACGGCGCTGGACTGGGCCCAGGCGCACAATCCCAACGCCAGCTTTTGTTGGGTCGCCGGACACAGCTTCGGCGCCTGGATCGCCATGCAGCTTTTGATGCGGCGGCCGGAGATCGCCGGCTTCGTCTCGGTGGCGCCGCCCACCAACATGTACGATTTCACTTTCCTGGCGCCCTGCCCGGCGTCGGGCCTGATCGCCCACGGGGACGCCGACGCCATCGTGCCCCATGACGAGATGCAGCGCGCCATGGGCAAGGTGCGCAGCCAGAAGGGGATTCAGATCGAGACCGACATCATCCCCGGCGCCAGCCATCTCTTCACCCACCATCTCGAGCCGCTGCACAGCTCGGTGAAGACCTATCTCGACCGCCGTCTGCCCGAGGTGGAGGTGGAGCGCCGCGAGCAACCCGCCGGGTCGCGGCGCTAGCGGACACAGGGCTGGGCCCGGCCCGTTTTCAGGGGCGGGCCTAAGCTTTCAGGGTCGCGATCGCGTCGCGCGCGAGCTGGTCGGCGCGCTCGTTCTCCGGGTGTCCGGCATGGCCTTTGACCCATTCCCAGCTCACGTCGTGGCGCTGATTGGCCGCATCCAGCCGGCGCCAGAGATCTTCATTCTTCACCGGCTTTTTCGCGGCGGTCCGCCAGCCGTTGCGCTTCCAGCCATGGATCCATTTCGTGACGCCGTCGCGCACATAGCTGCTGTCGGTCACAAGGCGCACCTTGCACGGCCGTTTCAGGGTCTCCAGCGCGACGATCGCGGCCATGAGCTCCATGCGGTTGTTGGTGGTCCCGTCCTCGGCGCCGGAGAGCTCCTTCTCCCGGCCGTCATATTCCAGGATCGCGCCCCATCCGCCCGGCCCGGGATTGCCCGAACACGCCCCGTCGGTGTGGATGACGACGGTCTTGTTCATGCGCGCGCTCCGCAGGTCAACTCGGGGAGACCTCGTATCTCGCCGCGAGGTCGCTCACCCCTGCTTCGATCAATTCTGCGAGCACGTCCAGATCGATATCTGCGAGTTTGTTGACGTAGAGGCAGCTCTTGCCGGTGGCGTGCCTGCCCAGCCGGGCGAGAATATCGCCGTAATCGGTGTAGCCGGGCATGATGTAGAGGGAATGCCTCGCCTTGCGCGGTGAGAACCCGGTGGCGAGCATGTCGCCCTCGCGCCCGCTCTCATATTTGTAATGATAGGAGCCGTATCCGATCATCGCCGGGCCCCACATGACCGGGGTCCAGCCGGTGACGCGGCGGAACAGAGCGTCGAGCTGACGGGCCTCTTCGCGTTTTCTGTCCGGCTCGACCGCGGCGAGAAAGGCCTCGACGGCCTGATCGGTGGGCTGGGTCTTGGTCTCGGCCATGGCTGGTTCTCCCGTCAGCAAAGCACACCCGAAGGCAGCCGGGCTTGGGCCACCCGGCCGGGGCCGCGACCGCGAGCCTGTGACCGGCCTACATCAGCATCGTCATCGGGTCTTCGATAAAGCCCCTGAACGCCGCGATCCAGCGCGCGCCGGCGGCGCCGTCGACGACGCGGTGGTCGCAGGTGAGCGTGACGGTCATGACGGTGGCTTTGGCGAGCGCCCCGTCGGTGATCACCGGGCGCTCCTCGCCCGCGCCCACCGACAGGATCATGCCTTGCGGCGGATTGAGGATCGAGCTGAACGACTTGATCCCGAACATGCCCAGGTTCGACAGCGAGAACGTGCCGCCCTGGTACTCCTCCGGCTTCAGCTTCCGATCCCGCGCGCGGGCCGCCAGGTCCTTCATCTCGGCCGAGATCTGCGCCAGGCCCTTCTGGTCGGCGTCGGTGATGATCGGTGTGATCAGCCCGCCCTCGATCGCGACGGCCACCGACACGTCGGCGTGCTTGTGCCAGGCCACGCGCCCGTCCTCGATCCAGCTGGTGTTGGCTTCCGGCACGCGCTTCAGCGCCAGGCCCGAAGCCTTGATGAGGATGTCGTTGACCGACACCTTCACGCCGTCCGGCGCCTTGTCGT
>JBKHAZ010000175.1:0-5928 GCA_046542605.1 Oceanicaulis sp. | reverse complement strand
TCAGTGCGGAGGGCGGCGCGCCGCGCCGGCTCACCAGCCTGTCCAGCGGGTCGGCGTCCGGCCTTGAATGGACGCCGGACGGACAGCGTATCCTGTTCGGCTGGGGCGGACGCGAAGAAGACGGGTTTGATTTTCGCTCGAGCGACATTCATGCGGTCGGCCTGGACGGGACGCTGGAGCAGATCACGGACTTGCCCGGCCCGGAAGGCTCGCCGGCGATTTCTCCGGACGGCCGGCGCCTCGCCTTCCTCGGTGAGGAGGCGCGCGAGGAAAGCCATATCGATTCCAATCTCTATGTCATGGACCTCGACGGCGGGACGCCGCAGCGCCTGCTGAGCGACCTCGACCGCGGGATCGACCAGATCGCCTGGGCCGACGATCGCGGGTTGTTCGTGCGCTATGATGATCTCGGTCACACCGTCCTTGCCTACGCCGGGATCAATGGCGGGCTGGACCGGCTGACCGACGCCGTCGGCGGCACGACGTTCGGCCGGCCTTATACGTCGGGTTCGTTCTCCGCCTCCACCAATGGACGCTGGGCGGCGACGCTTGCGAGCGCCTACGATCTCGCCGACGTGGGCGTGGGCACGCGCCGCGGCCGCGCCGAGGAGATCACCGATCTGAACGCCGACGTGCTCGGCGTGCGCGACCTCGCCGAGATCGAGCGCTTCACCTGGGAAAGCTCGGCCGACGGTCAGGAGATCGAGGGCTGGATCGCCTACCCGCCGGGCTTCGATCCGAATGAGAGCTACCCCATGATCCTGGAGATCCATGGCGGGCCGCACACCGCCTACGGGCCGCAATTCTCCGGCGAGGTGCAGCTCTTCGCCGCGGCCGGATACGTGGTGCTTTACACCAATCCGCGCGGCTCGACCTCCTATGGCGAAGCCTTCGCCAACGAGATCGACAAGAATTATCCCGGCGAGGACGTGGACGATCTGCTCTCCGGCGTGGACGCGCTTATCGAGCGCGGCTTCATCGATGAGGATCGGCTCTACGTCACCGGCGGGTCGGGCGGCGGCGTGCTCACCGCCCAGCTGATCGGGGTGACCGACCGCTTCCGCGCGGCGGCGGTGGGCAAGCCGGTGATCAACTGGACCAGCTTCGCGCTCGCTGCAGACATCGGGCCGGGCATTCATCGCTACTGGTTCGGCGTCACGCCGTGGGAGGCTCCGGAGGAGTACTGGCGCCGCTCTCCGCTTTCGCTGGTCGGAAACGTGGAGACTCCGACCCTGGTGTTCGTCGGCGCAGAGGACCGGCGCACGCCCGTGTTCGAATCCGAACAGTATTACAATGCGCTGCAAATCCGCGGAATCGAAAGCCGCCTGGTGCGCATCCCCGGCGCCTATCACGGAATCGCGGACTCCCGTCCCTCGCGCCTGTTGCAGAAAGCCGGGCACATCCTGGCCTGGTTCGAACAGTATGGCGGGGCCGAGGAGTAGACCGGCGCGCCGGGACCCTCAAACCGCCCGCGGATCGCGCGCTGCGCCGGCCGCGGGCGGACCGCCCTGCATGTCGAAACCCGTCGGGAGGGCCGCCGGGACCTGCGCGAGCGACGGGCCCGGCGGGTCCTAGTCCTCGTCGAGGCGGCCCTCGGCGGCTTTGTTGCGGTATTGCAGCGCGAACAGCACGCCCTTGAACGGACGCAGCAGGCCGCCGACCAGAGCGGCGGTCAGGGGAAACCAGAGCATCAGGTGCACCCAGGTCGGCGGGGCGAAGGCGAGTTCCACCATCAACACCAGGGGCACCACGATGAAGCCGGCGGCGAACATGATGAACACCGCCGGGCCGTCGCCGGCGTCCGCAGACGAAAAATCGGCGCCGCAGGCGCGGCACCGATCTGCAAGTTCGATGTAGCCGGAAAACATGGGCCCGTCTCCGCAGGCCGGGCAGCGCCCTTTCAGGCCGGCGGAGACGGGATTGGGTTGGTGAGCCAAACCGTGGACGACTCCTAGTACGTGCCCAGACCCTGGAAGGCGACGTAGACGAAGACGAACAGGAACAGCCAGACCACGTCGACGAAGTGCCAGTACCAGGCCGCGGCTTCGAAACCGAAATGCTTCTGGGCGGTCCAGTGGCCGGCCATCAGGCGGATCAGGCACACGGCCAGGAAGATCGTCCCGATGATCACGTGCGCGCCGTGGAAGCCCGTCGCCATGAAGAAGGACGCGCCGTAAAGATTGCCGGCGAAGTCGAAATGGGCGTGGGTGTACTCGTAGATCTGCAGCAGGGTGAAGCAGAAGCCCAGGATCACTGTGAGCAGGAGGCCAAGCTTGGCGCCCTTGCGGTCGTCATGCTGCAGCGCGTGGTGCGCCCAGGTCACCGTGGTGCCCGACAGAAGCAGGACCAGCGTGTTGATCAGTGGCAGGTGGAAGGGATCGAACGTCTCCACCCCCGGCACGCCGGCCTCCCACCCGGAGAAGTCCGCGCCGATGGCCGGGCCGTACCATTCAGGGCCGGCGCGCACGCCGTGGAAGATCGCCATTTCAAAGAAGATCCAGAACCACGCTGCGAAGAACATCACTTCGGACACGATGAACAGGATCATGCCGTAGCGCAGACCCAGATCCACCACCGGCGTGTGATCGCCCTGGCGGCTTTCCTTGATAACGTCGCCCCACCAGCCGAACATCACGTAGATGACAAGACCGACGCCCAGCAGAAGCAGCCAGGGCGAGCCCTTGGCCATGAAGAAATAGGCCCAGCTGGCGTCGTCGGTGACAAGGCCTTTCATGAAGACCACGAGGCCGAAGCACAGAACGAACGCACCCAGCGAAGCCACGAAGGGCCACGGGCTCGGATCAACGAGGTGGTAGTCGTGTTTGACGGCGCCGCCGGCCATGAATCGTCTCCTGCCAGTCCTGTTTGTTCCGGTCGGCGGCGTGTATAGCCCCACCCCCTCCGGTCATCAATTGCGATACACGCCGCGCACTGCGGCGCACGCTGTTACGACGCCTGTCCCTCGGCCGCGTCCGCCTGTGCGGTCTCGTACACGCCCTCATCGCCCGCGGCGAAGAAGGTGTAGGACAGTGTGATCGTACGAATGTCGTCCAGCCGCGCCTCTTCGTCCATCGCCGGATCGACGAAGAAGATCACCGGCATATCCATCGATTCGCCCGGCTGAAGCGTCTGTTCGTCGAAACAGAAGCATTCCAGCTTGGAGAAGTACGGCCCGACCTTGAACGGGGTGACGTTATAGCTCGCCACGCCGGTGACCGGCCGCTCGGTGGTGTTGGTGGCGCGATAGAAGGCGAGCGCGGTCTCGCCGACCCGCACCGTCATCTCGCGCTGCAGCGGCTCGAAGGCCCAGGGAAAGTCGCGATTGACCGAGGCGTCGAAGCGTACGGTGACTTCCCGATCGAGCACCGCGCCGGGATCATACTGGGCGATCTGCGTCGTACCGCCATAGCCGGTGACCCGGCAGAACAGGTCGTAAAGCGGCACCGCGGCGTAGGCCATGCCCACCATGCCCGCCGCGACTGCGCCGCACGCGGTGACGACCTTGACGTTTCGGTCCAGCGATTTGAACCAGCGTGCGATCACCTCAGCCTCCTGCGTTGTAATTGGCCGACATGCGCAGCACGGTCACCACGAAGATCAGCCCGATGAACGCCACCAGGCCCAGCGCGATCGCCACATTGCGACGCTTGCGGGCCTGTTCTTCCTGCGCGGTAAGCTTCACCGTCTCGATTTCGCGACCCTGGGCGTCGCGCAGCTTGTCGTCCTGCAAGGGATCGACATTGCGCCGTTCGGACGGCGCGTCGCTTGTGGAGGACTTTTCGGTCATGCTCATCCCTGCAACAGCGAAGACACGGCGATATGAGCCCCGGCGCCGTGCTCGACCAGCAGTGCGGCGAAAAGCAACGACAGGTGCGCGATTGAGAAGGCGAACAGGTCGCGCGCCGCCTTGTCGCCTGCGCGCACCGCGTAAAGCTCGTCTTCCGCGTTGGGTACATCCCCGGCGCGCGAGGCCTGAACCCGGAGCGCCAGACCGGCGAACAACAGCCCTCCGACCCCGGCCGCGGCCGCATACACCAGCCCGCCGAGCCCGGTGATCACCGGACCGGCAGTGGCGGCGAGATAGAGCACGGTGTAAACCACGATCTGGCGCCGGGTCGATTTCGCGCCTTTGGCCACCGGCATCATCGGCACGTTGGCGGCGGCGTAATCGCCCGACTTGTAAAGCGCCAGCGCCCAGGAATGGGGCGGCGTCCACAGGAAGATGATCGCGAACAGGATGACCGCGTCGAGGCTCACCGAACCGGTGGCGGCCGCCCAGCCGATCATCGGCGGAAAGGCGCCCGCCGCGCCGCCGATGACGATGTTCTGCGGCGTCGAGCGCTTCAGCCACATCGTATAGATCACCGCGTAGAAGAAGATCGAGAAGGCCAGCAGCCCCGCCGCCACATAGTTCGTCGCCAGCGCCATCAGCGTCACCGAAGCCAGGCTCATCACGCCGCAGAAGGTGTAGGCTTCGCCGGCGGGAACCCGGCCGGTGGGCACGGGCCGGCGCCGTGTACGCTTCATCACCGCGTCGATATCGGCGTCATAGGCCATGTTGAACGCGCCCGCCGCACCTGCGCCCACGGCGATGCACAGGATCGCGATCGCAGCCGAGAGCGGGTTCATTACACCCGGCGCCGCGACGAGGCCTGCGAGCCCGGTGAACACGACGAGCGTCATCACCCGCGGTTTCATCAGGTCGAAATAGTCGCGCCAGGACGCGCCGGCGGCCGACGCCGCGCCGCGGACTTTATGAGGCTCGGGCGGCGCTGCATGAACAGCGCCGCCCGGCTTCAGATCTGCAGAACTTGGGGTCACCGAAAGGTCCCTTGCTGCAAGCGTTTGGCCAACGGACCGCCTACTTGATCTTCGGCAGCTCGTTGAACTGGTGGAAGGGCGGCGGAGAGGACAGCGTCCACTCCAGCGTCGTCGCGCCTTCGCCCCACGGATTGGCCTCCGCCGGACGCCGGCGCACGGCCGCATCGATCAGCAGCGCGAAGAACACGAACATCCCCGCAGCCATGATCAGATACCCGTAGGAGCTGACCATGTTCCAGAAGGCGAAGCCGTCGGGATAATCCACATAGCGGCGCGGCATGCCGGCGAGGCCGAGGAAGTGCTGCGGGAAGAAGATCACATTGGCGCCGACGAAGAACAGCCAGAACTGGGTGCGGGCCAGGACGCTGGAATACTTCACGCCGAAGATCTTCTCGAACCAGTAGTAGAACCCGGCGAAGATCGAGAACACCGCGCCAAGGCTCAGCACGTAGTGGAAGTGGGCCACCACGTAATAGGTGTCGTGCAGCGACTGGTCGATGCCGGCGTTGGCCAGCACGACGCCCGTCACGCCGCCCACGGTGAACAGGAAGATGAAGCCGATCGCCCACATCATCGGGGTGCGGAAGCTGATCGAGCCGCCCCACATCGTCGCGATCCACGAGAAGATCTTGATGCCGGTGGGCACCGCGATGATCATCGTGGCGGCCACGAAATAGGCCTTCAGGTTCACGTTGAGGCCCACCGTGTACATATGGTGCGCCCACACGATGAAGCCGATGAAGCCGATCGCGACCATGGCGTAGGCCATGCCCAGATAACCGAACACGGGCTTTTTCGAGAAGGTCGACACGATATGGGAGATCATGCCGAAGCCCGGCAGGATCAGGATGTACACTTCCGGGTGACCGAAGAACCAGAACAAGTGCTGGTACATGACCGGATCGCCGCCGCCGGCGGGATCGAAGAAGGTCGTCCCGAAATTGCGGTCGGTGATCAGCATGGTCAGCGCGCCCGCCAGGACCGGCACGGCCAGCAGCAGCAGGAACACGGTCACCAGGATCGACCACACGAACAGCGGCATCTTGTGCAGGGTCATGCCCGGCGCGCGCATGTTGAAGATGGTCGTGATGAAGTTGATCGCGCCCA
>JBKHAZ010000009.1:0-28342 GCA_046542605.1 Oceanicaulis sp. | reverse complement strand
GGGATCTGCGCGGCGGTGTCGGGCTCCTGCGCAGGCGCAGCGTCGCGGGCCGCGTTCAGCCGGGTGTCGTCTGAGCCCTGGGGTCCGGAGACAGGTTTCACGGGCGCCGCGTCGCTTTCAGCGGCTTGCGATGCGGGCGCGGTGGAACCCGATCGCACCGAGGGCGCCGCCGGCGCTTGCTGCGGTTCGGCGCGGGCGGCCGCCTTCGCCACGGCGAGGGCCTCCGCCGAGCGGGGGGCGCGGGGCGCTTCCACCGCCATGGCTTTCGAAGCGATCGCCCCGTCAGCCTTCTTGTTCGAGACCGCCGCAGTGTCGGCGGCGGCGGCGGGCCGCGGCGTCTCCACGGCCGGCGCGCCGGATAAGGCGGCCTCTCGCCGGGCGTCGGCCCCGGGCGCGCCTGCAACCTGCGCCGGGCGGTCCGAAGCGCGCCCGTCGGCGGTGCGCGCATCCGTGCGCGGCGCGGGACGATTGAAAGAGGCGTCGCTCGCGCGGTTTTGCGCAGCTGCGGGCGCATCCGCTGCGGTCGCCGCGCCGGAGCTGGAGGGGCGGGCGGCACCGCTCGAGGTCGAACGCTCCGCTTCGGTGAGCGGTTGGGCGGGCTTGTCTTGCTCCGGCTTGGGTTGTGCAGGGGAGGCCTGCGCCGGCGCAGCACCGGCTTCAGCCGTGGTGATGTCGACACGCGGCGCACCGGTCTCGCCAGCGTGCGTTCCGCTGTTCTCGACTTCAGCCTGTTCGCCGCCAGGCTGCGAGCCTGCGGCGGAAGACCCTGATTTCGGCTGATCCGAGCGCGCCGGTCCCGTCGCGCCGGTCAGCGCGGCCAGGGCGGCTTCGAACGCGCCCGCCCCCTCGCGGCCGGGTTCGGCGCCGGACACGCGCGGCGTGACGGAGGACGCGCCGGCGAAGAAGCCGGCCGGAATGGGCGGTGACGACGGCATGCGCGCAGTCGATCCTTTAAAGCTGGGGTGCGCGCGTTTTGCTGCGTCTTTACAAAGGCGGCGCGCCTTTTGTGCGCCGGTCCGGCGGAGGTCCTGCAAAGGCCGCGCCACTTCGTCGGAATCGAAAATCACCTTATAAATCAGTAATTAATGAGGGTTTAACGAGGTGGTTCGGCGCCGGGCGGCAGACTCTGCCCGGCTTGCGGCGGCAGACTCTGCCGCGCCCCGCCGCACGTTGAGAGCGGATTGAAAGACCAGCGTTTTCATCGCCCGGCGTTCTGGCCCGAGGCTTGCGCTGGATAAGAGCAGAAGCCCCGGGCGGCCGAACGCCGCTGGAGAATGACCGCGATGAAAACCGCATATATGGCAGAGCGTTACGGGAATTACTCGCTGCAAGCCGAGTCCTGCGGCCGGCGCCGCGACGCGGCAGATTTTGCCGCCGAGCGAGTGCTTTTTGCCGTGCGGACGATCGATGGGAGCGTGAAATGGCGTTGAACGGAGTGATCGGGAACGCCCTGTCGGGGCTGCAGGCCGCCCAGCTGGGCATGCGCACCGCGTCCAACAATGTCGCCAACAGCAACACGCCGGGTTACGCCCGCACCGAGCTCAATCAGACCGCACGCAATTCGGCCGGCCAGGGCATGGGCGTGGAGATCACCGGCATCGCCCGGGTCACCGACCGCTATCTTCAGGCCGCCTCCATGCGCGCCTCATCGGATGCGGCGGCGGCCACCGCCATGGCCGAGGCGCTCGACCGGCTCCAAGCCCAGTTCGGCTCCACCGATGACGAGGGTTCGCTGTTCGGCCGCCTCAACCAGGCCGTCGCCTCCATCGGCGCCGCCGCCGCAGACAGCGCCGAACAGGTCTCGCGCCTGTCCGCGGCGAGCGATCTGCAGAGCTTCTTCGACGAGGCCCGGCGCCTGTCCACGGAGGTGCGCGCCTTGCGGGACGAAGCCGACAAGCGCGTCGCCGCAGGCGTGACGCGGGTGAACGAGATTCTCGCCGAACTTCAGGAGTTGAACTCCGAGGTCCAGTCGCTCAGCGCCAGTTCCGCCGACACCACCGGCGCCCAGAACCGACAGGCGGAACTGCTCGACGAGCTGTCCTCTCTGATGGACGTCAAGACCGAGATCCAGGCTGATGGGCGGATGTTCATCCGCACCGAAAACGGGGTGGGCCTGCTGGATAATTCCCGCCTCGAACTGAGCTATCTGGCCTCCGGCACCGGCGCATACGGCATCGATTACGGGCCGATCACCGCCACGGTCTCCGCGTCCGGCGCCATGGTCGACATCACCCCGTCGATTCGCTCGGGCGAAATCCGCGGCTTTCTCGATTTGCGCGACACCGAGCTGCCGGCGCTCGCCGGCGGGCTCGCCGAATTCGCCGCCGGTGCGGCTGATGCGATGAACACCGCCCATAACGACGCCGTCGCCTATCCCGGTGTGGAGCGGCTCGAAGGACGCAACACCGGCCTGCTCGGTTCGGATACGCCGCAAGGCTCGGGCGTGGCGCGGCTGGCGGCGGTGGACGGCGACGGCGACCTTGTCTGGGGCGTCGAAATCGAAGCCACCGCCGACGGGTTTCTCCTCAACGGAGCGCCGGCGAACTCGATCGACGAGCTGGTCGCGGCGATCAACACCAATTTCTTCGGCCGGATAGACGCCAGCTTCACCGACGGCCGGCTGGTGCTGGAGACCACCGACGGCGCCGAACTGGCGCTTCAGCAGGATCCGGCCAACCCGATGTCGATCGGCGGGCGCGGGTTTTCCCACTTCTTCGGCCTCAACGATCTGGTCGAGAGCGAGCGGCCCGGCTTTTTCGAAACCGGCCTGTCGGCGGCCTCCGCCCACGGGCTCAATCCGGGCGGCGCGCTCGGCTTCAAGGTCGAGACCCCGGACGGGCTGCGCGGGCTCGAGCTTTCGGTCCCGGTGACCGGCGCCACGCTCGCCGATCAACTCGCGGCGTTGAACGACCCGGCGAGCGGGCTCGGGCGATACGGAAGCTTTGCGCTGGACGCGAACGGCGCGCTGCAGTTCAACGCCGCTCCGGGATACGGGTCTTACGAGATCTCCGTCACGTCCGATTCCACCCAGCGCGGAAACACCGGCCTGTCCTTCACCCAGCTTTTCGGCCTGGGCGACGCGGCGCGGATGAACCGGGCCGAGGCCTTCCAGGTGGACCCGGCGATCCGGGCGGATGCCTCGCGTCTGGCCTTCGCCAAGGTCGACCTGGACAGCGCGTCGATCAATGACGTGGTGCTGACCAAGGGCGACAATCGCGGCGGACAGGAGCTGTTCTCGGCTTTCAACACCAAGCGCGACTTCGCTGGAGCGGGCGGGCTCGCGGCCGGGCGCGCCTCGCTGTCGGAATACGCCTCGCGGTTCGCCGGCGATGTGGGTGCGCGCGCCGCACGCGCCGAGCGCGCCGAAATGGCGGCGAGCTCTGTAAAGACCGCCGCAGATCAGAAGCGCGCCGATGTCGAAGGCGTCAATCTCGACGAAGAGCTCGCCCGCATGACGCTGTATCAGCAGACCTATAACGCCTCGGCGCGCCTTCTGCAGGCGGCCAAGGAAATGACCGACACGCTGCTGAATATCTAAGGAGGCCAGACCCATGCGCATCTCCACACAGGCCGCCTCCCAGTCCGCCCTGATGGACCTGATGAAGGCTCAGCGCGACAGCTTCGACGCGCGCGAGCAGCTGTCCACCGGCAAGAAGGCGCCCGACCTCAAGGGCTACGGCAACGCCGCGGAAACCATCCTCACCGCGCGCGCCGCGAAAGTGCGCGCCGACAGCTTCGCCACCGCCAACGAGCGCCTCGCCAATCGTTTGGAGGTGCAGGACCTGGCCTATCGCGAGCTTTCGGACGCCGCCAACCAGCTGCGCACGGCGCTGACCACGGCGGACGGCACCGCGCTCATGGCCCAGGTGCAGGAGGCCTTCGACCGCACCGTGGGGGCGCTAGGCACGAAATTCGCCGGCAGCTTCGTGTTCTCCGGCGCCCGCACCGACTATGCGCCGGTCAACGCGCAGACGCTTGGCGATCTGCAGGCGGCGGCGCCGAACACCTCGGCGGTGTTCGCCGATCCCGGCCGGCGCCAGAGCGCGCGCATCGACGAAGACACGGTCATCGACGTCAACCGCACCGCCGAGGAGGTCGCCGGCGGGCTCATGGCCGTGTTCGAACGCATCGCCGACTTCGACGCCGGGACCGAAGGGCCCTTCGACGGCCCGGTCAGCGAAATCCAACAAGCCTTCCTGCGCACCGAGATCGCCAACGTCATTTCCGCGTTCGAGACGATCAACGACGCCATGGGCGAGAACGGCGCCAAGCAGGCCCGGCTGGAGCGTAGTATCGTGGCCCACAAGGAGCGCAGCGATTATCTCACCGAAATGACCGCCGGGATCGAAGACGCCGACATGGCCGAAGCCGCCAGCCGCTTCCAGCAAGGCCAGACCGCCGTGGAGGTCTCCGCGCGCACCTTCGCCTCGCTGAGCCAGGTCAGCCTGCTGCCTTTCCTGAGGTAGGCGCGGCGCTGAAACTCCACGGCTGAGCGGGAGTCCGCCCGGACGGATATCCATCGTGCATGTGCAAGCACCGCCTCGGTTTGCGGCGGGAGAGGGGGCGCTTCTCCCCGCACAGGGCCTGAGACTTCGACTACTATTGCTGCGACGACCGGGTCCGCGCCGTCCCCGTCCGGTCCGTAAGCGCCGGACCGGCGGCAGCCTGCAATGAGAAAGAACGCCTCTTGATCCCGCAGAAAAGGGCCGGGGCGCGGATAGGCGCCTCAAGCGCCGGCGCCGGTCCTCGCTCGCCCGCTCTCCTGTCATGGCCGGTCTTGTCCTTGCCGCCCATGCCGGAGCGGTTGGGCGTCTTGCTCCTCCGGTTACGGAACGGGTCCCCCGGACGGGGCCGGGGGGTGACGCTGGGGGATGATGCCGGCCCGCCCCGTTGCGCGTCCGCGCGCTTTGGCCTACGGCCACCCGGGTTCGCGGGTGTGAGGAGACCGGGCCATGGCGCAGACGCCGGCCGCATCGCACGAAGAGGGCGCGCGCGGCGCGCTGGCCGGCGTGGCCGTGCTGTTTCTGGCTGCGGGGCTGCTGGGGTTTGCGCCGATTTTGGTGAAAGCGTCCGATCTCGGCCCGCAAGCGATCGCCTTCTGGCGCCTGGCGTTCGCGCTTCCGGTGCTGACGGTCTGGCTTTTTATCGATCGCAGCCGGTCGCGCCGGCGCGCCGGCCAGCCCCTGACGCGGCCGCCGGGCCGGAAAATGCTGCTTCTGGCCGGCGTGTTCTTCGCCGGGGATCTCGCCTTCTGGCATGCCGGAATCAAGATCACGACCGCCGCCAACGCCACCCTGCTGGCCAATCTCACCCCCATCCCGGTCACGCTGGCGGCTGTCTTTCTTCTGGGTGAGCGCATCAATGCGCGGTTCCTCATCGCCGGCGGGCTGGCTCTGGCCGGTGCGGCGCTATTGTCGGCGGCGAATGTCCAGCTCTCGCCCGAACGCCTGCCCGGAGACGGGCTCAGCGCGCTCACCGCCTGCTGGTATGCGGCCTATTTCCTGGCGGTGCGCGCGGCGCGCCGGGCCGGGGCGGCGACGGTGCAGGTGATGTTCTGGTCGACGCTGGTGGCGTCTCCTTTGACCCTTCTGCTCACCTTGGGCTTCAACGAGCCGCTCCTGCCGGCGACGGCGGCGGGCTGGTGGCCGCTGATCGCGCTCGGCGTCGTGGCCCACGTGGCCGGGCAGGGCGGGGTGGCGTTCGGGCTCGGGCGCACGCCGGCCGCGCTCGCCTCGCTGATCATTCTCGTCCAGCCCGTGGTCGCCGCTGCGGCGGGGTGGGTGCTTCTGGGCGAGGCGCTTGCGCCGATCCAGTGGGCGGGGGCGGGACTGGTCCTGCTGGGCGTCTACGCGGCGCAGCGCGCGCGGCCCGGACCCTCGACGCCCGCCGCCCCGCAGATTAAACCGGGCCCATGACCGAGATCACCGCCGGCGAGGCGCCTTCCACGACCAAGGACGATCCGTTCCGCGCCGAGGGCGGGCCGCTTCTGCGCGACATCTGGTATGTCGCCATGACCGCGCGCGAGCTCAAATCCGGCAAGCTGCACAAGCGCATGTATCTGGGCGAGCCGATGGTCATGGGCCGCAAGGCCGACGGGACGCCGTTCGCGCTCAGGGATATCTGCCCGCACCGCGCCGTTCCGCTCTCGGCCGGTCGGATGGTCACCGAATCCGACGGCGAGCTGAGCGTGGAATGCCCCTATCACGGCTGGCGGTTCGGGGCGGGCGACGGGGTCTGCCGTCACATCCCCTCGCTGGTGGAGGGGCAGGATTTCGACGTCACAAGGATCGCCGCTCGCGCGTACGCCGTGACCGAGCAGGACGATCTGATCTGGGTCTACATGCCCTCACGGCCCGGCGCCGCGCCGGAAGGCGGCCCGCCGCGCTTTGATCGCATGGTCCTGAAGAACGGGGCGAGCGAAGGCCGCGTGCGCTATGTGGAGACCGCGGCGCTCGCCTGTCACATGGACCATGCGGTGATCGGGCTCATCGATCCGGCCCACACCCCGTTCGTGCACAAAAGCCCGCTGTGGCGCAGCTCCAAGACGCTGAAGGAGAAGGAGAAGCACTACGCGCCAAGCGCGATGGGCTTCACCATGCTGTCCCATGCGCCGGTGAATTCACCGCTCTACACCTGGCTTCTGGGTCCGGGGGTCAAGGTGGAGATCCAGTTTCTCCTGCCTGGGCTGCGCGCGGAAAGCATCACCACCGAGCGCCATTCCTTTCTGGGCCTGGCGGCGATCACGCCGATCACCGAGACGCTCTGCGAGATCCGCGAGATCATGTACTGGAACGCGCCGACGCTCGATCTCATCAAGCCGTTCGCCCGGCCGTTCACCAAGACCTTCCTGGAGCAGGACGCCCGCATCATGCGTCTCCAGGGCGAAGGTCTCGCGCACAAGCCGGCGCTGATGCAGATCCCGGACGCCGACACGCTGATGGTCTGGTACCGGCGTCTGAAACGCGAATGGGCCAGGTCGCGCGAGGAGGGGCGGGCGTTCGAGAACCCGGTGAAGCCGAAAGTGCTGCGCTACCGCACCTAGGCGCGCAGCCCGCCGACGATGACCGCAAGGCGCCGCGAGAGCGCCTCGCGCGGATCCTCGCCGCCATCCTTGCGCGCTTCGCGCAGCGCACCGAGCACGAGATCGTTGAGCACGCAGAACGCCTGCTCCACATCCAGATCGGCGCGCAGCTCGCCCGCCGCGATTCCGCTTTGCAGCGTGCGGCGCACCGAGGCCCAGGCGAACTCCATCTTCTCGAACGCGGCCTGATAGGTCGGATCGGAGACCAGCCAGGCGTGACCGATCGCGGCGGCGAACAGTTCGGCGTGGCGCGAATGGGCCTCAAGCAGCACGTGCAGCAGCGTGCTCAGCCGCTCGGTGGCGGGACCGGAAAGCGCCGCCTCCATCTGCTCGCAGGCCTCGGCCATGGCCTGGTACTCCTTACGCAGGATCGCCACCAGGAGCGCAGCCTTCGAGGGCTCGGCGTTGAGCACCGTGCCTGGCGACACGCCGGCTTCGTCGGCGATCATCTTGATCGTCGCCCCGTCGAAGCCTTGGGCGAGAAACACTTTGCGCGCCGCGTCCAGCACGGCGGCTTTGGTGGCCTCACGACGCATGTCGCGCCGCGTCACTCGGGATGTCCCCATGTCGCGCATTCGCCCTGTCCTCGCCGTTCCGGCGCCCCGATCGTCTAACAATATTCGCGACACATAAACAACGAAATCTTAAAAACCGTATGTACCGGGGGGCTTGGCGGTGCGCGGCGCGCCGCCGCAGGTGATTGTCAGATGCGGCTGCGAGGCTTATGTCCGCGCCATGCTCCAGTTCATCGATATTCTGCTCTACGTCCTGCTCGCCGCGGTTTTCGTGATCCTGGCGGCGGGAATTTACGCCCTGTTTCGCGGCGGGGATTTCGGCCGGTCCTGGTCCAATCGGCTGATGCGGCTGCGCGTCCTGTTCCAGTTCGTCGCCGTCCTGGTGATCGTCGCCGGGTTCTGGCTGAAAAATCAGCTCGCCGGCGGCTAGCCGACTGATCGGTTTGCGTCGCCGGGCGAGCGCGCATAGCCTCGACGGTTCAGGGAGAGGCTCATGGTTCGCTTGACGAAAATCTACACCAAGGCCGGAGATTCCGGCCGCACCCGGCTTGGCGACATGAGCGAGGCGGACAAGCACGATCCGCGCGTGGAAAGTTACGGCGCTGTGGACGAGGCCAACGCCGCGATCGGCCTCGCCGTCGCCGCGCTGGGTCCCGAGCACGAGTTAACGCCGACCCTGACCCGGGTTCAGAACGATCTGTTCGATCTGGGCGCCGATTTATGCGTGCCCGACCGTGGCCAAGCGCTGGACTGGGAGCCGCTGCGCATGATCGCCGAACAGACCAAGCGGCTGGAGCGCGAGATCGACGCGCTGAACGCCCGGCTCGAGCCGCTGGACAGCTTCGTCCTGCCCGGGGGAAGCGAGGCGTCGGCGAGGCTGCATCTGGCGCGCACCATCACCCGCCGCGCCGAGCGCCGCGTCGTGGCGCTCGCCTCCACCGGCGAGCCGGTGAACGAGCCGGTCATCACCTATCTCAACCGCTTGTCCGATCTTCTGTTCGTGGCGGCGCGCATCGCCAATGACGACGGGCGCGGCGACGTCAAATGGACGCCCGGGGCTGGGCGATGAGCCCATTCCTTCCATGACGGAATTCTGATATTTCGCTCTCAAGGGTGGCGGAGCGGGCGGGGGGCGCCCAAATATGACGGTGCGGCGCGACGCCGCAGCTATGAACCATGCTGGAGGGATGCTTCCATGAAGACCGCCTACGCCGCCGCCTCGCTGGCGGCCTTCCTCGCCGCCCCGTTCGCCGCCACCGCCGCGTTTGCAGAGCCGGCTGAATACGAATTCGACAAGAGCCACTCCACCATCCGCGCCACGTGGGAACATCTCGGCCTGTCCGAGCAGTCGATCCACTTCACCGACTATGACGGAGTGTTGCTGCTCGATTTTGAAGAGCCGCAAAACTCCACCGTGGACATCACTTTCAACCTGCCCGGCGGGTTCTGGGTGGGCGCGAACCAGGAGCGCTTCGAGGGGCACCTCAACAGCGACGATCTGTTCAACACCGCCGAATATCCCACCGCCCGCTTCGTCGCGACCGAGTTTGCGACCGAGGACGGCGAGACCGGCACCATGACCGGCGACCTCACCCTGCTCGGCCAGACCCATCCGGTGACCCTGGACGTCACGCTCAACCAAAAGGGTCCCCACCCGATGAGCGGCGACGAGGTCGCCGGCTTCTCCGCCTCGGGCACGCTGCAGCGGTCCCAGTGGGGGCTCGGCTACGCCGTGCCGGCGGTCTCCGACGAGATCACGCTGGACATCGAGACCGAGCTCGCCCTCGTCACCGATGAGGAAGCCGGCGGCGAGTAAGCCGGTCCGTCACCGCTGCGATCGAAACGGCCGGCCGCGGACGCCCGCGGCCGGCCGTGCCGTTTTTTGCTGCAGCGCACGCACGAACACTGCGCTTGTCCGGACAGGGCGCGTGCGACGCGTTGACTTACCCCGGTGGCGAGGGCAGGTTCCGCGCCTAGATTCAAGCCTGACTGTCCGCGGACGCGCCGCCTGATGCGTCCGCTCAATGCAACAAATACCGGAGCCGTTGATGAAGATCCTCGTCCCCGTCAAACGGGTGGTTGATTATAACGTCAAGGTCCGGGTCAAGCCCGACCAGACCGGCGTCGACCTGGCGAATGTGAAGATGAGCATGAACCCCTTCTGCGAGATCGCCGTGGAAGAGGCGATCCGTCTGAAGGAGAAGGGCGTCGCCGAGGAGATCATCGCGGTCTCCATCGGCCCGGCCCAGGCTCAGGAGACGATCCGCACCGCGCTCGCCATGGGCGCAGACCGCGGCGTTCACGTCACCACCGACCAGACCGTCGAGCCGCTGGCCGTAGCGAAAATCCTGAAAGGCGTGATCGAGGCGGAAAGCCCCGACCTCGTCATTCTCGGCAAGCAGGCGATCGACGACGACTCCAACGCCACCGGCCAGATGCTGGCCGCCCTGATGGGCTGGCCGCAGGCGACCTTCGCCTCGGCGGTGGAGAAGGACGGCGACGCTCTGAAGGTCACCCGCGAAGTCGACGGCGGGCTGCAGACCATCAAGATCGCCCTGCCGGGCATCGTCACCACCGACCTGCGCCTCAATGAGCCGCGCTACGCCTCCTTGCCGAACATCATGAAGGCCAAGCGCAAGCCCATCGACGCCAAGACGCCGGAGGATTTCGGCGTCGACGTCAGCCCGCGCCTTGAAGTGCTGAAAGTCACCGAGCCGCCCAAGCGTGAAGCGGGCGTGAAGGTGGAGAGCGTTCAGGAGCTGGTCTCGAAACTGAAGAACGAAGCGGGGGTGCTGTAAATGTCCGTTCTCGTCATCGCCGAACACGACAACACCGATCTCAACGACGCCACCCGCGCCGCCATGACGGCGGCCAAGGGCTTTGGCGGCGACATCCATGTCCTGGTCGCGGGCAAGGATTGCGGCGCGGTCGCCGAAGCCGCCTCCAAGCTCGACGGTGCGGCCAAGGTGCTGCACGCCGAGAGCGATCATCTGGAGAAGTGGCTGGCCGAAGCCATGGAGACCCTCGTGGTCTCGATCGCCGATCCGTATGACGCCATCCTTGCTCCGGCCACCACGGTGGGCAAGAACTTCATGCCCCGCGTCGCCGCCAAGCTGGACGTGGCGCAGATTTCCGACATCACCGCTGTGGAAGGTCCCGACACCTTCGTCCGTCCGATCTACGCCGGCAACGCCATGATGACGGTGAAGTCTGCCGACGCGAAGAAAGTCATCACCGTGCGTCCGACGACGTTTGAAAAGGTCGGCGACGGCGGCTCGGCTTCGGTGGAGACGATCGACGCCCCGGCGCCGAGCGCGTCCTCGGAATTCGTCTCCGAGGAGCTCTCCAAGTCCGACCGTCCGGAACTCGCCGGCGCCAAGATCGTCATCTCCGGCGGTCGCGGCATGGGCAATGGTGAGAACTTCGCCATCCTCGAGAAGGTCGCCGACAAGCTGAACGCCGCCGTCGGCGCCAGCCGCGCCGCCGTGGACGCCGGCTTCGTGCCGAACGACTACCAGGTCGGCCAGACCGGCAAGGTCGTCGCGCCCGAACTCTACATCGCCGTGGGCATTTCCGGGGCGATCCAGCACCTGGCCGGCATGAAGGACTCCAAGGTCATCGTGGCGATCAACAAGGACGAGGAAGCCCCGATTTTCTCCGTCGCCGATTACGGGCTCGTCGCCGACCTGTTCCAGGCCGTGCCCGAGCTTGAAGAAGAACTGGGCAAGGCCGGATACTAGGCCGGCGCCGCAGCGTCTGAAACGAGAAAGCCCCGGCGCGTCGCTCCGGGGCTTTTTTGTTTCGATCGGGCTGCGGCGGGCTCTTGGCGGGGTGACGCGGACCCGGTTTCGTCGCAAAAACGCTCCCCGGTTCGATCGCCGGTCTCGCCGCCGGGGACCGGCTGCCTTGCTCTACACCTTCTCCACCGCCTCCTTGATCGGCGTATGGCCCCTGATGATCTCGAAGGTCTCGCCCGCCGTGTCGGGATGGTCGATCACCTCGGCGAGGGTCTCGGCGACGTCGGCGCGGCTGATCTGAGCATCTTCGCCCTCGAAATGCGTTCCGGTGGCGATATGGCCTTCCGGGCCGTCATCGGTGAGCGCGCCGGGGCGCACGATCGTGAAGTCGAGCCCGCTCTGCTGCAGGTGCTCGTCGGCGGCCTTCTTGGCGCGCAGATAAGGCTGCAGCTTTTCAGGCCCTTCGTCCGGGCGGTCGGCGTAGACAGAGCTGAGCATGACAAAGCGCTCGGTCCCGCTGTCGCGGGCGTGATCGGCGAGCGCGATGGCGCCGTCGCGGTCGACGCGTTCCAGGTCGTTTCCGCCCGAGCCGGCGGCGAAGACCACCGCATCGGCGCCGGACAGGGCCGCGTCGAACTGCTCGGGCGTCGTCAGGTCCAGCATGACCGGTTCGGCGCCCATCTCGCGCATCGCGTCGAATTGATCAGGCTTGCGAACCCCGGCGGCGACGGCGTGGCCGCGCGCGTTCAGGGCGCGCACCAGATGGGAACCGACTGCGCCGTGGGCGCCGGCGACGAGGACTTTCATGGCGGGTCTCCTTCTGTCTACGAGCCCCCCGCCAAACGGCGGCGGGCGGGCTTCGTTCCCGGCCGCGGGAGGCGAATGCGGCGCCGGTGCGGCGAACCGGCGGCCACGGGCTATCGCGGCGTCGTCACGGCGGGCGCCGCCATGCCTTGCATACGCCCACGACCGCCGGCGCGCCGAAACGGCAGTGTTCAGCCCCGAGGGCTGGTACCAAAGCCAGAGCGTCACCGTCTGCAGCGACGAGGCGCGCGGCTGGGCTCCGGTGGACCAGGCGGCGCGCCAGCCGCCAGAGCCGGAACCGCCGCGTGCGCAAGGGGTTGTCTTCAAATGAGGGGGATGCCCGAGCGAAAGGCGTCCCGATGATCCGCAATCCCGTCATCCCCGCCGCCTGCGCCGCGCTGTGGAGCGCGGCCGGCTGGGCGCAGGGCGCGTCGGCGCCCGAGCTCGCAGGCTACGCGCCCGAGCTGTCCGAGCGCCACGGCGCGGTGTTGTTTGAAACCCTCACCGCCGTGGACTGCTCGCCGCGCGCCGGCGACGATCCTCTGGGCGGGGCGCGTCTCGACCGGCGCCTGGGCGCGGCGCTGAGCATGTGCACCCGCCAGCGCATCGCGTCCGCCGCCGCTGCGGCTCTGGAGCGGGGTGGGACGGTGCGCTGGCGTCTCGACGAAGTTCTGTTGCGCGGCGCCGCCGCGCCGGGCCCCGCCGCGGCGGGCCGGCTCGGCGACTGCCGTACGGTGCGCCTCGAGACCTACACCGCCCACGGCGACATGGATGAACGCACGCTCACACTGTGCCGCACCGGCGCGGCCTGGCGCGTGGAACCCGACCGCGACCGTCTCAACCGGTCGGGCTGAGACGGACGGGCTTCAGGAACTCCCGATCCAGAGGACAAGTTGTCCGATCACCGCGGCGGCCGAGAGGATCACGCCGGTGATCGGCATGACGACCGGCAGGTTGGGCACGCCGTCGGGCTGTTCGCGTCCCTTCAGCCGCCAGAGCGAGGCGTTCACCCCTATAAACACGATCAGGACAACGAGGCTGGTGAGATTCGCCAATCCTTTGAGCGGCACCAGCAAGGTCAGAGTCAGCACCACGCCCAGCACCAGAAGCGTGGCGAGCGCAGGTGTGCGGGTGCGCGGTTCGACCTTGCCGAGCCAGCGCGGCGCCCCGCGTTCGTCGCGTCCGAGATCGAACAACAGGCGCGCCGCGGTGACGATTTGCGTCAGCCCGCCGTTGACGATCACCAGAAGGCTGGCGATCCCGATCGGCAGGGCCGGATAACCCTCAAGGGCCGCCGCCTTGACCACCGGCGCGTCGGCGCGGTTCCAGTCGACCGGCTCCCCGCCGACGAGGGCGGCGCTGATCAGGATGTAGAACACGAACACGGTCACGAGCGTGATGATTATGGCGCGCGGCAGGGTCTTTTGAACCTGGCGCGTCTCCTCGGCGGTCTGGACCATGTCGCCGAACCCGATGAAGGAATAGAAGGCCAGAAACGCGCCGGCGTAGAGACCCGACAGCGCCGCCGCGTCCAGCCCGCCAAGCGCCTCCGCCATCTGCGCGGGCGCGTCCAGCACCGCCTCGCGCCGCGCCCAGATCACCACGAGCAGCGTGACGAGCCCAACAAGCGTCGTGACGGTCATGAACCAGGCGCTCTGCTTGATCCCTGCGATGGAGATCGCCCCGAGCAAGACCAGAAGCCCGGTCGAGGCCGCCCAGCCGGGCACGTCGACGAATCCGCCCAGATAGCTGACGAAGCCTGTCGTGATGGTGGCGCCCGACACGATGTTGGCCGCCGCCAGGGCCCAGCCGGTCATGTTGGCGAGCCAGGGTCTTCCGAAGGCCTTTTCGACATAATCGATGGGGCCGCCCGCGGTCGGAATGCGCGCGCCGAGCTCGGCGAAGGACAGCGCCGTGGTCAGCGCGACCACGGCGGCCAGCAGATAGGCCAGCGGCGACAGCGGGCCGGCCTCCGCCACCACTTCGCCGACAACGACGAAAATGCCCGCGCCCAGCACCGTGCCGACGCCATAGAAGGTCAGCCCGCTCAGATCCAGAGTCCGCGCAAGGCCGCCAGTGTTCCGGACTCGGGATTCACCCTCCGCCATGCCCCTACAACGGCGAAGCCCGGCGGGCGTTCCGCCGGCTATTGCGCGATGGAGGCGAGCCCGGCTTCGGGCGGCCAGGCCGCGTCGGCGGGCCGCCTGGCGAGCGGGGCGATCGTCCAGCCCTCGCCCGTCTCCATGATCACCAGCGAACTCACGCCTCCGGCCACGGTCTCGCCGGTGTCGGCGCGCACGGCCTCATAGGCCGACTGGGTGGTCGCCATCTCGCTGTAGAAACAGGTGCGCCGCGCCGTCTCGGTCTCGGTGAAGCCGATCCGCGACAGCGCCGCGCCGTTGCGCGCGATGTAATCCTCCACGCTCAAGGTCGCCCACGCGCCCCTCGCCGGGCACCGCCACGCTCATGCGCGCGCCTGCAATGAACAAGGACCGGACCGGTCCCAGTCGCGCGCCTCTCCGGCGGGCCCGGAGAGGACGGCGTAGAGCGCGTCGAGCGCCGCGCCGGGCGCCTCCCGGGCGTGGGCGGGCGCAGCGGCGGCGAAAAGCGTGCGGATCATGGCGGTCTTTCCTGTTGCGCCGAAGGCGAGCGCGAAGCCGCCGGTCTGACAAATGAAGCCTGGGTAAGACGGTGATGTCACCCCCGGGCGCCGAGGGTTCCTGTGTTCCCTCTTCGCGGGAGGCCGAAGCGCGGCGATCGCCATCTAATACCGCTCGATCGCCGCCTCGATCAGCGCGAACGCCTCTTCGCTCGCCCATTCGGCTTCGCCGTCGAGCCGGCCGATTTCCGCGCCGGTCCGGTCGTACAGAACCGTGAGCGGCAGGCCGCGCGCGCCGGCCGCCATGGCCGCGCGGAAGGACTGGTCGTGATAGAGCGCCAGATTATTCAGCCCGTGGCGCTCATAGAAGTCGCGCGCTTCGTCGATCGTGCGGTCCATGGACACCGCGATCACTTCGAACTCGTCCGATCCGTAGCGCGCCTGCAGCGTGTCGAGATAGGGCATCTCCACCACGCAGGGCGCGCACCAGGTCGCCCAGAAATTCACCAGGACCACCTTGCCGCGCTTGTCGGCGAGGGTGATCTCTTCGCCCGAGCCGGTCAAAAGGGCGGTCAGCGGCTGGTCGGGCGGATCGGATGCGGTGCGAAAATCGGACATCGCGCCGGTGGCGAACGTGTCCAGCGGACCTTTTTCGGAACTGACGAGCGCCGACCCGATGACGTATACGATGCCGGCAAGCCCGATCAGGACCGCCGCGATGATGCCGTTCTTAACCGTCAACAAGGCTTTCATGCCCCGCCGCACCTCCCTGCCTTGCGGCGCGCGCGTGCGCCGCCAACCCTCGTAAAGGATCGCCCATGACCGACAAGCGCGAAGATCAACCCGCACCCAGCGGAGTCTGGGGCGGGCGATTCGACGCCGGCCCCTCCGCGGTGATGCAGGCGATCAACGCCTCGGTGGACGTCGACCGGCGCCTGTTCGAACAGGATATCGCCGGCTCCCTGGCTCATGCTGCGATGTTGGCCGCCACGGGCGTGATTTCAAGCAAAGACGCGGCTGCGATCCGCGACGGATTGACCGCCGTGCGCGCCGATATCCGCGAAGGCCGCTTCACCTGGGATCCCGGCCTTGAAGACGTGCACATGAATATCGAGGCCGCGTTGAAGGCGAAGATCGGCGGGCCGGCCGGGCGTCTGCACACGGGCCGCTCGCGCAACGACCAGGTGGCCACCGATTTCCGGCTCTGGCTGCGCGACGCCCTCGACGCGGCCGCCGAGAGCCTCACCGCCTACCAGGCCGCGCTCGTAAAACAGGCCGACAACCACGCCGACTGGGTGATGCCCGGCTTCACCCACCTGCAGACCGCCCAGCCGATCAGTCTCGGTCATCACCTTCTGTGCTGGGTGGAGGCCGCCGAGCGCGACCGGCGCCGCTTCGAAGACTGCCGCAACCGCCTGAACGAAAGCCCGCTGGGCGCCGCGGCGCTGGCGGGCACCGCCTTTCCCATCGACCGCGAGCAGACGGCGCGGGCGCTGGGCTTCGAGCGGCCCATGGCCAATTCGCTCGACGCGGTGAGCGCGCGCGATTTCGCCCTGGAGGCGCTTGCAGCCGCGTCCATCTGCGCGGTGAACCTGTCGCGTTTCGCCGAGGAGATCGTGTTGTGGACCTCGCGCCGCTTCGGCTTTGCGAGCCTGTCCGACGCCTATTCCACCGGCTCCTCCATCATGCCGCAGAAGCGCAATCCCGACGCCGCCGAGCTGGTGCGCGCCAAGCCCGGGCGCATCGCCGGCGCGCTGCAGGGGCTCATCCTGGTGTGCAAGGGCCTGCCGCTGGCCTATTCGAAAGACCTTCAGGAAGACAAGGCTCTGGTCTTCACCGCATTCGACGATCTCGCCCTGGCGCTCGCGGCCATGACCGGCATGGCGGGCGATCTTTCCTTCGACAAGGCGGCGATGGAGGCGGCGGCGGGCGAGGCCTATTCCGACGCCACCGATCTCGCCGACTGGTGCGTGCGCGCGCTCAACATGCCCTTCCGCGACGCCCATCACGTCGCCGGATCGGCGGTGAAGCTGGCGGAAAAAGAAGGCTGCGCCTTGAAGGACCTGGCCCTTGAGCGCTACCAGTCGATCGACGACCGCATCCATGAGGGGGTCTACGCCGTGCTTTCGGCGCGCGCCTCCATGGAAAGCCGGACCAGCTTCGGCGGAACCGCGCCGGTGCGGGTGCGCGAGCAGGCCGCTGCGTGGAAAACGCGCCTCGGCCTTTGAAAGAGGAAACGCCGCCATGATCCGTATCGCCATCGCCGTCCTCGCCGCCGCTGCGGCGCTTGTTCTTTCAGGCTGCGGAATTCGCGGCGATCTGGAGCGGCCCCCGCCGCTCTGGGGCCCCGACGAGCGGCCCGAGGCGGTCGACCCAGAGACCCAGCCCTCCAATGAGGATGACGGCGACGAAGTCGATGAAGCCCGCGAAATGCGCGGCGCGGCCGGGCCGGGATAGCGCTGCGCCGCGCCGGCCTGCTGCGCGGCCCCCCGTGCCAAGCGGGATATTGGCGACTATCTTCACACCTGATGACCCGCCCTGACCGGATTTCGCGCACGCCGGTGCGCATGGCCTATCTCGCGCTGCTCTGGGAGCGCGGCGCGCCGGTGCTCGCCGGTCCGCTGCTGGCGGCGGCGGTCTACGTCACGCTGGCGCTTTACGGCGTGTTCGAGCGGACCGGCGACCCGGTGCGACTTCTGGCGCTGATCGCGGCCGTGATTGCGGCGGGCGCGGCGCTGCGCGTGACCGCGCCGCGGTTTCGCTCGCCCACCGTAAGCGAGGCTGAACGCCGGGTGGAGGCCGACAGCGGTCTGACGGGACGCCCCTTTGAAGCATTGCGCGACGCGCCGGTGAGCGGCGATCCCGGCCTGTGGGCGGCCCATCGCAGCCGCATGACGCGCCGCCTGCAGGGCGCGCGCGCCCGGCGGCCGCGCGCCGCCTGGGCCCGGCTCGACGCCTACGGGGCGCGCGTTTCGCTTGTCCTGGTGATGGTCGCGGGTGCTTTTCTCGCCGGCGATCTGGCGCTCTTGCGCCTTGCGGACTCGCTCGCGCCGCGACCGCTCGCCGGCGGCGGGACTGAAGCGAGCGTCGAGTTCTGGGTGGAGCCGCCGGACTATACCGGCCGGCCCGTGATCTATCTGCGCGGACAGCGCAGCGTGGAGGCGCCGGAAGGCTCGATCATCGCCGCGCGGGTGACCGGGCTGCGCCGCGATCCCGCCGTGTCCGGCGCGCCGGCGCAAATCGAGGCGCTGTCCGACGACGTGCGGCAAGTGACTTTCACCCCGGCGCAAAGCGGGGAGATCGTTCTGCGCTCCGGCGCCCTGCGCGAACGCCTGGCCGTGACGCTGATGGAAGACGCCGCGCCCGAGGTGCGGCTGGCCTCCGAGCCGGAGGGCGACGCGCAGGGACGGCTGATCCTGGAATTCGCCGCCGAAGACGATTACGCGCTCGAACAATTCGTCCTCGAATACGCCGCCGCGCCGGACGAGCCGCTGGCGCCGTTTCCATCAGACTTCACCGCCCGGCCGCTGAGCCCGGGCGAGGTCGGCGCGCCCGACGCCGACGGCCTGCGCTCCGTGACCATCGATGTCGCCCGCTCCCCGCTCGCCGGCGAGCGGGTGGTGATCCGAATGGCCGCGCTGGACGGCGCCGGGCAGCGCGGCGCGTCGGGATCCATGACGATCACCCTGCCTGAACGCGTCTTTCTCGATCCGCTGGCCAAGGCGGTCGCCGACGAGCGCCGCCGCTTCGTCGACGCCGGAGAGGAGGCCGCGTACGCGCCCATGCCCGACGGCGTGTCGGCTGCGGTGGGCGCGCCAGGCGGCTTTTTCGGCGACGAGCCGCGGCGGCGCATCGAACGCGCCCCGCAAAACGTGCAGCGCCTGGCGCTTGCGTTGAACGCCTTCTCCGACGCGCCTCCGGCCTATTTCGATGACCCGGTGGTCTGGATGGGCCTTCGCGCCGCGCTTCACGAAACCCGGCGTGCGCGCGAGATCGAGGCGCTCGCCCATCTTGACGAGGATCTCTGGCAGATCGCCCTGCGCGCCGAGCTGGGGAGCCTCGCTGACGCCGAAGCGGCGTTGCGCGCCGCCGAGCGCGCGATGCAGGACGCGCTGGCGCGCGGCGCAGACGCGATGGAGCTCTCCGCGCTCATGGACGCTTATGAGCAGGCGGTGTCGCGCTACATGCAGCTTCTGGCGCGCGAAGCGGCCGAAGAGGGCCGGTTCGCCGACGGCGGCGGCGAGGGTATGGGCGGCATGAACGCCGATGCGCTGCAGGAGCTGATCGACGCCCTGCGCGAAGCCGCCGAGCTGGGCGACACCGAAGGCTCGCGTCAGGCGCTCGCACAGCTTCAGCAGCTTCTTGAGAACATGCAGCTGACTTTGTCGCGCGGCGGCGGCGGCGGCGAGGGCGCAGAGGGCGATGAGAGCGAAATGACGCGGGCCCTGCGCGAAGCGCTGGAGGAGCTGGGCGAGACCATCGGCGAGCAGCGCTCGGTGATGGAGGACACCTTCAATCAACAGGGCGGCGAAGGACAGGGCGCAGGCGACTCCGCTTCGGGCGAATCCGGTCAAGGTGAGGGCGGCGGCGACAACCGGGGCCAGGGTGAAGGCGCCGCGGGACAGGGCGGCGACGGCGCGTTTTCTCAGGACGAAGCCGGCGAGCCCGGCGCTGGCGGCGGCGGCGCGCAGGCGCCCGGCGATGACACCGCGCGCGAGGGCGGCGCCGGGCTCGCCGAGCGCCAGCAAGCGCTCGCCGAAGGCCTTGACGGGCTCGCCGGCGCCCTGCCCGGTGGTGAGGACGGCGCGCAGGGACGCGCCGCGCTGGACGCCGCGCGCGAGGCCATGGAGGCGGCGCGTCAGGCTCTGGAGGCGGGCGCGTCCGAGCGCGCGCTTCAGGCCCAGGACGAAGCGCTGGAAGCGCTGCGCGAGGCCGCGCGCGACGCGTCCGAGCGCTATGAGAGCGCGCGCGCCGGCGAGGGGGAGCGCACCGACCCGCTGGGCCGCCAGGGCGGGGGCTCGGGTGCGGGCGGTCCAGGCACGCAGACCGGCGTTCCAAGTCAGGCCGAACGCCAGCGGGCACGCGAAATCCTTGAAGAGCTGCGCCGCCGCGCCGCCGAGCGCGGCCGTCCGCAGGAGGAGCTCGACTATATCGACCGGCTGCTGGAGCGGTTCTGATCCGGGCGACGCCGGGCGCGCACCTTAAGACCGCATTCAGTATCCGGCCGCCAGGCGAACGCCGGGAAAAGGCGCGTCCGGCCCTCTTCGGCGCCGGCCGGAGGGGCTTTGCTCGCCTGACGCTCCCAGATCAGAGCAGGACGGCACGGCGCATCGACTTATCTTCGCCCTTGCTGGGATGGTCCTGATCCAGGCCCCGGCGGAGGCCGGCCGGCGCCGGGATCGAGCGTGTGGAGCACCGGATGGAAGCCGGGCCGGATGTCACCCTTTCGCTTCTTCAGGTGACTGCGCCGCAGGCGAGCGGTGCGGATCCGGTCATACTTATCCATGACGCCCGGGTGCCGGGACGGGCGAGTTTCGATCTGGCGGCGGAGTACGGCTCTTGCGGCCGGCCTTGCACCCGGCGGGCCTGACGTGTGCATTCCGGATTTGCGGCTATGGCGGCCCATGTCCGCGCGCTCACCGGCGCCGATCTGGTCGCGCTTCTGCGCTGGGCCACTGGCGGGCATTGGGCGGGCGCCTACGCCGCCCATGCGCCGCGATCCGGCGGTCGCCGAAGCCTGCGCCAGAGCCGCACTCGCCAGCGATCCGACAGGCGAGGAGCGCGAAGTTCGTGGACACGGTCTTGGCGTTCCTGAGCGCGGGCTAGGCCGGAGCGCCGCCCAGAACAACTTCCACCCGCGCGCCGTTGTCGGGCGGCGCCGGGAAGGTGGTGCGGAAGCGTTCCGCCGCGCCGGGGGCCAGCGCCGGGCTTTCCAGCGTCAGCGACCATTCGGCGAGCACCGCGCCGGAGCTGTCAAGCACCACGGCCGACAGCGGCCGGGTCAGGCGTTCGCGGCCGGCGACATTGCGCACCAGGCCTTCGACCACCAGCACCGGGGCGCCGTCCTCTTCGACGAGTTCGGCTTCAAGACTCTCCACCGCAAGGCCCACCGGATCCACCGGCACGCCCACGGCGGCGTACGCGCCGGCCGCGCGCGGCCAGGCCTCCACCACATCGACACGGAATACAAACGCGGCGCCCATCACCACGGCCAGGCACGCCGCCACGCCGGCCCAGCCCGCGCCTTCGACCGCCAGACGGGTGCGCTTGGCGCGGGTGGCCGCGCGCGCGCGGATCGCCGCATGGGGCTTGTCTGTAAGGCTCGGAGCGGGGTCGGGCGCAGGAACCGGATCGGGCCTGGGCGCCGGCTTCGGCGCGGCCTCGGCGACCGTCCACACATGCGCGCAGCCGGCGCACTTCACCCGGCCGCGCCGCGCCTCGAGAGCGCTTTGCTCGACGCGATATTTCGCCTCGCAGCTGGGACAGGTGACGATCATTTACGCGCGCCTTGTTTGTCCTGCATAGTCGGGGCCGATCCCCGTTCGTTCAAGCCGGATTCGCCTTGACCTCCATGGCCGACGCCCCTGAAGAGACACGCGACGCCCCCGCCGTGCGGTTCGACGGGGTGGGCATGCGCTACGGGCGCGGGCCGGAAGTGCTCAGCGACCTAACCTTTCAGTTACCAAGCGGAAGTTTCCATTTCCTCACCGGACCGAGCGGCGCGGGCAAATCCTCGCTGCTGCGGCTGATCTATCTTGCAGAGCGCCAGTCGCGCGGTCTGATCTCCCTGTTCGGGCGCGACACCGCGGCGATGGCGCGTGAGGCGCTGCCCGAGGTGCGCCGGCGCATCGGCGTGGTGTTTCAGGATTTCCGCCTGCTCAATCATCTCAACGTGTTTGAAAACGTGGCCTTGCCGCTGCGCGTCGCCGGTCAGCCGCGTTCGGCCTACGCCGACGATGTGGCGGAGCTTCTTGCCTGGGTGGGGCTGGGCGAGCGGATCGAGGCCTTCCCGCCGACCCTGTCGGGCGGCGAGCAGCAGCGCGCGGCCATTGCGCGCGCGGTGATCTCCAAGCCCGATCTTCTGATCGCGGACGAGCCCACCGGCAATGTCGATCCGGCCATGGCGCGCCGCATCCTGCGCCTGCTGGCCGAGCTCAACAAGCTGGGCACGACGATCCTGGTGGCCACGCACGACATCGCGCTCGTGCGCTCGCTGGACGCGCCGGTGCTGGAGATCGCCGATGGCAAGCTGATCTCCGGCGGGCGGCGCGCGGCATGAGCAAGGCCGGCAAATCCGCTCCGCTTCTGCCGCCCGACGCCGGGCGGGACCGGCCGCTCTTCGCGGTGGCTGCGATCCTTGTTTTCCTGGCCTGTCTTGCGGCGCTCGGCGCGGCCGGCGCCTGGCGCGCCGCGGAAGGCTGGACCGCCCAGCTCACCGACCAGATCACCGTTCAGATCCTGCCCGGTGAAGACCGGGATGCGGACGCGGACACCCGAGAGGCTGCGCGCCTGATCGCCAACCTGCCCGGGGTGACCGCGGCTGAGGCGCGCACCCGCGCGCAGTCCGAAGCGCTGCTGGAGCCCTGGCTGGGCGCGGCGGGATTGCCTGACGACCTTCCTGTCCCGCGCCTGATCGCCGTCACGGTGGACCCGGCCGAACCGCCAGCGCCCGGCGCGATCGCGGCGTTGCTCGCCGAACTGCCGGTGGAGGTGGCGGTGGACGATCACGGGCGCTGGGAGAGCGCGGTGCGCCGGGCCGCGGCGGCGGTGCGCTATTTCGCGCTGGGCCTGGTGGTGTTGTTGACGCTCGCGGCCGCCGCGGTGATCGCGTTCGCCGCGCGCGCCTCGCTCGCCGCGCGCTGGGATGTGGCCGAGGCCCTGCATCTTGTCGGCGCTCCGGATCGTTACGTCACGGCGCTGTTCCAGAGCCGCTTCTTCTGGCTGGGCCTGAAAGCCGGGCTCGCCGGGGCTGTGCTCGCCGCGCTTGCGGCGGCCGGCCTCGCTTACGCCGGGGGGGCGGCCGGGACGGTGTTTTTCCTGCCGAGCCTTGAGCTTGGCTGGTCGGTCGCGGCGATTCCCGCCGCCGCTCTGGTGTCAGCGGCGATCGCGGCGCTTTCGGCGCGCTTCGCGGTCGCCGCCGAACTGAAGGCGCGATGGTCATGAGCCGTGCCGCAACCCTTGTCCGGGCGGTCGCCTTCGCGGTCCTCGTCACGTTCGCGACGGGGTTCGTGCTTTATGTGCACGACGCCCGCTCCATGGCGCGCGACGAGCGTACGCGCGCCGACGGCATCGTCGCGCTCACCGGCGGCGAGGGGCGGGTGCGCACCGCCGTCACGCTCCTGCGCGACCGGCGTGCGGGCCGGCTCCTGATCTCCGGGGTCAATCCGGTGAGTCCGCCTGAAGACATCGCCCGCGCCGCCGGCGCGCCGGCCGAATTGTTCAATTGCTGCATCGACACCGGCGAGGAGGCCGAGGACACGCGCGGCAACGCCCGCGAAGCGGCGTCCTGGGTGCGCCGCAACGGCTTTTCCACCGTGATCGTGGTCACCAACGACTTCCACATGCCGCGCGCCCTGCTTGAGTTGCAGGCCGCCATGCCCGATACCCGGCTCATCGCCTATACGGCGCCCACGCCTCCGCCCTGGTCCAGCCCGGGCGAGGCGCGCCGCTGGTTGCAGGAATACGCCAAGTACGCCGCCGTGTTCGTGCGCGAACATGTCGGGGTTCTCGGAGCGGGCCCGGGCTGACGGGCCGGCGCGGGGGAGAGATCGTGAACACGCTGCGTTCTGGAATTTTCGTCGTCTGGATGTACGGGCTGATGGCGGTGATGGGCGTTCTATGCGCGCCGAGCCTCATCGGTCCGCGCAGCTGGGCCAAGGCGGCGCTGCGCGCCTATCTCGCTCTGGTCTTCGGCGGGCTGAAGCTGATCTGCGGGATTGATTACGAGGTGCGCGGGCGCGAGCACGCGCCGTCCGGCGGCGCGCTCATCGCCTCAAAGCACCAGTCCATGTTCGAAACCCTGGCCTTCTGGAAGATCCTCGACGATCCGGCGATCATCCTGAAGAAGGAGCTGAGCTATCTGCCGTTTTTCGGCTGGTATGCGATGAAGCTGAAGAACATCAAGGTCGATCGCGCCGCCGGGTCGAAGGCGCTGCGCGACATGCTCAAGCAGGCCCGCGAGCGGGCGCAGGAGGGCCGCCAGGTGGTGATCTTTCCCCAGGGCACGCGGCTTCAGCCGGGAGTGGCGGACACCTACAAGCCGGGCGTGGTGGGCCTTTACTCCGCAATGAAGGCGCCTTGCGTGCCGGTGGCGCTGAATTCCGGGCTGTACTGGCCGGCGGGCGGGATCACCCGCCGGCCCGGCCGGATCGTGGTGGAATTCCTGCCGGCCATCCCCCCGGGCCTCGACAAGAAGGCGTTCCTCGCCGAGCTCGAAAGCCGCATCGAAACCGCCTCCGACGCACTTTTGCCGGACGGCTTCAGGACCGAAGCTGCGGAGGCGGCGTGATGAATGGGCTGTTCCAACGCAATCGCCTGGGGCTGGCGGCGCCGTTCGCGGGCCTGATCCTGCTCATCGTGATCCATGCGTTTTACTGGGTCGTCGTGTCCGGCCGGGTCGAGACGCGCGCCCAAGCCTGGATCGCCGAACAGGAGCGCGCCGGCTACGCGATCGAGCACCAGGGGCTGAGCGTCGGCGGCTATCCCTTCCGCTTTTCGCTGCGCGCGGACGCGCCGATCATCGCCGCGCCGCGCAGCGAGGGCGGCTGGCGCGCCGAGCTCGACCAGCTTGCGGCGACGGCGCAATTCTACAATCTCGACCACTGGATCGTGACCTTTGGCGGCCCGGCGCGGCTGGAGACGCTCGGTGCGACCGGGCTGGTTCGATACGCGATGACCGCCGACGCCGCGCGGCTCTCGCTGGCGGCCGCGGCCGGATCGACCACGCGGGTGGGCGCTGATCTCGACGGTTTCACTCTGGCCGCTGAAGGCGGTCCGGCCCCGGTGATCGAACGTATCGGGCAGGCGCGCCTGTCCGGCTTTATCGACGAAGACGACCGGTTCAGCTTTGCGATGGAGTTGCTGGACATGGCGCTCGCGGACGCGGCGGTGGAGCCGCCGGTGGCGGCGGCGTTCGGCCGCACCGCGCAGCGCGTGCGTCTGGCCGGGGCGCTGACGCGGTGGGACGCGCTGGCGCGCGCCGGCGATCCCTTCGCCTGGACCGCCTCGGGCGGGCTTCTGGATGTGCGCGACGCCCAGCTTCTTTGGGGGCCGGCCGATCTGAACGGGACCGGCGCCGTCAGGCTCGACTCCGAGCTGCGTCCGGCGGGACGGCTGTCGCTGGTGGTCACCGATCCCGACACGCTGATCAGCGCGCTGGTGGAGGCCGGGCTTGTCCATGACGAGCAGGGCGAGGCGCTGCGCCTGTTCGCGCTGATGGCGCCGCGGCGCGACACCGGGCCCGGCGCGGATCGGCAGCGTCGGCGCGCTGGAGTAGGCCGCTCAGGCGGTTCGCGCCGCTCCGGTTCCGCGCCGCGCGCGCAGGCGCCAGACGATCAGCCCGCCGGCGATCACCAGGGCCGCGGCTCCGGCGAGCGCGCCGAACACCGCGGCTGCGATCAGCACGGCGGCGATCAGCCCGGCGACGATCAGCGTTGTCAGACCGTTTTCGCGGATATCCTCCACGATCATCACGAAGGCCGGCAACAGCATCAGGATCGAGATCGACGCGAAGAGGAGCCCTGCGCCCAGCGACACCGCCATGGGGATGAGGAATTGCGCCTGCGGGCTCTGCTCGGAAATGATCGGCAAAAGCCCCAGAGCCGTCGTCAGGGTGGTGATCAGAACCGGCCGGAAGCGCCGGCTTGCGGCCTCCGCGATGGCGTCCACCGGCGTCATGCCGCGCGCTTCCCTGTTCGTGTTGTAACGGTCGATGAGCACGATCGACGCGTTCACCACCACGCCCGCGAGCGCCACTGATCCGAAGATCGAGGGGAAGGACAGGTCGTACCCGAGCAGGAAATGGCCGAGGATCGCTCCGCCGATGCCGAACGGAATGGCGACGAGGATGATCACCGGCTGGATATAGCTGCGCAGCTGTGTGGCGAGCAGCGCGTACATGACCACCACCGCCACCAAAAGGCCCTGGCCGAGCGACTGGAAGTCCTGGGCCTGTTCGCGGCCGGCCCCGGCGAGGCGGTAGTCGAGGCCGGGGTTCGCGCGCACCAGCTCCTGCAGGATGGTCTCGGCCTCGGTGCGCGCTTCGCCGGGCGTGACGATGCTTTCGTCCACATCCGCCGTGGTTTCGATGATGCGACGGCCGTCCACGCGTTCGATCTGGGTGTAGCTGCGCGTTTCGGTGATGCTGGCGGCGACGCTCAGCGGCAGCGCTTCATCGTCCGGGGTGCGGATCCGAAGCTGGGAGAGCGCGGCCAGATCGTTGCGCAGGCGTTCGGGATAGCGCACGAACACGCGCACCTCCTCGCGGCCGCGCTGGATGCGCTGGACTTCCTCGCCGAAGAAGGCCTGGCGCACCTGGCGCGCAATGTCGCTGGGCGTCAGGCCCGCCGCCTCGCCGGCGGGGGTGAGCTGGAAGTTGAGCTCGCGCTTGCCCAGGTCGAAGCCGTCATTGATTTCGGTCACGCCCTCGATCCCGCCGAGCTGGTCGGCGAAGCGGCGCACCGCATCCTCCAGCACGGCGTTGTCGGGATGGGACAGCTCGTAGGCGATGTCGGCCTCCTGCGGCCCGGCGGACGCAACGATGGTCAGGCGCTCCACGCCGGGTATGCGTCCGATGCGCTCGCGCCATTCGCTCTCCAGCTGCGCGGAGCCCACCTGGCGCTTCGACGCGCTGACCAGCTGGAGCTGAATCTGGGCGAGGTTGGGCGCGATCGTCGTGGACTGCGTGCTGCCCGGCCCGCCGAACAGGCTCGTGCGCCCGCCGATCGTGGCGATCACCGACTCGATGACCGGCTGGCCGCGGTCGGCATAGTCCTGCTCCAGCGCTTCGGCGGCCTCCAGCATGCGTTCGGCCGCGGCGCGGGTTTCTTCAAACGGAACGCCTTCGGGCAGGATGAGGCTCGCGGTGATCTCCTCGGCCTCGATATTGGGGAAAAAGACGAAGCGCACCACGCCGGTTATCGCCAGCGAAAACACCATGGCCAGCACCACGAGCCCGCCCAGCGCGGTGAGCCAGCGCGTGCGCGCGGCGAAGCGGGCCCAGCCGCGCACCGGACCTTCGGCGAAGCGCTGCAGCGCCGCGGCCACGGCCATCTGGATCCGCTTGAGCGGCCCGCGCGACCAGTCCTTCCCGTGCGACAGGTGGGAGGGCAGGATCAGAAACGCCTCCACCAGAGAAATCGCAAGGATACAGATCACGACGATGGGAATCGGGCGCACGATCTCGCCGAAATCGCCGCCGGAAAAGATCAGCGGCCCGAAGGCGGCCATGGTGGTCAGAACGCCCACCAGCACCGGGGCGGCCACCCCGGTCACCCCGGCGATGGCGGCTTGCTTGGGCGTTCGCCCCTTGGTGCGCTCGCGGTCGGTGTTCTCGCCCACCACGATGGCGTCGTCCACCACGATGCCGAGCACCACGATCAGGCCGAACGTGGTGATGAAATTCAGCGTCACGCCCACCGCGCCGAACAGGGCGAACCCGCCCAGAAACGAGATCGGGACGCCCATCGCCACCCAGAACGCCAGGCGCAGATCCAGCATCAATACCAGCAGCAGGAAAACCAGGGTGAAGCCGATGATGGCGTTGCGCGCCAAAAGCGAGATCCGCTCGGTGAAGACGCGCGACTGGTCAGACGCGATGGTGGCGGTCACGCCGGGCGGCAGCGCGGCCTCCTCCTCAAGCCAGCTCACCGCGCTGGAGCGCACTTCAAGAAGATCCTCCGAGCCCTGGATCTGCACGTCCACGAGCACGGCGGGCTCGCCGTTATAGGTCGAGATCAGCTGTTCGTCCTGGAAGCCGTCGCGAATCTCGGCCACGTCGCCCAGGCGCACCCGCGCGCCCGCAGTCGAGGAGCGCAGAATGATGTCCTCGAACGCGTCGCCGGTCTCGCGGCGGGCGTTCGTGCGCAGCAGGATATCGCCGCCCGCCGCGCGGATTTCGCCGCCGGAAAGGTCCAGCGAGGCGGCGCGCACGGCCTCGCTGACCTCGTCGAAGCTCAACCCGTAGCGGCGCAGCGCGTCCTCGGAGACCGAGATGGAGATTTCGTACTGACGCACTCCGCGCAGGCTGACCGTGGAGACGCCGCCGCGCGAAAGCAGGTCGCGCTCCACCTGTTCGCCCACCTCGCGCAGCATGCGTTCGGAGACCGGGCCGGTGAGCGCCAGGGTGAGCACGGTGGTCACCGGCTGAGGCACGCGCACCTGGACCTGTTCGGCTTCTTCGGGCGGAAACTGGGCGATGGAGTCCACCGCGGTCTCCACATCGTCCTTGACCACCTGGGCGTCGGCGAACCGGCGCAGCTCCACCGTCACGGTGCCGCGCCCTTCCGAAGCGACCGAGCGCACCCGCTCCACCCCGTCGATGCCGAGCACCGATTCCTCGATGCGCCGCGTGACGCTCTCCTCACCGTCGCCGGGCGTGGCGCCGGGA
>JBKHAZ010000008.1:0-28347 GCA_046542605.1 Oceanicaulis sp. | reverse complement strand
AGCGAGACGCGCAGCACGATCAGCACCTCTGCGCTCAGCGAGAAGCCGAACAGGGTGATCATCGCGCAGACCTGCCGGAAGCTCGCGAGGCGCTTGCCCTGCCCGGGGTCGATCGGCAGCACGTGGCGCAGCAGCAGCGCGACGTCGCGCGCGTGCAGCACCAGCCAGGCCGAGGAGAGGATGGAGGTCGCGCTGAAGATCATCAGCATCGCCTGCACCGAGGGGAGTGAAATGGGATTGTCTCCACGAATGCGGGGCCGTTCCCCTCCTGCCGTCAACCCCGGCGCCGCGATCGCGTTCCCGCCGCGCCGGCGGCCCGGCGGTCAGTCCTCGGCGGCGAAGGTGATCTCGGCGTGTTCCTGTAGGCGGTCGACCAGCGCCTTGCCGAGGAAGGAGCCGGGCGTCCCGATCCCGCCGTCCGCCTCGCATGAAAGCAGCGCGATCCCCGTTTCGGCGAGCATCCGGCTGGTCGAGCCGTAGCCCGGATCGTACCTGCCCTTGACCCCGTAGCGCAGCGTCTCGCCCCCCGGCATCTCGGCGACGAACAGCACGTCGTAGAAACCGCTCTCGCGCTCCTCCTTCGTCGGACCCTCGCCAGGCTTGGGCGGATTCGCGCCGAAGGGGTTCTTCATCATCTCCTGCGCCGCCTCGGCCATCTTGCGGCCCGCCTCGCCGGGGCTGGTGAGCACCATCTCGTCATACTTGAAATCCTCGCCATAGGGATGGCCAAGGAGGAAATTGGTGCGGTGCACGTTCTTGGTGTTGATCGGCGCCATGACGAAGGGTGCGGCCCACTTGCCGAGGTCGTCCTCGTGCCGCGGCAGCAGGCCCGAAGGCTGGTCCGGCCCTTCGAAACCGGGGGTTAGCGCGAAGGGATCGCGCAGGATGCCGAGGATCGCGGGCTTCCGCATCGCCGCCTGCATGGTCGCGCGAAGGCTCGCCGCGGTGCCGCCGGAGAACGTGCCCTTCATCGAGCGCACCCGCCCCTTCACACGGGTGATGGGCTGGCCCGAGCGCCGGATGGCCTCTTCCTGCAGGAACAGGACGCCGAGATCGAAGGGCACGGAATCAAACCCGCAGGACAGAACGAGGCGCGCGCCGCTTTCCTTCGCCTGCGCGTCGTACTTTTCGATCATGTCCTTCATCCACGCCGGCTCGCCGCACAGATCGACATAATCGGTCCCGTTCAGCGCGCAGGCGCGCAGAAGCGGCTCGCCATAGAGCTGGTAGGGACCCACCGTGGAGATCACCGCCTCGGCCCGGCCGGACATGGACAGGAGCGACTGATGATCGTCGCTGTCGGCCACGATGAGCGGCGTATCGGCCGGCGCGCCGATCTCATCGCGTACGGATTTCAGCTTGCCTTCGGAGCGCCCCGCCATGGCGAAGTTCAGTTCAGGATGATGAGACGCGAGAAACTCGGCGACCAGGCGGCCGGTGAACCCGGTGGCTCCGTAAACGACGATGTCGAACTCGCGTCGGCTCATGGCGATCTTCCTCTTCAGCCCGTTGATCGATTGCGGGGCGAAAGGTCGTCGCTTCGATGGGGTCTGGCAAGGGGGTGGCGCGATATCTGTCAGGGCGCGGCGCCGGGCGGACGCCGCACCTAAAGCCCGTCTTTGAACCAGTCGGCCAGGTGATCGACGAACAGGCGCACGCGATGGGCGAGATACCGGTTGGACGGAAAGACGGCCCACAGATCGCGGTGATCGGCGTCCCAGTCCTTCAGGACCGCCGTGCACCGGCCCGCCTCGATCGCTTCGCGCGCCGCCCAGGCCGGCGAGCAGGCGATCCCGGCGCCGGCGCAGGCTGCGGCGACGGAGGCGCGCGCCCCGTTCAGGCTCAGCCGGCCGGAGACCTTGACCTCGTCATGGTGCGCGCCCTTGGACAAGCGCCACAGATTGGGCGCGGGCTTGTTGCGGTCGATGATGCAGACATGCCGGGACAGGTCCCCGGGCGTTTTCGGTTCGCCATGGCGTTCAAGATAGGCGGGGCTTGCGATCACGCTCATGGGCGCGGCGGCCAGCCGTTTCGCGATCAGGCTTGAATCGGTGAGCTGGCCGAGGCGCACCGCCAGATCGTAGCCCTCGTCCACAAGATCCACCATGCGGTCGGCGAGCTCCAGGCGGATTTCCACGTCCGGCCAGCGCTCCATGAAGGCGGTCACCGGCTCGACCAGCCTGTTGGCGCCGAAATCGACCGCCGCCGACACTCTGAGCACGCCCGCGGCCGCGGCGTGCTCGGCCAGCAGCCCGTTCTCGATCGCCTCATACTCGGCGATCCACGGACGCACCCGGTCCAGCAGCGCCGCGCCCGCGTCGGTCAGGCGCACCGACCGGGTGGTGCGTTCCAGAAGCCGGGCCTGCATGCGGTCTTCCAGCGCCGCGATCTGTTTCGACGCCGCTCCAGGCGTCAACCCGAGACGATCGGCGGCGCGGGTGAAGCTCTCAAGCTCGGCCACGGCGGTGAACAGGCGAAACGCGTCGATGCGGTCCATGAGCGGCGGCCCGGTTCAAGCTGAAACTGCGAAGCCGTCCTACCTAGCCGCGATCCGCACCGGCGTCACGTGTTTCGCGCGAGGTTCGGCTGACTGAGATTTAAGGCGGCGGGCGCTTGCGTGCGCAGGGCGGGATGGTTAAAGGATTCGGCGCCGCTGCAATATTATAACATTACGGAGCCCGCCTCATGACCCATCGTCCCGCAACGCAGCGCCGCGCGCGCCTTCTCGGCGCCGCCGCGCTCGCCGCCGCCCTGTCCGCGCCCGCGTTCGCCGAAGCCCACCCCGACGTGGTGGTGGTCCAGTCCAGCCCCATCGGCGTGGACAACCGCTCGGTCGTCGGCGCGGTGACCGTGATCGATGACGACGAGCTGATCCGCAATCTCGAAGGCAATATCGCCGATACGCTTGAGCACGTGCCGGGCGTGACCTCGACCTATTTCGGCCCCGCGGCGGGCAGGCCGATCGTGCGCGGTCTGGGCGCGGACCGGGTACGCTTCCTGATCAACGGGCTTGGCGGGCTCGACGCCTCCGCATCCAGCCCCGACCACGCGGTGGCGGCCGAAGTGCTCGGCGCGGACGCGGTGGAAGTGCTGCGCGGCCCGGCGGCGATCGCGTTCGGCGGCAACGCCGTGGGCGGCGTGGTGAACGTTCTTGACGGGCGTGTTCCCACAGAGCCGGTGGACGGGCTGCTTGACGGATTCGTCTACGCCGGGCGCACCAGCGTGGACGACGGCGCGCAATTCGCCGGACGCCTCGCCGGTCAGGTCGGCGCGGTGGTGATCCAGGGCGATTTTGTGCGCCGGGACGCGGACGGATTCAAAATCCCCGGCTTCGCCGAAACCGAGGCCGAGCGCGAAGAGCATCACGGCGACCATGACGACGATCACCACGACGACCATGATCACGACGACCATGAGGAGCACCACGAAGAGGAAGAGCCGGAGTCCGGCCTCGTCGAGGGCGCGTTCTACACCTTCGAGAGCGCTTCGGTCGGCGCGTCCATCGTGGAGGATTGGGGTCATTTCGGGCTGTCTGTGAAAGAGACAGACGCCGAGTACGGCCTGCCCGGCCACAGCCACGCTCACGGTCACGATGACGATCATGATCACGACGACCATGACGACCACGATGACGATCATCACGGCGGCGATGACGATCACGGCCACGAGCACGGCGAAGAGGGCGCGCCGGTCCTCGTCATGGATCAGACGCGCGTCGACCTGCGCGGCGAGATCAACCGGGACGGCTTCTTCAATCGGATCCGCTTCGCCGCGGCCCATTCCGACTACACGCACGCCGAGCTGGAAGGCGACGAGATCGGCACGCTGTTCGATATCGAAGGCGCCGAAGCCCGCCTTGAGATCGCCCACGACCATGGCGGCGCGCGCCGCGGCGCCTGGGGCCTGAACGCCTTCACCCGCGACTTCCAGGCCGCCGGTGAGGAAGCCTATATCGAGCCGGTGACCACTCAGGACTGGGGCGCGTTCCTCGCCGAGCGCTGGGATTATGACAGCTGGGGCTTTGAAGGCGGCGCGCGCATCGAGACGCGCAAGCTGAACGGGCTGCGCGCCGAGCGCCGCTTCGACACGGTCTCGGCGTCCGGCTCGTTGTTCGCGCGCCCGGCCGAGCCCTGGTTCGTCGCCGCCACCCTCTCGCGCACCGAACGCGCGCCCAGCGATGTGGAGGTCTTCTCCTTCGGCCCCCACGCGGCCACGCGCAGCTTCGAGATCGGCGATCTCGACCTCGGCAAGGAGACCGCCTGGTCTCTGGAGGGCCGCGCGCGCTACGAGCTCGAGACCGTTTTCGCCGAACTCGATGTTTTCTTCGCCGACTACGACGGCTTCATCGGCCTGTTCCCCACGGGCATCGAGGAGGACGGATTCGACGTGTTCGAATACCGCCAGGAGGACGCGCAGCTGTGGGGCTTCGAGCTTTACGGCGAAAGCGAAATCGGCTCGCTCGGTGGTTTTGACTTCGTCGCCGAAGCCGGGATCGACTATGTCCGCGCCGAAACCGACAACGGCGGAAATCTGCCGCGCATTCCCCCGCTCTCGGCCAATCTGGCCCTGACCGCGGCGCGCGAGCAATGGTCGCTGCGCACCGAGGCGCGCCTCGTCGCCGAACAGGACGAAAGCGCCGCGTTTGAACGGCCGACGGACAGTTACGCCCTGTTCAACGCGGACCTGGTGGTCAACCCGTTCGACGGGCGCGACGTGTCCTTCATCGCGGGGGTGCGCAACATCACCGACGAGGAAGCCCGGATCCATTCCAGCTTCCTGAAGGAACAGATACCGCTGCCGGGCCGCAATATCCGCGTGGCGATCCGCGCCGGCTTCTAGCCGGGCCTGCGATCAGGGGCGGGTGCGCTTGACGCATCCGCCCCCTCGCCATGGCGCCGACCCGCCGCTAGGTTCTTGCGGAACGCAAGATAAGCCAACGGGGAGGATATCCATGGCCGAAAAAGATCTTTCGCTTGAGGGCAAGGTGGCGCTGGTGGCCGGCGCCAGCCGGGGCATTGGCGAAGCCGCCGCCAAACGCCTGGCGCGCAACGGCGCCACGGTCATCTGCTCCAGCCGCAAGATCGCCGACTGCGACCGCGTCGCGAAAGAGATCGAGGCCGAAGGCGGCAAGGCGCGCGCCATTGTGCTGCACCTGGGCGAGGCCGAGCACCGCGAAGCGGCGATCGCCGACATCAAGGCCAAGGAAGGCCGCCTCGACATTCTTGTGAACAACGGCGCGACCTCGCCGCATTTCGGCGAAGCCGTCGATTGCCCTGAGTCGGCCTGGGACAAGACTTTCGACGTCAATGTGAAGGGGCCGTTCTATCTGTCCTCGCTGGCGATCAGGGAATTCATGAAGCCGCAAATGTCCGGCTCCATCGTCAATGTCGCCTCCATCAACGGCATGCGGCCCGGCTTTTTCCAGGGCGTTTATTCCATCACCAAGGCCTCGGTGATCTCCATGACCCAGGTCCTCGCCCAGGAAGCGGGCGGCTACGGCGTGCGGGTAAACGCGCTGTGTCCGGGGCTCACCGAGACCAAGCTCGCCTCCGCGCTCACCTCCAATCCGGAGCTGGCGGACATGATGAAGCGCAATTTCTCCATCCAGCGCGTGGGCCAGCCCGAGGACATGGCCGCAGCCATCCACTATCTGGCCAGCGACGCGTCCGGCTATATGACCGGCCAGTGCCATATCGTGGACGGCGGCATCACCGCACGCGGACCGCTGTGATCTTGTGCCCGGCCTGATCGACATCTCTCCGGCGATCTCGCCGCAGACGCCGGTCTGGCCGGGCGACACGCCCGTAACGTTCTCGCGCACCTGGGACATGGACGGCGGCGCGCCGGTGAACGTGTCGAAGACCGTCATGAGCACCCATACCGGCGCCCACGCCGACGCGCCGCTGCACTACAAGGCCGACGGCGCGGACATCGCCGCGGTGAGCCTTGAGGCCTATATCGGGCCGGCCACCGTGATCCACGCGCTGGGCGCGGCGCCGCGCGTGGAGCTTTCCCAGCTGCACGCCGGGCTCTCCGACGCTGGTTTGACGGCCCCGGACCCACGGCTGCTCATCCGCACCTACCCCAAAGCGCCGCAGGCGCGATGGGACCCGGACTTCGCGGCCGTGGCGCCGGAGCTGATCGACTGGTTCGCCGATCAGGGCGGGGTCCTGATCGGGATCGACACGCCCTCGCTGGACCCTCAGGACTCCAAGACCATGGAGGCCCACAAGCGCGTCGCCGCCCACGACATGCGCGTTCTGGAGGGCCTGGTGCTCGACGCGGTCCCGCCCGGACGATACGAGTTGATCGCGCCGCCGCTCAAGCTCGCCGGGCTCGACGCCGCCCCCGTGCGCGCGGTTTTGCGGGAGATCTGACATGCCGCTCGACATCGCCAGCATCACAAGCCGAGCCGACGCCGAGGCGCTGGACCGCGACGATCCGCTGGCCGCCAAGCGCGCCGCCTTCGACATCCCCGACGGCGTCATCTATCTCGACGGCAATTCGCTGGGACCGCTTCCCAAAGCGGCGCGCGAGGCGCTGCACCAGGCGATCGAGACCGAGTGGCGCACCGACCTGATCAAGAGCTGGAACAGCGCCGGCTGGATCAATCTGCCCCTGCGCGCCGGCGACCGCATCGCGGCGCTGATCGGCGCGCCGGCGGGCTCGGTGCTGGTCGCCGACAGCGTGTCGGTGAACCTTTTCAAGCTGGCCTCGGCGCTGGTGACCAAGGGCGCGGGTCTCGTCGCGGTGGAGCGCGGCGATTTTCCCACCGATGGCTATATCCTGGAAGGTCTCGCCAAGCTCTCCGGCGCCGGATTCTCGCTCATCGAGCCCGATGCGGGCGTCGCCGGGCTTCCTGAGGAGGGCGGCGTCTTGGTGCGCAGCGCAGTGCACTACAAGACCGCCGAGATCGTCGACATCGAAACCGAGGAGCGCGAAGCACGAAAGCGCGGCGCATCCATCATCTGGGACCTGTCCCATGCGGTGGGGCTCGTCGACACCAAGCTCGAGGCGCGCGGCGCGACCTATGCGGTCGGGTGCGGCTACAAATATCTCAACGGCGGGCCGGGCGCGCCGGGCTTCGTTTATGTCCATCCGAGCGTTTCGGGCGATCTCGCCCAGCCGCTTTCAGGCTGGATGGGGCACCGCGCGCCGTTCGACTTCACCGACGGCTACCGCCCCGCAGACGGAATCAAGCGCTTCGCCGCGGGCACGCCTCCGATCCTATCGATGACCGCATTGCACGCCGCCCTGTCGCTTTACGAGGACGTGGACCTCTCGGCGCTTCAGACCAAGGCGCGCACGCTCGGCGATCTGTTTCTCGCCCGCATCGCGCCGCTGGCGCTGAAGTGCGTGTCGCCAGGCCCCGGCGAGGCGAGAGGCGGCCATGTCAGCGTGCGCTTCAAGGACGGCTACCCCGTCGTTCAGGCGTTGATCGATCAGGGGATCATCGGCGATTTCCGCGCCCCGGATCTGATGCGCTTCGGGTTTTCACCCTTGACCCTGTCCTACGCACAGGTCTTCGACGCCGCCGACGCGCTGGTGGCGACGATTGAAAGCGGGCGCTATCGCGAGGCGCGGTTCTCGAAAAAGGGCGCGGTGACCTAAAGGCGCGCTCGTCCTCGCGCTAGATGGGGGAGGCGTTTGCAAGCAGGACCGGGGGGCGGCGAAGGCGTTCGCACCCCGCCTAGACCCAGACCAGGTCATGGTCCGGCGTCACGGCGTCGAAAGCCGGCTTGGCGAAGTAATACCCCTGAAGGAGACGGATCCCCAGCTCCATCAGGGTGCGGGCTTCGGCCTCTTCCTCGATACCTTCGGCGATGACGCCGATAGCGAACTTCGAGCACATCTCGGCGATATTTTCCACGACCACCTTCTGCACCCGGCTTTTATGAATGCCGGTGATCAGCTTGGCGTCGAGCTTGACGATGTCGGGCATCACCGAGGCGAACAGGGTCAGTCCCGAACTGCCCGCCCCGAAATCGTCGATCGCGGTCGTAAAGCCCATCTCTTGATAGGAGGCGATGATCTTGGTGAAATGGTCGAGATCCTCGATCGCCTCGTGTTCGGTCATCTCGAACATGATGCGCTCGATGGGAAAGTTCGCCGCCCTGGCCGCTGCGATCGTGGTGCGAAGGCAGGTTCCCGGATCGTAGACCGAGTTCGGCATCGTGTTCAAAGACAGCAGCTCCCGGCGCCCGCCCAGATGGCGCGCCGCCGCCTTCACCGCAGCGATCCGGCATTTGCGGTCGAAGGCGTGGATATTGCTCTGGTCGATCGCCCCCAGCACGAAGCCGGCGCCTTCCCCGTTCGGTCCGCGCACCAGCGCCTCCTGAGCGAAGACCGTTCGCTCGCGGACATCGACGATCGGCTGGAACGCGAATTTCAGCTCCATCGGGACAGGCTGCGCGCAGGCGCAGTTTTCGGTTCCTTCCCCGGCGGGCGTGCAAGGTTTCGCGGCGGCGGTCATGATCATTCATCCCAAGCTGAGTGCATCAGCCTGCCGCGTTCAGAGTGAAGCTGTAGTTAAACCTCCGGAAGTCTTAGCAGATTTGAATAAGTTTATGCCGGCGCCCGGCGTGCTTTCTTCCGCTCTGCGCCCTGCTAAGCTCGCGCCGCATCGTTATCGGGGAGGGGTGGATGCTGAAATGGATCGTGCGCGCCGGAGTGGCGCTCGCCGCGCTCGCGCTCGTCGCCGCCGTGGGGCTCGCCGCACTGCTGATCGAGCGTTTCCACGCCTCCAAACCGGTTGAGCGCGGCGAAATCCCCATCGCCGGCTATGACGGCGAGGCGCAGGTGGTGCGCGACGCCAACGGCGTCGCCCACATTTTCGGCGAGAGTGAGGCGGACGTGTATTTCGCACTGGGCTTCACCCACGCCTCGGAACGCTTCTTCCAGATGGATCTGATGCGCCGGTATATGCGCGGCCGGCTGGCGGCACTGTTCGGCCCCGACTATGTGCGCGCCGACGCGCGGGTGCATACGCTGGGGTATCCGCGTCTCGCCGAAAGCCTCGTCGCGGACATGGCGCCGGAGACCCGCGCGGTGATCGAGGCCTATGTGGCCGGGGTGAACGCCCGTCTGGCGCAAGGCTCGGTGGCGCCGGAATACGTGATCGTGCGCGCCGAGCCCGAGCCGTGGACGGTGGCCGACACCGCCGCGGTGCTCTTGTCCTTCGCCGACGATCTCGCTGCGGGCTCGGGCGAGGACATCGAACGCGCCCGCCTCGCCGACGTGTTGTCGGCGGCCCAGCGAGACGCCTTTCTCGCCGGTTTTCCCGACTGGGCGCCCACGACGCTGAAGGACCGCGACGTGCGCCACGCCTTAGACGGGGTCAGCGTGCGCCGCCTGGCTCCGCCGCCGCACACCGAACCGCTCAGCGATCCTTCGCCCGGACCGCGCGCCCAGCCGGACAACCTGCCCGGCTCCAACGCCTGGGTGATCGCCGGCCGGCGCCCGGCCACCGGCCGGCCGCTCCTGGCCAACGACCCCCATCTGGGACTGTCGACGCCGGCGATCTGGTATTTCGTGCGTCTCGAGCTGACCACCGGGCCGGTCATCGGCGCCAGCGCGCCCGGCGCGCCGTTCGTGCTGCTGGGCCGCAACGCCCATGGCGCCTGGGGCTTCACCAACACCGGTTTCGACGTCATTGATCTCATCGAGCGAGATCCCGCAGCGACGGCCCTGGTGGAGCGCACCGTGGAGATCGCGGTGCGCGGTCGGCGCCAGCCGGAACCGATCACCATCGCCGAAACCGAGGAGGGCCCGGTCCTGAGCCCGGACTGGTTCGACCTGTCCGCCTTCGACCCCGAGGCCGTGGTCGTGCGCCGCTCCACGCTGGACGATCCGGGCAATCGCGGTGCGGATGCGGCGCTGGCCATCATGGCGTCCGACGGCTGGGACGCCTTCGTCGAGGCCGGGCGCGGCTTCACCGCGCCGATGCAGAACATGCACTATGCCGGGGTGGATGGAACGATTGGTTACACCACCGCCGGGCTGTTGCCGATCCGCGATCCCGAGACCGGCGACTGGACCGGCTTCGTGCCGTTCGAGCAGCTGCCGCGCGTGGTCAATCCGGCCGGCGGGTATATCGCGTCCGGCAATAACCTCGTGGCGGGAGAGGCCTATCCCTACCCGCTGCCCGGCGGTTACGGCGTTTATCGCGCACCGCGCATCGAGGCGATGCTGGAGGCCCGCGCGCAACACGATCTCGACAGCTTCGCCGCCATGCAGTTGGATGTGACCAGCGAGCACGTTCGCCGGATCATGCCCGCGCTTCTCGGCGCTGAGCCGGAAACCCAGATGGGGGCCGAAGCGCTCGCGGTTCTGGAGAGCTGGGACGGGGCGCTCGATGCGGACGGGCCGGAGGGCCTGATCGTGTCGGCCTGGCTGCGCGTTCTGGGCGCGGCGATCTGGAATGACGAGCTCGGCCCGGCCGCACGCCACTTCAACCAGCCGCGGCGGGCCTTTCTGGAGGCGGTGCTGACGGGCGAAGAGGCCGGCTGGTGCGACGACGTACGCACCGACGGGGTGGAGACCTGCGCGGTCACCGCCGGGCTCGCCCTGGACGCGGCGATGAGCGAAACCTCCGCCCGGTTTGGCCGGGAGATGGCGCGCTGGCGCTGGGGCGAGGCGCATCAGGCGGTGTTCGACCACCCGCTGGGCGATGTTCCGGTTCTGGGACGCATGTTCGAAAACCGGGTCGCGGCGCCGGGCGACGGCTCGACGGTGAACGTGGCCCATTTCCGTTACGGTTCCGGCAATTACGACGTGTTCCACGCCGCGAGCTTCAGAGCCATCTACGACCTGGCCGATCTGAACCGCTCGCGCTTCATGTTCGCGCCGGGCCAGAGCGGACACCCGCTCTCGCCCCACCACGGCGATCTGGCCGCGCGGTGGGCGGCGGGCGAGTATTTCGAAATCCGCGACGACTGGGGGCCTGAAGCCACGCCCCAGGGCGCGCGCACGCTGACCCTTCGCGGCGGCTGAGGCGGTCGCGGCGGGTTGCGGGCGGGAACGGCTTGGCCGGGCTCTGCGATGGTCTATGTTGCGCGCGTTCTGGCGTTCGCGCCGTCTCGATCTTCAAGGAGCCCCCATGGCCTTCGACCCCACGCTTCAATCCGTCATCGACAAGGCCTTCGTTGATCGCGACTCGATCGGACCCGACACCCGCGGCGAGGTGCGCAACGCGGTCGAGGCGGCGCTCGCCGCGCTCGACCGCGGCGAGGCGCGCATCGCATCGAGAAACGCAAACGGCGACTGGGTGGTGCACGAGTGGCTGAAGAAGGCGGTGCTCCTGTCCTTCCGCCTCAACCCCAACCGCCTGGTGTCCGGCGGCGTCGACGGCGGGCCCTGGTGGGACAAGGTCCCCTCCAAATTCGAAGGCTGGAGCGAGGCGGACTTCAAGCGCGCGGGCTTTCGCGCCGTGCCGCCGGCGGCGGTGCGCCGCGGCGCCTTCATCGGCAAGGGCGCGGTCTTGATGCCGTCCTACGTCAATATCGGCGCCTATGTGGACGAGGGGACCATGGTGGACACCTGGGCCACGGTGGGCTCCTGCGCCCAGATCGGCCGAAACGTGCACATTTCCGGCGGCGCCGGAATCGGCGGCGTGCTTGAGCCGCTGCAGGCGAACCCTGTGATCATCGAGGATGATTGCTTCATCGGCGCGCGCGCGGAGGTGGCCGAGGGCGTGATCGTTCGCGAAGGCGCGGTCCTGTCCATGGGCGTCTATCTCGGCGCGTCGACCAAGATCGTGAACCGCGAGACCGGCGAGGTGCTGCGCGGCGAGGTGCCGAGCTATTCCGTCGTCGTGCCCGGCTCGCTGCCGAGCGAAAAAGGCGGGCCGAACCTCTACTGCGCCGTCATCGTGAAACGCGTCGACGCGCAGACCCGCGCGAAGACGAGCATCAACGCGCTGTTGAGAGATTAGGCTTTTCTGAGGGGCCTTCGAGGCTCGCCCCGGATCAAGTGCGGGGCTCGCCCCTCGCGATGAGGCCGTGTGGCTGACGCAATGCTGAGACACCGCACTCGACTTTCCTCATCCTGAGGAGCTTTTTCACGCAGTGAACCGCCGGACTGGATCCGGGGCTCGAAGCACGCACAGCCCTCACCGCGCCTTTTTCGGGCTGGCTTGCGCGCCCGCCAGGATGCCGCCCCGGGTTCCGGTCATCTAGCTGGAGCGGTCCGAGGCCAGGAACACTGCGGCGTCGGCGACCTCCTCCGGCGTTCCGAACCGGCCCATGGGCATGCCGGCCTGTACATCCGCGATGATCGCCGTCGCCCAGCATCGCGTCCCACATGGGCGTCATCACCGCGGCGGGAAGCAGCGCGTTGCCGCGGATCGCATAGCCGGCCCGCGCGCAGTAGAGCGCCACGGTGCGCGTGTGGTTCATCATCGCGGCTTTCGACGCCGCGTAGGCGGCCGCGGCGGGGATGCCGACGACGCCCGAGCGCGAGGACAGGTTCACGATCGCCCCGCCCTTGCCCTTCATCAGACGGATGCCGGTTCGGCAGCCGAGCGCGACCCCATCGGCGTTCGCCGCCATCACCGGGCGCCGGCTTGCAAGATCGAGGTTTTCAGGGTCGTGCGGGCCGGCCGTCTCCAGAAAGCCGGTGATTCCGGCGTTGTTGACGAGGATGTTGAGCCCGCCGGCCTCCCCGAGCCGGTCTTCGGCCGCCGCCCAGTCGGCCTCGCTTGATACATCGAAGCGGAAGGCGCCGGCCCGGTCGCCGTGTTCGCCGCATAGTCAGCGGCGCGGGCGCGCTCGGCGTCCTGGCGCGCTGCGGTGGCGCGGGCGAGCGCGTCCGGCCCGCCCTCCGCCGCCAGGAGCGCGCTCGCGGCGAACCAGGCCGCGGTGAACCAGGCCGCGGCGAAACATGCCGCGGTGGAATCGGGCTGCGGCCGGGTGCAGGCAGGGCGCGATGGAGCGCCTCAAGGCGCTCGGTCTTGCCTGGACAGGCATGGAGGAGTCCGACCAGCCTGCTACCGTTTTATAGCAGCGCCCTTACTGCGGCTCTTCCACAGAAAGTCCCGTGTGATGGGCGATGAAGGCCCAGCGATCGGCGGCTTCGTTGATCAGTTTTGAAACCGGCGTGCCCGCCCCGTGACCGGCGCTGGTCTCAATGCGGATGAGGGTGGGCGCGTCACCGGTGTCGGCGGCCTGCAGCGCGGCGGCGTATTTGAACGAATGGCCGGGCACCACCCGGTCATCGGTGTCGCCCGTGGTGATGAGCGTCGCCGGGTAGTCTCCGCCGTTCGGGACATTGTGATAGGGCGAGTAGGCGTAGAGCACGTCGAACAGCTCTGCGTCCTGCGGGCTGCCGTAATCGTCCACCCAGAACCGCCCCGCGGTGAACTGGTTGAAACGCAGCATGTCCATCACGCCGACGGCCGGCAGCGCCGCGGCGAACAGCTCCGGCGCCTGATTGGCCACCGCGCCCACCAGCAAGCCGCCATTGGACCGGCCGTGGATCGCGAGGTTGTCCGGGCTCGTCCAGCCCAGATCGATCATCGCCCGGCCGGCGTTGATGAAGTCGTCGAAAACGTTCTGCTTGTTCGTCAGCCGGCCCGCATCGTGCCAGTCGCGGCCATAGGCCGAACCGCCGCGGATGTTCGCGATGGCGTAGACCCCGCCCATCTCCATCCACTGCAGGCGGCGCACGTCGAAATCCGGGCGCCGGGTGATGGCGAAGCCGCCATAGCCGTAGATCAAGGTCGGCTGGGCGCCGTTCGGCTCCACATCGCGATGGCGCGCGATGAACATCGGAATGCGCGCCCCGCCGGTGCTTTCATAGAACACCTGCTCGACCACGTAGTCGGCGGGATCATAGGTCAGCTCCGGCGCGCGGAAGACCTCGCTCTCGCCGGTCTCCACATCATAGCGATAGAGCGTCGGCGCCTGGGTGAGGCTTTCATAGGCGTAGAAGGTCTCCGCCCGGTCCGGCGAGCCTGCAAAGCCCGAGGCCACGCCGAGGCCCGGCAGCTCGACCGCGCGCACCAGAGCGCCGTCCTCGGTGTGGACGTCCACATGGCTCGCCACGTCCTTCATGCGCTCCACGATGATACGGCCGCCCACATGATCGGCGCCGGTGATCACGTCGCCGGTTTCGGCGATCACGGTGTCGAGGGACTGAGGATCGGCGAGGTCCACCGCCACGATGCGCCCGTTCGGCGCTTCCAGATCGGTGTGGAACAGGAAGGTGGAGCCCAGATTGCCCACATAGAGATGATTGTTTTCAAACCCCTCGAAGATCGCGACCGGCTCGGCGTCCGGGCTCTCCAGGTCCAGCACGTGGACCGCATTGCCGTCGGTGCCGGTGGACGAGGAGATCACCAGGTACCGGCCGTCATCGCTCACCGCGCCGCGCCAGCCGATTTCGGGAGCGTCCGGATCGGCCAGCACCAGCCGGTCCTCGCTCTGCTCGGTTCCGATCTCGTGGAAATAGATCGCCTGGTCGAGGTTCAGGGCGGTGAATTCCCGGCCTTCCTCCGGCGCGGGATAGCGCGAATAGAAAAAGCCCGACCCGTCCTTGGCCCAGGACAGGGGCGAAAACTTCACCCATTCGATCGCGTCGGCGACATCCTCGCCGGTCTCGACGTCCATCACCCGGATGGTCCGCCAGTCCGAACCGTCCTCCGCGACCATGTAGGCGAGCATCGAGCCGTCCGGGCTCGGCTCGTAGCCGGCGAGAGCGGTGGCGCCGTCCTCGGCCCAGGCGTTGGGGTCGATCAGGGCGCGCGGGTCGCCCTCGAGGCCGTCTCGGACATAGAGCACGCTTTGATCCTGCAGACCGTCGTTTCGGGTGAGGAAGTACCGCCCGCCGCTGTGCTCGGGCAGGCCGTAGCGCTCATAGTTCCACAACTCCGCCAGCCGGTCGGCGATGATGTCCCGTCCCGGCAGCTGGCCGAGATAGGCGTCGGTGATCTGGTTCTGCGCCGCGACCCAATCGGCGACCTCGTCCGAGACCCGCACATCGGTCTCCAGCCAGCGATAGGGATCGGCCACGACGACTTCGCCCTGTACGGCGCTGTCATACACATCTGTCTGCTCGACGGTGCGCGTCTGCGGATAGGCCGGAGCGGCGATCGGCGCCTCGGCGGGCGCGGCGGCCTCGGGCCCGGGCGCGGTCTCCACCGCGGGTGTGCAGGCGGTGAGCGCAAGAACGGAGCAGGCGGTGAAGAGCGCAAGGCGCATGGCGGTTCTCCCCATGTTTTCATTATCTTTAAAGCTATGCGGGGCTGGGCGAAATGGGAAGTCCGGTGCACACGGAGCGGCGCCGCGGCCTTGCGTGTTCACGCTTCGTGCGCCTAAGTGGGACCATGCTCCAGACCCTTCCAGACCGTAATGCGGCGCCGGTGATGACGGTGAACGGCGCCCGGCTCGCCGCCGACGTCTCCGGCGCGGCGCTGGAGCTGTCCACGCGCACGCTTCTGGTCGCCGATCTGCACTTTGAAAAGGGCAGCGCGTTCGCAGCAAAGGGCCGGTTCCTGCCGCCCTACGACACGCGCGCGACGATCCGGGCCCTCGCCGATGCGCTCGCGCGTCTGAAGCCGTCGCGGGTCGTCGCGCTGGGCGACAGCTTCCATGATCTCGGTGCGGACGGGCGGATCCACGAGGCCGACGCCGCCGCGCTCGCCGCGCTTGTGGCCTCGGTGGACGACTGGCTGTGGATCGAAGGCAATCACGATCCCGAGCCGCCCGCCCGGTTCGGCGGCCGCACCGCCCATGAAGCCCGGCTCGGCGCGCTCAGCCTGCGCCACGAGCCGCAGCCGGGCGCGCGGCCGGGCGAGGTGGCCGGCCATTTTCACCCGTGCGCCCGCGTTTCGGTGCGCGGCCGCGCCATGCGCCGGCGCTGCTTCGCCACGGACGGTTCGCGCCTGGTCCTGCCGGCCTTCGGCGCCTTCACCGGCGGGCTGAACGTGTGCGACGCGGCGTGGGCGGATATTTTCGACGCACGCCCCACCGCCTGGATGATCGGGAAACAGAGCGTCTATCCGATCTGCGGAACCCGGCTGCGCGGGGATTGAGCGCGCCCGCGCGACGGGCCGGGCCGGCGCGTCGCGCGGCCCCTTTACGGCGCTTTTTTCGGCGCGGGGGTCTTGTCCTTGAATTTGCAGATGTCCGCGATGGCGCAGCGCCAGCATTCGGGCTTTCGCGCCTTGCACACATAACGCCCGTGCAAAATCAGCCAGTGGTGGGCGCCTTTGAGATAGGCCTCCGGCGTGATGCGCTCCAGGCGCTCTTCGACCTCGTCGGGTGTTTTGCCGGGCGCGAGCCGGGTTCGGTTGCCCACGCGGAAGATATGAGTGTCCACCGCGATGGTGGGCTGACCGAAGGCTTCGTTGAGGACGACATTGGCCGTCTTGCGGCCGACGCCGGGCAGCTTGACCAGCTCCTCGCGGGTCTGGGGCACCTCGCCGCCGAACTCATCGAGGATCATTTTCGACAGCGCGATCACGTTTTTCGCCTTGTTGCGGAACAGGCCGATCGTCTTGATGTGCTCGCGCACGCCCTCTTCGCCGAGTTCGAGCATTTTTTCCGGCGTGTCCGCGTCGGCGAAGAGCCGCCGGGTGGCCTTGTTCACGCCCACGTCCGTGGCCTGAGCCGACAACGCCACGGCGACCACCAGGGTGAAGGGGGAATGGTATTCCAGCTCGGTCTTGGGATCGGGCAGGACTTCGGCCAGACGCGCGAATAGCTCCTCGGCCTGCTCGGTGTTGAGGCCGGGAGGGCGGCGCTTTTTTGACCCGGCCTTCTTCTTCGCCTCAGCCATCCTCCGGCTCCAGCACCTCGACGGCGAACACCGCCCAGGGCCATTTGTCGTCGGTCATGTCGGAAAGCTCCGGGTCGGTGTCGCGCGGCCAGATCAGGATCGCCGGACCGAACCCGCCGAGCGCCAGGGGAGCGCCGTCGCGCGCCGTGGCGAGGATGGGGTCGAACTGCGCGATCTCCTCGGCGGTGACGGTCGCCTGATAGCCGTCCACGGCCGTCAGGCGCGCGCCCGAGCCGGCCGCGTCCACGGCGGCGAGCAGCGCCGACAGGCGCGGCCCGGACCAGTGCTGCACTTCGGCGCCTTGCGGATAACCGGTTTCGATCCCCCGCGCCGGCAGCGCGGCGAGATCGCCGACGGTGAAATCCTCGCCCGGCCCCGACAGCGCGTAACGGTCGAACAGGCCCGCCGCCGCTCGTGTTTCGCCGCCGGCATGGAACACCGTGACGAGCGCCGGATCGCGCGCGCCCTGCACCGGCGGCGTGCAGGCGGCGAGCATCAGGGCGGCGGCGAGGGCGATAAGACGCATGGACAAGGCTCCGTGCCGAACGGCGTCGCAAGCCTTAGCCCGGCGTCTCCGCCTGCTCAAGCTCGTCCCGGCTGACGGATCGGCGCTTTGTCGGAGTCCGGCCGCGCCATGGCGCGCGGCCGGGCCTCCAGCCGGTCAGTAGGCCACCGACAGAACCACACCGAACGTGCGCGGCTGGGCCGGCGTCACATTGGCGACGAAGTCGTCCAGGTTGAAGTTTCCTTTGGTGAAGTCGGTGAAGCGCGCCGCACTCTCATAGCTGTCGTCTTCCAATGCGTTTTCAAGGTAGCCGGTCAACCGCCAGCGATCGCCCTCCAGCCCTGCACGCAGGTTCAACCGCCAGAAATCATCGACCGTCGCCAAATTGATCGCTTCGATATAGGCCTCGCCGGTATACAGAGCGTCAGCGCGCGCAAACCAACCCAGCCCGTTATCGAGAACGTCTTCATACGCGGCGCTGGCCGAGCCGCTGAACTCGGGAAAGCGCGGTGACTGCTTTCCCGACATGTCCGACGTGCCAAGCACGCGCTGGCAAAAGCCGCAGTCGAATTCCTTATACTCCGAAGCCGCCCAGTTGAACGTGCCCTCAAGACGAAGATTGGCGGTCACGTCAACATGCCCTTCCAGCTCCAGCCCCCACAGATCGGTGGCGCCTGCGCTGATGAGCACCGGGACCGCGCGCACGCCCGATGGCACCGACGGGTCGTCTACGACAGCCTGAGTCCGGGTCTGCTGGTTGGTCCATTCCATGAAATAGGCCGCGGCCGCGAAATAGGCCGGGCCGACCGATTGTTTCCAGCCGATTTCGTAGTTCGTCAGCTCCTCCTCCTCGAGGAATTCGCCGGCGCCGGTTTGATCGAGGACTTGCTGCTTCTGACTGGCGTTGAGGCTGACCACCGCATCGTTGAAGTCGCCCGGCTTGTTACCTTGCGAGTAGATGAAATAGAGGTTGGTGCTGTCCCTAGGCGTCCACTGCGTGATGACACGCGGCAGGAAGTTTTCAAACGTCTCATTCAATGCAACGCCGCCTATTTCGCCCTGGTCTATCTCGTCGCGTTGGAAGCGGCCCTCCAGATCGATCGAAAATGTCTCGGTCGGCCGCCAATTAATGGAGCCGAAAACCGCGTTGGTCCGCACTTCGTCCTCGCCGGTGCGCTGGTCGAGGAAGAACCCGTTCGTGAAGATAGCGTTGGGATTCAAGAGTGCGATCGAACCTTCAGGCCTACGGAAATTGAGATAGAAGCTGCTCAGCCCTACGATCCAATCCAGATCAAAGCTTCGGCCGGACAGGCGGGCCTCATGGCCCCAATCCTCAATGTCTTGGAAGCTGGCCTCCCGCCAGACGTCGTCGCCGACGAAGTCAAAATCGATCAGCCGTGACTGTTCCTCAGTGTTGAAGCTGTGCGAGGTGTTCAGGGTCCAGCCCAGTGCGGCGAAATCGTAATCGAATTCGAGACTTGAGCGGAACCGTTCGCGAGCGAGACCGGGACCGTTCAAGTCTGGGCCGAAACCGATGCCGAAGCTGTTGCGGCTGTTCTCGATAAAGATATCGCGCTGCGGGGCCGTGAGCTGCGTGTTGAGAGCTATCGCGTCGATCACCGGAAGATCGCCGCAGAAATAACTAACCCCGCCGGGAAAGAAGGGACCGCAATTGCGAAATGGAGCGCCGAGCGCGAAGGTTGTCGGAAGTCCGTCGTTGTCCTCGGCGTAGAACAGGCGCAGGCGTGCGCTGAACGCGTCGGTGAAGTCGGACGTCGCCGTTAGCGAGACGGACCGGGTCTCTTCCTTGCCCAGGGCACCGCCGTCGACGGCGCTCTCATAGCGGCCGCCAGTAGTGTAGTAGCGCCCGCTCAATCGGGCGCGCACCGCGTCTCCGAGGATGGGCCCTTCGATGGAGGCGCGCGCATCTAGGGTCTCACCCTCGGCGACCTCGATACGAGAGCGCAGCCCGAGCGTGTCGGCGGGGTCGCGCGTGATAAAATTGACGGCGCCTCCGAAGGTGGACCGGCCGAAATATGCGCTTTGCGGGCCTTTGATCACTTCGATGCGTTCCACATCTTCAAAGCCGATGCTGGCGACCCCGCCAGACACGTAGACCCCGTCCATGAATACCGAAGCGAGCTGCTGCGTCGGCGAGACATCGTTGATGTCCATGCCCCGGAACCGAATGACGGACTCCGAGCGGCCGCCGCGCTGCGAGCCTTGGGGGGTAAAGAAAAAACCGGGCGAGAAGCGCGACACGTCTTCGATGTCGGTCAGGCCGCGCGCCTCAATCGCCGCATCGTTGAACGCGGTGACCGTGACGGGTGCGTTCTCCAGTGTTTCATCGCGCTTGCGCGCGGTGATGGTGATCGTATCGGTCACCTCCACGTTCTCGTCCTGAGCAAAGACGGCGGGCGCGGGGGCCCATGCCGTCAGCGCCACGCCGGCCAAAAGTAATGCTCGCATTATCATTCTCCCCATCGAAGCCGGCGCATCGGCGCCGACCTCATGGCGCGGTCGGGGCAGAGCTTCGGGGGGAGGCGCAGAAACTCCAGACCCGGCCCTTATAGTGTTGCTCCCGAACGCACCGTCCCGCGGCGGACCGAAGCTCGCCGCGCCTAAAGGTAAACGGCCATTGACGTTATTTTGAAGTTGGCGCGACCGTCAATAGGTCCGGACAAATTTAGGTCCGGACAAATTTTTCAGGCCGCATGGATTTCCAAGCCGGGCTTATTTGATCCGCGCCGCGCCGGAATAGTTGAAGGCCGCGAATTTCGGCGATTTCGGCAGATAGTCCGCCTCCATCCGCTCGATCGCGAACCCCGCCCCGGTGATGAGCGCGTCGATCTTGCGCGTCAGGTGACACCCGCCCGCAATGGGCTTCCACACCGGCTCGATGCGGCGTTGCCATTTATAGACGGCTTCGTCCGGCGCGCGCCCGTGCTCGGAGAAAAGCAGCCGCCCGCCGGGTTTGAGCACGCGGCGCATCTCAGCCAGCGCGGCGTTCGCGTCGGGAATGGTGCAGGCGGTGTAGGTGAGCACCACCGTGTCCATGCTGTCGTCATCGAGCGGAATCTGTTCTGCGGACAGATCGATCACCTCGGTTTCGACCGGGCTTTGCGCGAGCGCCTTCGCCGCCTTGCGCCGCATGCCCTCGCTGGGCTCCAGGGCGAACAGAAGGGAGACCTTGTCCGGATCGTAGAATTCGAGATTGGGGCCCGCGCCGAAGCCCACCTCCAGCACCCGGCCTTGCGCGGCCGGCACGATCTGACTGCGCTTCTTCATGATCTGCGGGGCCCCGCAGGCCAGCCCGATCAGGTGAGGCAGGACATGGTTCTCGTAAAAGCTCATGGACCGAACCTAGCAGAGCCGGGCCGGCGCGCGCCTAGCCTTTTCGCCGCAGCGAGAGCTCCGGGCGCCCGTCCTCGTCGGGTACGACGGGGTCGATGACGCTCATCTCGCCCTGGGTGCGCGGATCGCCGCCCAGGCAGGCGACGGCTTCGGCGAAGAAGCGGATATGCTGGTTGAAAACCTGCTGGGTGTAGATGCCGAAATGGTTCGCGCCCTTCACCAGCGCCGCGTATTTCGGACCTGTCGCGGCGTCGTAGAGCCGCCGCCCGCGTCCCTGCGGGATCACCCGGTCGTCATCGCCATGGATCCACAGCACCGGCGCGGTGACCCGCGCGATCTGGCGGATGGAGTCGTAGCGCTCGCGGAAGATCATGCGCGGCAGCAGCCAGGCGGTGCGTGAGCGCACGATATCGCGCAGCGAATCGTAGGGCGCATGCAGGATCACCCCGCCCGCGGCCCGGCTGGCGCCCAGCTGCACCGCGGTGCCCGAACCCAGGCTCTCGCCGTAGACCACGATGGCGCGGGCGGGCACGCCGGCCCTGACCAGATGATCGAACACCAGCTGGGCGTCGGCGACATTGTTGCGCTCGCTGGGCCGGCCGGTGGAGCCGTTGAAGCCGCGGTGAGCCAGCGCGGTGAAGCCCCAGCCCGCAGCCAGGAACATGCGGAAGAAGCGCGCCCGGCGCCACAGGGCCCGGCGGTTGCCGTGCAGATAGAGCACATGCGGCGCGCCCGGCCAGACCGGGTCGGCGCGCCAGAGAACCAGCGTCTCGCCGTCGGGGGTCCTGATCTCCTCCTCGCGCGCGCGCTGCAGTCCTAGCTCGGCCGGATCGCGGCGGGTGGGGTCGGGAAAATAGAGAATGCGGCCCTGGGTCAGATAAAGGCCGATCCACAGCATGTAGACCAGTCCCAGCCCGGCGAGCCCCAGGCGCGCCCAGACCGGCAGCACGGCGAAGGCCGTCTCGGCCCAGGCCGTCAGCGTTTCAAGACCCTCCAACGCCCGTCCCCCTCAAGACCGCGCCGCTTCAGGGACTTGAGGAAACGCCGGATGGCGGGCGAAGGCAACCGGGCCGGGCGAGATGAGCCGTCAGGTGCGGCGCGAAAGCCGCACGGCGCACATCAATCAAGCCCGGCGAAGGCGTCGACATAGCGGATCGTGAAATCAGGAAAGCTGTCAACGATCCGTATGGTGAAATCGGGAAAGGCCTTGACGAAGCGCCATTCGCCGCAGGCGTCGGGGAAGGCGTCGACGCGCTTCACATTGAGATCGGGAAAGCGCTCGACGATCTCCACTTCGAAATCGGCGAACTGCTCCACCAACTGGACGCGCCCATGAAGCGGCACGCCGCTGAGCGTGCAGTCTTCGGCGATCTCAGCGGCGGCGAAAGCGACGGCGAACTCGATCATCGCTCCAGTTCAGACCCGCGGACCTGAACCGGCGATGAAGCCGGCGCCGGCCCTTGGCCCGCCGGGCCGCGAAACCGGTCGCCGCTCCTTGAGGACGCGCTAGCTCTTTTCCGGTTCGCCCATCTGGCTTTGCAGATAGCGCTCCTCGCCGACCATGTTGATGAGGCCGATCTGGGTTTCGAGGAAGTCGATATGCTCCTCCTCGCTTTTCAAGATCGCATCGAGGACCTGGCGCGAACCGTAATCACCGACGCTTTCGCAGTAGGCGATGGCTTGCTTGTAGACCGGATGGGCGCGGCGCTCCGCCTCAAGGTCGAGCTCCAGGCACTCCTTCAGCGTTTCGCCGATGAGCACCTTGCCCAGGTCCTGCACGTTGGGCAGGCCTTCCAGGAAGAGGATGCGTTCGATGAGCACGTCGGCGTGCTTCATCTCGTCGATGGATTCCTCGTACTCGATCTTGGCCAGGCGATGGAAACCCCAGTCCCGGAACATGCGCGCGTGCAGGAAGTACTGGTTGACCGTGGTCAGCTCCAGCTTGAGCGCGTGATTGAGGTGCTCGATGACCTTGGGGTCGCCCTTCATGGCCCGTCCTTTCGAATCCATTCAAGGCACAGAACTAGCCCTCCCCGCGCGGCGCAACAAGCAAGGCGGGACAGGAATCTTCGCACCTGAAACGCGTTCGCGGAGATAGCGGCGGGAACGCCCCTCAGCGCGGGGCGTTCGCTGTCCATGCCCCGAGACGACGTGACGTTCGACAGCGCGATGCCCCGCCCCCTCGTCCGGGCGCGCGGCTGGGCGCACATGCTCGACGACCGCTTCAAACTGTTCGGCTTCCGCTTCGGGTTCGACGGACTTCTGGGTCTCATCCCCGGCGTCGGCGGGCTGGTCACGCTGGCGGGCGGGGCGGTGATGCTCTCAAGCGCCCATCAGCTCGGACTTTCCGGGTCCGTGAAGGCCAAGATCATCGCCTACACCGCGTTCGACGCCGTCATCGGCACGGTGCCGCTGCTGGGCGATGCGGCCGACTTCGTCTTCAAGTCCCACAAGCGCAGCCTCGACACCATCGAAAAAGCTCTGGCGAGACAGGCGCGCGCGTGAGTCACCCCGCCGTTTTCACCGCCGCCTTGCGCCAGTCTCCGAGGAAGGTGCGCAGGCAGTCGGCGGTGTAGTGCACGTGCGGCGCGACGACTCCGGGGCCGGCGGTCTCGCCGCCTTCAATGTGCATGGGCGCGCGCACCAGCACGGTGGTGTATCCCAGCCCCGCCGCGGTCTCCAGATTGCGCAGGGAGTCCTCGAACATCACCGCGCCTTGCGGATCGAAGCCGAACTTGCTGGTGAAGCGCTCGAAGCTTTCGCGGTGAGGCTTGGGCGTATAGCCGCCGGCCTTGATGTCGTAGAGATCATCGAACAGCCCGTTGAGCCCGAGCCGGTCGATCACTTTTTCGGCGTGCGTGAAGCTGCCGTTGGTGAAGACCAGGCGCTTGCCTTCGATGCTGCGCACATGGTCGGCCAGTTCGGGATCAGGCCTGATGACGTCGTGATCCACGTCGTGCACGAAGTCGAGAAACTCCGCCATGTCCACGTCGTGATTGGCCATCAGCCCGGTGATGGTGGCGCCGTATTCGTGCCAGTACTTCTTCTGCACCGCGCGCGCCGCGTCGTGACCGAGGCCGAGCAGCTTCATGACGAACCGGGTCATGCGCTTGTCGACCTGGGTCATGATCTCCGCGTCGGCCGGATAGAGCGTGTTGTCCAGGTCGAAAACCCAGGTGTCCACATGGTCCAGCTTTGGTGCGCTCAAGGCGCCGCCTCCTCAAAATCCCGGCTCGTCAGGCGCACCGCCACCCCGCCGTTTTCCGGATCCGGCGCGGCGCGGAACGCCGCGGCCTCGAACCCGATCTCTTCACAGTCCGTGCGCATTTCGGTGGAGAAGCGCCCCGGCGCCACGCAGAACGCCTCCCGGGCCAGGGAGATAGTCCGCATCCCGCCCTCGTCGATGAGCCGGGCGTGGATGAAGACCTCGCCTGCGGTGAGGCGTTCGGACAGCGGCTGAGCGCAGGCGCCCGGCTCCACCCGCCACCAGCCGCGTGTGATGTAGCTTTCACCCTCGGCGCGCGACACCGCCGCAGCGAGCGGCAGGTCGGCGTCGTTGCAAATGCGCAAGCCGGCGTTTTCGTTGCGCTCCAGGGCGCGCGCATGCAGCGCCTCCATCAGCGCGGCGCGGTCCGTGCCGAAGCTGCGCCCGGCGTCGGCCTCGAACGCGTCGATCTGGCGGCGGGTGCGCCGTCCGGCGTAGCCGTCGATGACGCGGATGTCGTAGCCGGCCGCCTGAAGCAGGCGCTGCAGGCCGGCCTCCTCGGCGCGGTCGCGGAAATCGGCGAGTTCCACCAGCACGGTGCGGGCGCGCTCGGCCTCGCCGAGCTGGCGGAAGCCGCGGCTCTCAAGGCCCAGGTCGGCGCAATCGGCCACGCCTTCGATCTGGAAGTCGGTTTCATCGACGCAGACCTGCAAGCCGCCGCGCCATTCGCGCACCCCGCCGAGATAGGCCGGCGTGGACCGCGCATAGAGATACTGGTCGGTCTCAGGCCCCGGTCCGATCTCGCCGCATCCGCCCGGCGCGATACGCACCCAGCCTTCCGCGGCGACGCCGGACGCGGTGCGCCAGGCCTTGGCCACGTCCACCATAAAGCTGGTTTCGTTGCACACCTCGCCCGCCCGGGCCGGCGCGGTGAAGATCAGGCAAGCGGCGATCGCGGCGAGCAGGATCAGGGCGCGCATCAGGCGGGCCCCCAGGCCTGTCCCAGCGCGGCGATCTCGGCGCGCAGCTCGGCGAGGCCGTCGCCCTTGGCCGAGCTTGTCAGCGCGACCACAGGGTAGGCGGCCGGGCGCCGGCGGATTTTTTCTTCGGTCTCCAGCCGGCGGGCCTCAGCCTCGGCGGGCTTGAGCTTGTCGATCTTCGTCAGCGCGATCTGGTAGACGACGGCGGCTTCGTCGAGCGCCTTCATGATCCCCTCGTCGGTCGGCTTTATCCCGTGGCGGGCGTCGATGAGCAGGATGACCCGCTTCAAGTTCACCCGGCCCCGCAGATAATTTCGGGTCAGCGCCGTCCAGCGGTCGACCACTTTCTTCGGCGCTTTGGCGAAGCCGTAGCCGGGAAGGTCGACAATTCTGAGGCGCCCGCCGAGGTCGAAGAAGTTCAGCTCGCGCGTGCGCCCGGGCTCGTTGGAGGCGCGCGCCAGACTCTTGCGCCCGGTGAGCGCATTGATCAGCGAGGATTTGCCGACATTGGAGCGGCCGGCGAACGCGACTTCAGGCGCCGTCGGTTCGGGAAGCGTGGACAGGCTCACCACCCCCAGCATGAAGTCGCAATCGCCCGCGAACAGCTTGCGGCCGTCCTCCAGCCAGGCCTGACGTTCGAGATCGTCCCCGCCGTCCGGACCGGTCATGGCGCTTACGACCTCGGCTTCTTCTTCGGCGGGGTGCGCTTTTTCTTCGCCGCCGGGTTGGAACGGGTGCGCCCGGCGGAGGACGCAGGCTTGGCCGCCTCGTCCGCCTCATCGGCTTTGGCTTCGCCCTGCACGGTCTTGTCCTCGGGATCGGCCACGGCGCCGCCGTCCACGCTGTCGCCGGCGGCCTGGGCTGCGGCGGCGTCGCCGCGTTCAGGATCCGGGGTCGCCTGGGCGTTGTCGCGCGCACCTTCTGTGAGCAACTCGCCTTCGACCTTGGAGACCTTCTCCTTCAGCGTCGCGCCCGCGCCCTCGTCCCCGATCACGGGGCGGGGCTTTCCTTGCAGACGGGCTTTCAGCCGCACCAGGTTTTTATCCAGCTCGGTCTCCACGCCCTGGCGGCGCATGATGAGGTATTGCTGGCCCACCGTCAGCAGGTTGTTCCACGACCAGTAGATGATGAGCGCGGCCGGGAACGGCGCCATCACCACCGTGAACACGATGGGCAGGAAGGCGAAGATCTGGCGCTGGATCTTGTCGGGCGGCGGCGGGTTCAGCGATTGCTGGGCCCACATGGTCACGCCCATGATCAGCGGCCACAGACCGATCGCGAGCACGCCGCCGATGATCGGCAGGGTGGACGGGTCGTAGGGCAGAAGGCCGAACAGATTCCACATATTCGTGGGATCGGCCACGCTCATGTCCTCGATCCAGCCGAAGAACGGCGCATGCCGGGCGTCCAGCGAGATGAACACGGTCTTGTACAGCGCGAAGAAGATCGGGATCTGCGGCAGGATCGGCAGACAGCCGGCGACCGGATTGATCTTCTCCTTGCGGTAGAGATCCATCATCGCCTTTTGCTGTTCCTGCGGATTGTCCTTATGGCGCTCGCGGATTTCGGTCATCTTCGGCGCCACCGCGCGCATCTTCGCCATGGAGGCGAACGCCTTGTTGTTCAGCGGGAAGAGCAGCGCCTTGAGCACCAGGACCAGCGCCATGATGGCCAGGCCGTAATTGCCCATGATCCCGTAGAAGAAGTGCAGGATGGCGAAGAACGGCCGGGTGAAGAACCAGAACATGCCCCAGTCGATCGCCATGGTCAGGCGGGGAATCCCCGCCTCGTCCTCATAACGCGCCAGGATGGGCTGGGATTTCGCACCGGCGTAGACGTGAGAAACATTGGTGATCACCCCGTCGGCCGGCACCGTCACCGCTTCGGCGAGATAGTTGGACTCAAACACCGGCCGGCCGGGCCGGTCGAGCACGCGGAACTGGCCGCGGATCACGGACTCGTCGCCCGGCGCCACGGCGGCCAGCCAGTATTTGGACGTCAGGCCCATCCAGCCGCCCGCGCCGGTTCTTTCGGTCAGGTCGCCGCGGCCTTCGTCCTCCATCTTGCCGAACTTGCGGTCGAACATCTCATTGCCGACGACGCCCACCGCACCCTCGTGCAGGATGAAGAAATTCTGCAGATCCTCGGGAAGACCCTCCTGGCGCACCAGCGCGTAGGGGCGCAACGCAACCGCCTCACCGGAGGTGTTGGCGACCGTGTCGGTAAGCGTGAAGAGATAGTCCTGATCGACTTCGATGGTGCGCCGGAACACCAGATATCCGGCCCGGTGTTCGAGCACCACGGGAGTGTCGGGAGTGAGCACCTCGCCTTCGACAAGCGTCCACCGGCTGGACAGGCCGGGCAGGTTCGGGGCCTGGCCCAGCCAGCCGGCGGCGGCGTAATGGCCGCCGGGCGCGCCTTCAGGCGTCAGAAGCGTGACGGGGATGTCGTTGTCCGGCTCGGTGTCGTAGCGCACCAGGTGGAGATCGTCGAAACGCGCGCCGGTCAGATTGATGGAGCCGGACAGCGCGCCGGTGCGCACCGGAACCCGCACCGCGCTGGCGATCGCCTCCTCGCGCGAGATCGGCGCGGCGCCGTCGCCCTCGAGCCCGAAGCTGTCCGGCGCCGCGCTGGGCGCGTCGTCACCCTGCACAACCTCTTCGCCGGCGCTCGCGGCCTGTTCAGCCTGACGGCGCTCCGCCATGGGGTCCAGCACCAGAACCTGATAGCCCAGCATGAAGACCATCAGCACGACGATGGCGATGATCAGATTGCGATGTTCACCCACGAATGCGGTCCTTAGCTCTGCGCGCGGTCGCGCGTGTCCGATCGGCTATGTCGATTGTCCGCGCCGGCGCGGCGCGCGAGGCTTACCAACGCGGTTTCCACATCGTCAAGCAAGGCCGGCCAGGGCCGGTCCGGCGTCGCGGCGCGCGCGATGAAGACATAGTCCGCCCCGGGCGCGCCGTGGAGAGGGAGAAGCAGGCGCGCCGCTTCGCGCAGGCGCCGCTTGGCGCGATTGCGCACCACGGCGTTTCCGATCTTTTTGGTGGCGGTGAAGCCGGCGCGCGCCGGGCCGGCCGGATCGTCGGCGCGCAGGCGCATCTGGATCACGACGCCGGGCTTGGCCTGGCGCGGCGCCTCGCGGGCACGCAAAAAATCGCGCCGCTGCGTAATCCGCGCGGCGCGATTCGGGTAGGCTGGAATTATGGCGGTCAGGCCCTTAGGCCGAGAGCCGCTTGCGGCCCTTGGTGCGGCGGCGCGCGATGACCTGACGGCCGGCCTTGGTGGCCATGCGCGCACGAAAGCCGTGGCGGCGGGCGCGGACCAGTTTGGAAGGCTGGAATGTACGTTTCACGGCGTCTCTCCCATCGGGATCAGCGGCCGGTCCCCCGGCGGCTCAAATTCGAGGCGCGGTTGATACGGGAAGCAGCCCGCCTAGTCAAGCGGGGGCGGTGAGTTCGAGGCCGCCTAACCGGTCTGCGCGAACACCCGCTCGGCCCAGTCGGCGAAATCGGCCATGGCGG
>JBKHAZ010000174.1:0-5953 GCA_046542605.1 Oceanicaulis sp. | reverse complement strand
GCCTGCGCCGCAATCTGGGCCTCGTGCCCCAAGAGGTGGTGCTGTTCAACACCACGCTGCGCCAGAACATCCTCTACGGCCGGCCGGGCGCCGACGAGGCGGCGCTCATGGATGCGGTGGAGCGTGCACGCCTGAAGGCGTTCGTCGATCAATTGCCCGATGGGCTCGACACCCGCGTCGGCGAGCGCGGTTTGAAGCTCTCCGGCGGTGAGAAGCAGCGTGTCGGCGTGGCGCGTGCGATTCTCAAGGACCCGCCCATCCTCATCCTTGATGAGGCGACCTCTGCGCTGGACAGCCAGACTGAGGCGGAGGTTCAGGAGGCGCTCGCCGAGGCTGCGCGCGGACGCACCACCATCGCGGTCGCCCACCGCCTGTCCACGATCGCGAAAGCCGACGTGATCCTCGTCATGGAGGACGGCCGGCTCACCGAAGCGGGACCGCACGCCGACCTGCTCGGCGCGGACGGGCGCTACGCCGCCATGTGGCGCAAACAGGCCGAGGCGGCTTAAGCGCCCTCAAGCATGCGCCGCTGGGCCATGATCGCGCGGTAGGCGGCGTTGATCGCGGCCATTTTTTCATCGGCGATGCGCTGCATCTCCGCCGGCGCGCCCCGCGCGATCAGGCGGTCGGGATGGTTCTGCGCGGCGGCCTTGCGGTAGGCGCGCTTGATTTCATCGTCGCTCGCCGTGCGGGACACGCCGAGCAGCACGAAGGGATCACCTTCCGGCGCGCCGAGATGAGCGACCTTGATGCGCTCGTAATCCAGCCGCGCGAAGCCGAAGATATCGGCCACGCGCGACAGATAGTCTTCCTCATCCGGCGTCACCCGGCCATCGGCCTTGGCGATGTGGAACAGTCCGTCGAGCACGTCTTCGAGCACCGCCGGGTGGTGACGGAATTTTTTCGCGAGCCGGCGTGCGTAGCCGTCAAAGCCCAGCGTGGTCTGCTTGGCCAGATCGAAGGCGCGCTGCAGCGGCGCCTCGAAGCCGGGCGGCGCGCGGAACACCTGGGCGAACGCGGCGACCTCGTCGCGTGTGACATGCCCGTCGGCCTTGGCCATTTTCGCGCCGAGCCCGATCAGCGCCATGGCGTAGTCGGCGTCGTCCACCCGCCGCCCGGGCGGGCAGTCCTCGCCCTCGCAATCGAACGGATCGCGCGGCCCCATGATCAAATCGGCCAGTTTTCGCCAGAAGCTCATGGCTGCGCCTTGCGCCACGCGGACCCGAAGCCGGCCCGCTTGCCTCAAAGACTCCGTGCTGGAAGCGGCGACGTCAAGGCGATGCGGCGCCGCACCATGGCGCGCGGGGGACGGTTCGCCGATGGAGGGGGCTGAGCCGCCTGAGGTCTTCAGCTTGAAGCAGGCCCGTCATCCGTGCTGCATAGCCGGGTTCGCGTTGCAAGGAGCCGCCCCGTGTCCGACGCCCCCTACAAGTCGGCCTTCGAATTCTGGATCGACCGCGGGGGTACGTTCACCGACGTGATCGGGCGCGGCCCGGACGGGTCGCTCACGGCGCTGAAGCTGTTGTCGAACTCGGACGCCTATGACGATGCGGCCACCGAAGGCGTTCGGCGCGTGCTCGGCCTTGAACCGGACGCGCCGATTCCTGACGGCGCCCTGTCTGCGGTGAAGATGGGCACCACGGTCGCCACCAACGCTCTGCTCGAACTGGACGGGGCGAAGACGCTGTTTCTGGTCACCGACGGGTTTGGCGACATCCTTCAGATCGGCGATCAGACCCGGCCGGACATTTTCGCGCTTGAGATCGAGCGTCCTGCGCCGCTGGCCCAAAGCGTCGCGATCGGCGGTCGCATCGCCTTCGACGGCGAGGAGATCGCGGGGCTGGACGAAGACGCCGCACGCACTGCGCTGGAGCGCGCGCGCGCCGACGGGTATGAAAGCGTCGCAATCGCGCTGCTTAATTCGCATGTGAATGACGCCCACGAGCAACGCCTCGCCGCCCTGGCGCGCGCGGCCGGGTTTGCGCATGTGACGCTGTCCAGCGAGGCGAGCCCGCTCATCAAGCTCGTGCCGCGCGCCTCCACGGCGGTGATCGACGCCTATCTGCAGCCGGTGTTGCGCGATTACGTGGGCCGGGTCGACCGCGGCCTCGCCGGCGCGCCGCTTTATTTCATGCAGTCCGGCGGCGGGCTCTCGCACGCCAGCGCGTTTCACGCCCGCAACGCCGTCCTGTCCGGTCCGGCCGGCGGGGTGGTCGGCATGGCGCTCACCGCGCAATCGGCCGGCTACGGCAAGGTTATCGGGTTCGACATGGGCGGCACCTCAACCGATGTGTCGCGGTTTGACGGCGAAACCTATGCGCGCACCGACATGGCCAGCCTCGACGGCCGGGTCCTGCGCGCGCCCATGCTGAGCGTGCACACGGTGGCCGCAGGCGGGGGCTCGGTCCTCGCCTTCGACGGCGAGCGGGCGCGCGTGGGGCCGAAAAGCGCCGGCGCCGATCCGGGGCCGGCCTGCTACGGGCGCGGCGGCCCGCCGGCGGTGACCGATGCGAACGTGGTGCTCGGCCGCATTCAGGCGGACTGGTTCCCCAAGGTGTTCGGGCCGGACCACGATGCGCCGCTGGACGTCGAAGCGGCGCAAGCCGCACTTTCTTCGCTTGCAAATGAAATGGGGCTCGACAGCGCCGAAGCCGCCGCGGAGGGCTTCCTCGCCGTCGCGGTGGAGGCGATGGCTGACGCGATCAAGCAGATCAGCACCGCGCAGGGCGTCGACCCACGCGGCTACGCGCTCAATGCGTTCGGCGGGGCGGGCGGGCAGCATGCCTGCAAGGTCGCCGCGGCGTTGGGGATGACGACGGCGCTCATCCACCCCCAGGCCGGACTTTTGTCCGCCTACGGCATCGGCCTGGCGCCGATCCGCGACGCGCGCGAAACCGGAATGGAGGTCGCCCTCGACACCGCCGGTCTCGGCGAGGCCGAGGAGCGGCTCGCCCGGCTGGAGCGCGAGGCCCGGGAGAGCGTCGAAGGCCAAGGCGGGCGCGAGGTGCGGACGCGCAGGGAAGTGCGCCTGCGGGCCGAAGGCTCCGACACGGCGATTCCCGTAGCCTGGGGCGCGCGGGGCGAGATCGAAGTCCGCTTCGCCGAAGCCCACGCCCAACTGTTTGGCTTCGCGCCGGACCGAGGCGGTCTGGTGATCGACAGCGTTGCAGCCGAAGCCGAAGGGGCGCCGGCCGGCGCGGCGGGGGCAAGTCTTTCGCTTGCGAAGCAGAATGGCGATCCGGAACCGGCGGGCGAGGCGCGCCTCTGGACCGGGAGGGGCTTCGCCGCGGCGCCGGTCTACACCTTGCCGGAACTCGGCGCGGGGGCGGACATCATCGGGCCGGCGCTGATCCTGGACGAAAACCAGACCATCGTCGTCGACGCCGGCTGGCGTGCGCAGCGCCTTGAGGACGCCATGCTGGTGCTGGAACGCAAGGCGGCCGGCGGCGCGGCGGCCCCGACATCGGAGACCCTCGATCCCATCACGCTGGAGCTGTTCAACCGGCGTTTCATGAGCGTGGCCGAGCAGATGGGCGTCGTGCTTGAGCGCACCGCCCATTCGGTCAACATCAAGGAACGGCTCGATTTTTCCTGCGCCGTTTTCGACACCGAAGGCGATCTGGTCGCCAACGCGCCGCACATGCCGGTCCATCTCGGGTCCATGTCGGCCAGCGTGAAGGCGGCGCTCGCCGCGCATCCCGACCTGGGGCCGGGCGACGCGGTGGCGCTGAACGCGCCCTATAACGGCGGCACGCACCTGCCCGATGTCACGGTGATCCAGCCGGTCTGCGCGGAAAACGGCGAGCGGCTTTTCTTCGTCGCCGCGCGGGGCCATCACGCCGATATCGGCGGAATCGCACCGGGCTCGATGCCGCCGTTCTCAAAGCGCATCGAGGAGGAGGGGGTCGTCTTTGATGCGGTGAAGATTCTCTCCGCCGGGCGCTTTGAGACCGAGGCGGTGCGTCGCGTGCTGCAAAGCGGGGACCACCCGGCGCGGCGCCCGGATCAGAACATCGCCGATCTCAAGGCCCAGCTGGCGGCCTGCGCGCGGGGTGCGCGCGAGCTTCACGCTATGGTCGAGACCGAAGGCCTCGACGTGGTGCGGGCCTACATGGCCCATGTGCAGAACAACGCTGAAGCCGCCGTGCGCCGGGTGATCGGCGCGCTGAAGGACGGCGCGGCGCAGATGAAGCTCGACGATGGCGCGGTCATCAAGGTGGCGATCAGCGTCGACCGGTCGGCGCGCACCGCCAGAATTGACTTTTCTGGGACCAGCGCCCAGCTCGGCGACAATTTCAACGCGCCGAGCGCGGTGGCGCGCGCGGCGGTGCTTTATGTGCTGCGCTGCCTGGTGGACGATGCGATCCCGCTCAACGAAGGCTGCCTGAAACCCATCGAGCTGGTCATACCAGACGGCTCCATGCTCGATCCCGATCCGCCCGGCGCGGTGGTGGCCGGCAATGTGGAGACCAGCCAGCTCGTCGTCGATGCGTTATTCGCCGCGACCGGCCGCATGGCTGCAGCCCAGGGCACGATGAATAATTTCACCTTCGGTGATGCGGAGCGTCAGTATTATGAAACCCTGTGCGGCGGGGCCGGGGCGGGGATCCGGCTTAACGGGCGCGGCTTCCACGGCGCTTCGGCCGTCCACACCCACATGACCAATTCGCGCCTGACCGATCCCGAAGTGCTCGAGCTGCGCTATCCGGTGCGCATCCTGGAGCACGCGGTGCGCCGCGGGTCCGGCGGGCGGGGGCGTTTCACGGGCGGAGACGGATCGCGCCGGCGCATCGCGTTTCTCGAACCCATGCAGGTCTCGCTTTTGTCGGGACGGCGCCGCGTCGCACCGCCGGGGCTCGACGGCGGACGGCCGGGGCGGCCCGGCGCCCAGCGCATCCGGCGCGCGAACGGCGTCACCGAAGATTTGGAGGCGAAGTTTTCGATCTCGGTCGAACCTGGCGACGTGATCGAGCTTGAGACGCCCGGCGGCGGTGGTCACGGGGCAGGATGAGCCGCGCGTGCTCGCGCCGGCGCCAGACCATTATATACGTTCAGCGAGGGGTTATGCTCTTTATTGACCGCGGGTTTTCTTCGATTACGAAAAGGGTTGGGTCTTGGAGAGCGCATGTTTCGTGTCGCTTATCGGTCCACGTTGGGCGCCGGCGTGGGAGAAGCGGAAATTTTGAGCATTGCTGAGCGCTCGGTGGAGAAAAATCGCGCCGCCGGCCTCGCCGGTGTCTGGCTGTTGAACGGCCGGCGTTGCCTGGGCGGGCTGGAGGGCGATCCGCGCGTGCTGCGCCACGTCATCGAGCAGATCTGGGACGATCCGCGCCATAACGGCTTCGAGGTTTTGGACATGCGCGCGCGCGACAAGGCGTTGTTCCAGGCGCCGTTCACGCTCGTGCGCCCGCAGACGCTTGAGAAAAATCCGGCTCTGGCGCAGGACCCCGGCGTGGTGTGGCTCGCTCGCTTCGGCGACGGCCTGGACACGTTTTTCAGCCCCGATACGCCCGGGGCCTGAGCGCCGCCTCGGGCGGCGAAAATCATTAAAATTTGTTCATGGTCCAGGCCGGGTGATCCGGGCCGTCTCAAGCTCCGTATTATTGCATGTTCTATACACGATAGAACGCGGGCGGCGCGCTGTCGCGTCCCCGTCATTCGCGCCAGCCGATATGGAGCTGACCCAATGCGTTTCGCCACCCTGTTTGCTACGACCGCGCTCGCCTTCGCCGGCGCCGCCGCGCCCGCCTACGCTGACCATCACGGATCGGGCGACCATCAATCCGAGCCCGGCACGATCGTCGAAATCGCCGCGGGCAACGATAATTTCTCCACCCTGGTCGCCGCCGTGCAGGCCGCGGGCCTTGCCGAAACCCTCTCCGGCGAAGGCCCGTTCACCGTCTTCGCGCCGGTCAACTCGGCCTTCGCGGGCGTCGATCTCTCTGCCCTGACC
>JBKHAZ010000173.1:0-5964 GCA_046542605.1 Oceanicaulis sp. | reverse complement strand
AGATCGCCCAGGGCGCCAAGCCCGGCGAGGGCGGCCAGCTGCCCGGCTTCAAGGTGACCGAGTTCATCGCCAGGCTCCGCCACGCCACGCCCGGCACGACGCTGATCTCGCCCCCGCCGCACCACGACATCTACTCGATCGAGGATCTCGCCCAGCTCATCTATGACCTGAAGCAGATCAATCCCGAGGCGCGGGTGTGCGTGAAGCTGGTGAGCGCGGACGGGGTCGGGGCGGTGGCCGCCGGCGTCGCCAAGGCGCACGCCGACGTGATCCTGATCTCGGGCAATGTGGGGGGCACGGGCGCCAGTCCGCAGACCTCCATCAAGTTCGCCGGCGCGCCGCTGGAGCTGGGGCTTTCAGAAGCCCATCAGGTGCTCTCGCTCAACGGGCTTCGCGAGCGGGTCACGTTGCGCGCCGACGGTGGCGTCCGCACCGGGCGCGACGTGGTGATCGCGGCGATGCTGGGCGCGGAGGAGTTCGGCATCGGCACCACCAGCCTCATCGCGCTGGGCTGTCTGATGGTGCGTCAGTGCCACTCCAACACCTGTCCGGTGGGGGTGTGCACCCAGGACGACGATCTTCGAAAACGCTTCACCGGGCTCGCCGACCATGTGGTCAATCTGATGACCTTCATCGCGCGCGACACGCGTGAAATCCTTGCGAAGCTCGGCGCGTCGAGCCTGGAGGACGTGATCGGGCGGGCCGACCTGCTCGATCAGGTGAGCCGCGGGTCCGATCATCTCGACGATCTCGACCTCAACCCGCTTCTGGTGCGCGTCGACCCGCAGGCGCGCCCGCCGCGCTCGACGAGGCGGCAGATCAATCCGGTCGCCCCGAGCCTGGACGAGCAGATCCTCAAGGACGCCGCCCCGGTCTTTTCCCGGCGTGAGAAGATGCAGCTCGTCTATGACGTGAGAAACGTCGACCGGGCCGTGGGCACGCGGGTGAGCTCGCGCATCGTACGGGAGTTCGGCGCCGACGGGCTGGAGGACGGCCAGCTCACCCTGCGCCTGCGCGGCTCGGCGGGCCAGTCGCTCGGCGCCTTCGCGGCCAAGGGCTTGCGCATCGAGCTTGAAGGCGACGCCAACGACTATGTGGGCAAGGGCCTGTCCGGCGCGACCATCGCGATCCGTCCGTTCGGCGGCGCCAAGGTCCACCATCCCGGCTACGCCATCGTCGGCAATACGGTGCTTTACGGCGCCACCTCCGGCCGGCTGTTCGCCGCCGGCGGCGCCGGCCAGCGCTTCGCGGTGCGGAATTCCGGCGCGCAGGTCGTGGTCGAGGGCTGCGGCGCGAACGGGTGCGAATACATGACCGGCGGCGCGGCGGTGATCCTGGGCAAGGTGGGCGATAATTTCGCCGCCGGCATGACCGGCGGGGAGGCCTTCGTTCTTGATGAGGAAGAGCGCCTGGAGCCGCGCCTCAATCCCGACACCGTCTTCATCGCCGCGTTGAAAGGCGCGGCCGAACAGCGCTGCCGTGCGCTGATCGACGCGCACTTCGCCGCCACGGGCAGTCTTCACGCCGCCGCCATCCTCAATGACTGGGAGCGGCGCAAGGGCGATATCCGCCATGTCGTCCCGTTCGAGACCGCCAGGATCGAGGCGGGCGGCCAGAAGCGGGCCTGAGGCCCGGCCTCGCCGCAATACAAAAAAGGGCGGCCCGGCGGGCCGCCCTTTTCTTCGTTTCGAGCCGGTTACCGGCCGGCGGCGACGTTGATCGTGCCGGCCCGCGCGACGGCGAGGCTCAGCTGGGCGTTGCCGCGCGCTTCGGCTTCGGCCGCGCAGGCGAGCGCCTGGCGGCGCTCGGCCAGCATGCGGGTGGTGCGCACGCCGCACACATCGCGGGCGGCGCGGCGGATTTCGGCGCGCAGGGTTTCCACCCGGGCCGGTTCGATCAGGTCGCGTTCGGAGAGATCGATCTCGACGGTGGAGACCGAAGACAGGGCGAGGGCGGCGAAGAGGGCGGAGAGCATGGGGAGAATCCTTGCAACTGAGGCCTGACCAGACCGCCGGGTCTTCCCGTGCGGCGCGGCCCCTTGTGCCGGGCTCCAATGACAGAGGCGCGACATTCGCGCGCATGTTCGCGCAAGCCCGCCGCGGCGCGAACGCATGGCGGATTTCGCATCGCTGTCATGGACTTGCGCGTTAATGCCGGCTTCGCCTGATTCGCAGCGCCGCCGCTTGGGCCGCGCAAAGCGGCGTCATCCCGCCTTGACGCCGACCCCGATCGGGCAGGCCACGCCCGTGCCGCCGACGCCGCAATACCCGCCGGGGTTCTTGGCCAGGTATTGCTGGTGATAGCCCTCGGCGAAATAGAACGGTCCGGCCTCGCGGATCTCGGTGGTCACCGCACCGCGGCCTGCAGCCTTCAGCGCCTGTTCGTAGGCGGCCGCGCTCGACTTCGCCTGCTCCAGCTGGGCCGGCGTCGTGGTGTAGATCGCCGAGCGGTACTGGGTGCCGATATCATTGCCCTGACGCATGCCTTGCGTGGGGTCGTGGTTTTCCCAGAACAGCTTAAGAAGGGTTTCGAACCCGACCTTGGCGGGGTCGTAGACCACGCGCACCACCTCGGTGTGGCCGGTGCGGCCCGAACACACTTCTTCATAGGTGGGGTTCGGCGTCACGCCTCCGGCGTAGCCGGCGGCGGTGTTGAGCACGCCCTCCACCTGCCAGAAGATGCGCTCCACGCCCCAGAAGCAGCCCATGGCGAACATCGCCACCTCCGCTCCGGCGGGGACGTCGTCCGTCAGCGGCTTGCCGAACACGTAGTGATCGGCCGCGGTGGGAACGGCCTGAATGCGGCCGGGGAGCGCCTGGTCGGCGGGGATGAGGCTGGTCTTGTACTCGGTGTCGGAACGAAGGCGCATGGCGGCCATTCTCCACTGATCGGCGGGCGACGCGGCGCCCGTGCATGACTTGCAGTCTAACATAGGGTCGCGCCCCGTCCGCGTCATCGCCGCGCCGCACTGCGCAAGGATCACGACACGGTGAGCCCGCCTCTTGTGACGAGGCGGGCGCAGGGCCATTTGCGGTCGACTCGATTCAGGGGGGCCGGCCATGAGTTTCGCCTTCATCCTCGCCGGCCTGGTGCTTCTGGTCGCAGGCGGCGACGCGCTGGTGCGCGGCGCCACGGGACTCGCCCGCGCGCTGGGCGTCTCGCCGCTGCTCGTCGGGCTTGTCGTGGTGGGGTTCGGCACCTCCATGCCGGAACTGACCACCTCGGTCGCCGCGAGCCTTTCGGATTCGCCCGCCGTAGCGGTCGGCAATGTCGTCGGCTCCAATATCGCCAACATCCTGTTGATCCTGGCCGTGACGGCGCTGATCGCCCCGGTGGCGGTCCAGGCGCAGGCGTTCCGCCGCGACGGTCCGGCGCTGGCGATCGCCAGCCTTGTCGCCGCCGCCGTCGTCGCCTTCCTGCCGTTCGCACGCGTCACCGGCCTTGCGCTCTTCGCCGCGCTCATCGCCTATGTCGTCCTCAGCTACATCCTCGACACGCGCATGAAGGACGCGGGAGCCGCACTGCACGCGGGTGAAGCCGAAACCGTGACCCCGGCGGGCGGACCGCTGGTCTCCTCGCTGTTCCTGCTGGCCGGCCTCGCCGGCGTGGTGGGCGGCGCGGCGCTTCTGGTGAACGGCGCCACGACGCTCGCCGCCGCCGCGGGCGTCTCCGAGGCGGTGATCGGGCTGACCATCGTTGCCGTCGGCACCTCGCTGCCCGAGCTGGCCGCGTCGGTTTCGGCGGCGCGCAAGGGCCAGGGCGATCTCGCCTTCGGCAACGTGATCGGATCGAACATCTTCAACGCGCTGGGGATTCTTGGTGTCGCAGCGATCGCGAGACCCTTCGATCTGGCGCCCGGCGCCTTCGGGATCGACCTGCTGGTCATGCTGGCGGCGGCCGGCGCGCTCATCGTGTTCGCTTTGAGCGGATGGCGCATCGACCGGCGCGAAGGCGCGATCCTGCTGCTGGCGTACGCCGGCTACATGGCCTGGCTGGCGGTGGGGCAGATCTAGGACGTTTGCAGCAGCGGTCTCAGACAGAAACGCAACGTCGAAGTCCCCCTCGCCCCGCTTTGCGCGGAGAGGGTGAGGGCCAGGGAGCGGGCCCAAAAAACGGACGCAGCGCTTGATCTTCCACCGGCTCCCCTCCTTTATCCTCTGCCCCCGTGAAGGGGGCGGGGGGGCGTTGACGCGGCGCCTGGCGCCCATAGGCGAGGCGTCTCGCGCGGCTGTGGTTTGACGTCACCCAGATTGACGTTGACGTGAACGTAAACTTCGCTACCGTGCCCGGCGATGACCTCGCAGCCGAGCCCTCTCAAGGCGGAATACACGATCCGCGAGCTCGCCGACCGGTTCGACGTGACCGCGCGGACGCTGCGCTTCTATGAACAAAAAGGCCTGCTGGCGCCCAAGCGGCGCGGCGCGGCGCGGATTTACAGCGCCGCCGATGCGGCGCGGCTCGATCTGATCCTGCGCGGGCGCCGGGTCGGCTTTTCTCTAGAAGAGATCAAGGAGATGCAGGACATCGAGCGCCTCGACGAGGGCTCGCGCGTGCATCTGGAAGCCGCGCTCGAGCGCTTCAAGGCGCGCATCGAGACTTTGGAGCGCCAGCGCGCCGACATCGACAATGCGCTCAAGGAGCTCACCGCCGGCACGCGCTGGCTGGAGGAGCGCCTGGCCGATCGCGACCCGCCCGAAGACATCAAGCGTCGTGCCCGCGCCTTCGAGGCGCTGGCCGCCGCGCGCCTGAACGAATGGACGTCGGGAGGGGCGGAATCATGACCCCTCTGCGACATCGCCCGCTTTCGACTCGACCTTTTGCGAGCCGGATGGCTCGATACCGCGACCCCTCCACGGAGACCTGACCCATGCCCCAATACCGCGCCCCGCTTCGCGACCATCACTTCGTGCTGAACGACCTTCTGAACGTCCAGCAGTATTCCGATCTGCCCTCTTTCTCCGAGGCGAGCGAAGACATCGTCTCCGCCGTGCTCGAGGAAGGCGCGAAGTTCTGCGAGAACGTGCTGCATCCCCTCAATCCTGTGGGCGATCAGCAGGGCTGCCGCCTGTCGAACGGTGAAGTCACCGTGCCCGACGGGTTCAAGGACGCCTACAAGCAGATGACCGAGGGCGGCTGGACCGCGTTGTCGGCCGATCCGACCTATGGCGGCCAGGGCCTGCCGCAGTATCTCAACCTCGCCTTCAACGAGATGGTCACCAGCTCGAACATGGCGTTCGGCATGTATCCCGGCCTCACCGGCGGGGCGACGCACGCCCTGATGATCGGCGGCTCCGACGCGCAGAAAGAGCTTTACCTGCCGAAGATGATCTCCGGCGAGTGGTCGGGCACGATGAACCTGACCGAGCCCCATTGCGGCACCGATCTCGGCATGCTGCGGACCAAGGCGGTTCCCAATGGCGACGGCTCCTACGCCATCACCGGCCAGAAGATCTGGATCAGCGCCGGCGAGCACGACATGTCGGGCAACATCATCCACCTGGTGCTCGCCCGGATCGAAGGCGCGCCGGAAGGGGTGAAGGGCATTTCGCTGTTCGTGGTGCCGAAATTCATCCCCGACGAAAACGGCGAGCCGGGTCAGCGCAATGACCTGATCTGCGGCGGGCTGGAAGAGAAGATGGGCATCCACGGCAACGCCACCTGCGTCATGAACTATGACGGCGCCAAGGGCTGGCTCGTGGGCGAGGAGAACAAGGGTCTCAAGACCATGTTCATCATGATGAACGAGGCGCGCCTCGGCGTCGGTCTTCAAGGGCTCGGCCTTGCCGAAACCGCCTATCAGTACTCGCTGGCGTTCGCGAAGGACCGCATCCAGGGCCGCTCGCTGACGGGCCCGAAAAACCCGGACGCCCAGGCCGACCCGATCATCGTGCACCCCGACGTGCGCCGCATGCTGATGAACCAGAAAGTGTTCGTGGAAGGCGCGCGCGCGCTCGCCTTCTGGAC
>JBKHAZ010000172.1:0-5981 GCA_046542605.1 Oceanicaulis sp. | reverse complement strand
CTGTTCCGAGATCCCGCGATCATCGCCGCGCCCGGCCCGGTGCGCGAACTGCTCGCCTGGCTGATCTCGACGACGCGCACCAAGGAAGCCACGGCCAACTATGAAAAGATGGGCGGCGGCTCGCCCCTGGTGCCCGAGACTGAAAAGCAGGCCGAGGCGCTCACCGAAGCACTGAGCGGCGCGCGTCCTGGCGATGAGTTCAAGTGCTTTCTGGCGATGCGGTACTGGCATCCGTTCGTGAAGGAGGCGGTCGCCGAGGTGAAGGCGTGGGCGCCCGACGAGGTGGTGCTCCTGCCGCTCTATCCGCAATTTTCGACCACCACCACGGCGAGCTCGTTGAAGGCCTGGCGGGACGCCGGCGGGCCGCAAGCCCGCACGGTGTGCTGCTATCCCACCGAGCCCAATCTGGTCGCGGCCCACGCCAAGCTGGTGGAGGAGAGCTGGACGCGGGCGGGCAAGCCGGACAATCCGCGAGTCCTGTTTTCCGCTCACGGGCTTCCGGAGATCACCGTGAAGAAGGGCGACAGCTATCAGTGGCAGGTCGAGCAGACCGTCGCCGCTGTCGTCGAGCGCCTGCCCGAACCGCTCCAACATCACGAAATCTGTTACCAGTCGCGCGTCGGCCCGCTGAAATGGATCGGTCCGGCCACCGAGGACGCGATTGAGCGCGCCTGTAAGGATGAAAAGCACATCATCCTGTCGCCCATCGCTTTTGTTTCCGAACATATCGAAACGCTGGTTGAGCTCGATGAGGAATATGGCGAACTCGCAGAAGAATGCGGCGCGCCAGGCTATGAGCGCGTCCCGGCGCTGGGCGTGCAACCTGATTTCATCGAGGGGCTGAAGACGCTGACGCTCGACGCGTTGCTGGGCGATACGGGCCTCAAGCCGCCCAACGGATCGCCGATCTGCCCGGCCGAATTCGGCCGCTGCCCATGCCGCGAAGCCGGACTGGTCGCTGAGACGCCAGTGGAGAAGGACGAGGCTGCATGATCGATTTCCTGCTTCCGGGCACCTACGCCTATCTCACGCTCAAGGCGCTGCACGTGGCCGCGGTGATCTTCTGGATGGCCGGCATGCTCTATCTGCCGCGCCTGTTCGTTTACCACCACCAGGCCGAGGCTGGCGGGGAGCTAGAGCGCGCGCTCCTGACGCAGGAAAAGAACCTGCTTTCGATCATCCTCAATCCAGCGCTGATCGCGGTCTGGTTGCTGGCGATCATCATGCTGATATCCAACAGCGCGCTTTGGACGGCGGGATGGTTTCACGTGAAACTGCTGCTCGTCCTGCTTTTGTCCGGCGTTCATGGCTTCTATGCGGCGAGCGCGAAAAAATTTGCGCGCGGCGAACGGCCGCGCAGTGAGAAATTCTGGCGCATCATGAACGAGGTCCCGGCGATTGCGGCGATCGTGATCGTTATTCTGGCGATCGTAAAACCGTTCTGACGTCCGCGCAGGCGGCGCCGCCTTCTTGACGCCGCAGCGAGCCTGTGTCAGGGCTTGTGCAAATCCGGTACGGATTCCCTCCTTTCACGTCCGCAGATCGGCCCGGCGCTTCGCCTCGGGCGTTTGGCGGGCGCCTCATTCAAACCATAGCCGCTCCGCGAGCAAAGCCTGTTTGCGGCGCGGCCTTCCGCAAGATCCGGCCCGCCAACGGGCGCTGAAACGGCGCCCGGCTTGCGTCCCGGCCTGACGGTTTCTTATCGGGACACGCCTTCGTGCTTGGAAACGACATGAACGACGATCATTACGACTCCGACGACCGCAACGAGGACCAGGACGACGCGCCGCGGTCCGGATCGCGCGCCGATCAGCGCATGTCGCTGCAGGAGCTCAAGGAAAAGAGCCCCGCGGAGCTGGTGCAGCTGGCCGAGGAGCTCGACATCGAGAATGCGGCCAGCCTGCGCAAGCAAGGCATGATGTTCGCCATCCTCAAGGCGCTCGCCGACGAGGGTGCGGAAATCTATGGCGGCGGCACGCTGGAAGTGCTCCAGGACGGGTTCGGCTTCTTGCGGGCGCCGGAATCCAACTATCTGCCCGGTCCCGACGACATCTACGTCTCGCCCAGCCAGATCCGCCGGTTCGGACTGCGCACCGGCGATACGGTGGAAGGCGAGATCCGCGCGCCGCGCGACAATGAGCGCTATTTCGCGCTTTTGAAGGTCAGCTCGATCAATTTCGAGGAGCCGGAGAAGGCCCGCCACAAGGTCCATTTCGACAATCTCACCCCCCTCTATCCCGACGATCGCTTCCACATGGAGCTGCCCGATCCCACCAAGAAGGATCGCTCGGGCCGGGTGATCGACATCGTGGCCCCCCTGGGCAAGGGTCAGCGCGGCCTGATCGTGGCGCCGCCGCGCACTGGTAAGACGGTGCTGATGCAGAACATCGCCCACGCCATCGAGACCAACCATCCCGATAGCTATCTCATGGTGCTGCTCATCGATGAGCGCCCCGAGGAAGTGACCGACATGCAGCGCACGGTGAAGGGCGAGGTGGTGGCCTCCACCTTCGACGAACCGGCCACGCGGCACGTCCAGGTCGCCGAAATGGTCATCGAAAAGGCCAAGCGCCTGGTCGAGCACAAGCGCGACGTGGTGATCCTGCTGGACTCCATCACCCGCCTGGGCCGCGCCTACAACACCGTGGTGCCGAGCTCCGGCAAGGTGCTCACCGGCGGTGTGGACGCCAACGCCCTGCAGCGCCCGAAGCGCTTCTTCGGTGCGGCGCGCAATATCGAAGAGGGCGGCTCGCTCACCATCATCGCCACCGCCCTCATCGACACCGGCTCGCGCATGGACGAGGTGATCTTTGAAGAGTTCAAAGGCACCGGCAACTCCGAGATCGTCCTGGACCGCAAAGCTGCGGACAAGCGGGTCTTCCCGGCCATCGACATCCTCAAGTCCGGCACCCGGAAAGAAGAGCTTCTGGTGCCCAGGGTGGACTTGCAGAAGACCTATGTCCTGCGCCGCATCCTCAATCCCATGGGCACCCAGGACGCGATCGAGTTCCTCTTGGGCAAGCTGAAGGAAAGCAAGACCAATTCGGATTTCTTCGACAGCATGAATACCTAGGCGCGAAGAGCGTCCAGGCGACGAAGCCGGCCCCGAAAGGGGCCGGCTTTTTTGTTCGGCTCGCAGGGATGCGCTGGGGCGAGAGTTCGGTCAGACTTCCGCGTCGCCTTTCGAATCGCACGGAGTTCTCCATGGTCCCCGAAGCCCGCTACACGCTCTACCACGCTCCCATGTCGCGCTCTGTCCGCGTGCGCTGGCTTCTGGAGGAGACGGGCCTGCCCTACAGCCTCGAACGCGTCGAGTTCACCCGCGGCGATGTGGGCGGGGCGGCCTTTCGCGCCGTCAATCCGCTGCAGAAGGTGCCGGCGTTCCGGGACGGCGAAACCGTGATCCTGGAGAGCCTCGCCATCAACGAGTACGTCCTGGCGAAGAACGCGCCGAGCCCGCTCGCGGTGACGCCGGACGAGGAGGACTTCGCGCGCTATCTGGAATGGACCCAGTTCGGCGAGGCCACCATGTCCATGGCCGTCAATCTGACACTGGCCCACGCCGCCTTGCTGCCGGAAGAGCACCGTAACGCCGGCATGCTCAAATGGGCGCGCGCCCAGGTGTACAAGCAGCTCGACGTGATCGCCGAGCGCGGCCTTGGCGGGCGGCGCGATTTCCTCGCCGCCGGCCGGCTCACAGCCGCCGACATGAGCGTGGGATACATGCTCTACCTTCTGAAGATCGTGAAACAGTTCGACGGCGCGCCGGAGCCGGTGCGGGCCTATTTCGACCGGCTGCGCCAGCTGGAGAGCTGGAAGCGGGCGAGCGCGGACTAGCGCGCCGCCTCGCACGCGGCCAGCACTGCGCGGCTCGCCGCCAGCGCGTCTAGCGCCTCGGCCGCCGCGGGGACGTCGTCGACGCTGATCACTTCCGCGCCGTTGGCCGCCATCAGCGTGTAGTCGATCACGCCCTGACGCTCGGCGCGGAAATCGCCGTAGCTGGTTTCGATCCCGGCTTGGGCCAGCGCCGCGTCGAGCTCGGGGTTTCCGGTCCCCAGCCCCAGCCAGGCGGTGACGCGCGACAGGTCCACGCCTTCGGCGCGCAGCGTCTCCAGATCGTCGAGGGAGCGCACGCCCACGCTCATCATCACGCCCGGCAGGCGCTCATGCAGGGCGAGGGCGTCCTCCATGGAGTAGGTGATCACCACCGCGCGATCAACCGCCTCGGCCGCCTCCAGCGAGGACGCGACTTGCTCGAAGCTGATATCCTTCAGATCCACCTGGGCGATCCCGCGTCCGTCCAGGTAGGCGAGCACGGCCTCGAATGTGGGGATAGGCTCTCCGGTCGGCGCGCCGTCAACGTCGACGAGCTCGAGGCCGGAAAGCTCGGCATACGTCATATCGTCCAATTCGCCCGAGCCGGTGGTCGTGCGCTCCAGCGTGTCATCATGCATGAGCACCAGAACGCCGTCTTCGGTCTGCGCCACGTCGATCTCGGCGAACACCGCCCCGTCGGCGAGGCTCGCTGCGATCGCGCGCAGCGAGTTCTCCGCCGCGCCCGGCCGGTCGCCCGCCCGGTGGGCCTGGAGCAGCGTCGCACCTTGCTCGCGCGCGCAGTCGAGATAGGCGGCGAGATCGACGCCGTCGAGCCAGAGCTCCGCCGCCGCGCCCGCCTGCGCCGGCTCCGGCGCTGCGGATTGCGGCGGCGCCTTCGGAGCGGGCTGGCAGGCGGCGAGCGGGAGGAGGCTTGCGGCGAAGACGAGGGCCAGGCGGCGCATGGCGGGTCCTATTTCAGGTGCTGCTGCAGGAAGGCGCGGGTGCGGGTGTTGGCGAGATCGGCGTCCTCGGCGTGGAAATGCTCCCCGCCCTGGCGCGCGAAGGCGTGATCGCGCTCTGGATAATGGTGGATCGTGACATGCCCGTTATCGCAGAGCCCGTCCATGACCTGCTGCTGCGCCTCTTTCGGCACGAACTGATCCTGCCCGGCCACGTGAAGCATGAGCGGCTGGTGGATGTTTTTCGCCTCGCCCAGCTTCTCGTGGATGTTCACACCGTAATACCCCACGCACGCGTCCGCATCGGTGCGGCAGGCGGTGAGATAGGCCAGGAGGCCGCCCAGGCAGTAGCCCACCGCGCCAGCTTTCCCGTTACCGGCCCGGCGCGCATAGTCCAGCGTCGCGGCGATGTCCTTGATTCCGGCATCCACGTCGAACTTGCCGAACAGGTCGAAGGCCTTGTCCCATTCCTCCTGGGTCTGATCGGTGATGTTGACGCCCGGTTCGATCCGCCAGAACAGGTCCGGGCAGATGGCGCGGAAGCCCTGGTCGGCGTAATCGTCCACCAGGTCGCGCATGACCTGGTTCACCCCGAAGATTTCCTGAATGACGATGAGGGCCGGCCCGTCCCCGTTCTCATACGCCATGAATTCGCCGTCGGGACAGGTGATGGTGATTTCCTTGCCGGACATGGGGCTCTCCACGCTTTTGCTGCAGGCTGAGCGCGCGTATGGTGACCGCGCTTGAGGCGGCCCATGGAAGGCGGAGGGCTCATGAAGGTCAATATCGATATTGAATGCAGCCCCGAAGAGGCGCGCGCGTTTTTCGGGCTGCCCGACGTGACGCCGCTCAACGCGGCGCTGGTCGAGGAGATGCAAAAACGCATGAGCGCCAATATGGACGCCATGGAGCCCGAAGCCCTGGTGCGGTCCTGGATGAGCTATGGCGGGGAATGGCAGAAACAATTCATGGGCCTGATGGCGCAGGCCTCCGGTGGCGGCTCAAGCTCTAAAGACCGCTAACTCCCCATGATAGAAACGATTTTCGCACTCGCCAGCGCGCCGGGCCGCGCCGGCGTGGCGGTGATCCGCGTCTCCGGTCCCGCCGCAGGCCCGGCGCTGGACCTGATCGCCGGTGCGCCGCGTCCGACACCGCGCGCGGCGGCGCTGCGCCGGGTTTCAGATGCGCGGGGTGGGGAGATCGATC
>JBKHAZ010000171.1:0-6026 GCA_046542605.1 Oceanicaulis sp. | reverse complement strand
GGCTCAGCGACTCAAGCCGCGCGCCGAGGCTTCCAAGGGTGCGCTCGTGCTGCTTCACGCTGCGCTGATAGACCGGCGCCAGCCGGTCGGCGCTCTGGGCGAAACGCCTGTGCTTCTCCGCGATGTCGCGCTTGAGCGCGTTGGGCCGCAGGCCCGCCGCCACCGTTTCGAACCGGCTCTTGCGGGTCTGGACAAGCGTTCGCCCGGCCCCTTCCAGCCGTCCGGCGGCGTAATCGACGCGCTGGCGGGCGTCGCCGATCAGCGCTTCCGGCCGCGGCAGGGCGCGCGCGGCGCTTTTCAGATCGGAAGCCTTGCGGTCGAGCCCGCGTTGCAGCGCCCCGGCGAGGCGCAGCTGGCCCTGGGCGAGGCGCTCGGCGAGCTCGCGGCGCACCGGCACGGCCATTTCCGCCGCGCCCGTCGGCGTCGGCGCGCGACGGTCGGAGGCGTAATCGATCAACGTGGTGTCGGTCTCGTGACCCACAGCGGAAATCAGCGGAATGCGCGAGTTGGCCGCGGCGCGCACCACGGTCTCCTCGTTGAAGCACCACAAATCCTCGATCGATCCGCCGCCCCGCGCCACGATCAGCACGTCGGGAACCGGGACCGGTCCGCGTTCGGGCAGGGCGTTGAAGCCCTCGATGGCGGCGGTGATCTGGTCGGCCGCCTTCTCGCCCTGAACCAGCACCGGCCAGAGCAGGACATGAACCGGGAAGCGGTCCTCGAGCCGATGAAGGATATCGCGGATCACCGCCCCGGTCGGCGAGGTCACAACCCCGATCACCCTCGGCAGGAAGGGCAGCGGCCGCTTTCGCTCCTCGGCGAACAGACCCTCGCTTGCGAGCTGCTTCTTGCGCGCTTCGAGCAGCGCCATCAGCGCGCCCTCGCCGGCCGGCTCCAGCCGGTCGATGATCATCTGGTATTTCGACCGGCCCGGGAAGGTGGAGAGCCGGCCTTCTGCGATCACCTCCAGCCCCTCCTCAGGCCGGAAGCTCAACGCCCCGGCGAGCCCCTTCCACATCACCCCGTCGAGGCACGCCCGCTCGTCCTTCAGGTCGAGATAGAGATGGCCGGATTTCGCGCGCGTCACCCGGCCCAGCTCGCCGCGCACGCGCACATGGCCGTAGGCGTCCTCGACGGTGCGCTTGAGCGCGCCCGACAGCTCGGAGACGGTGTATTCGGGCGTGTTTGAGATCGGCGCTTCGGTCATGGCGGGGAGCCTAGTCCAGATTCGCCGCGCGTGCAGCGCAGCGGTGTAGGCCGCCCCGTTGACCTTTCCGCCCGTCCCCGCCATTCAGCGCCGGTAACGGCAAGGAGCGCGCCATGAACATTCTCATCATCGGCTCGGGCGGACGCGAACATGCGCTGGCGTGGAAGATCGCGCAGAGCCCTCTGGTGGACGCGGTCTGGTCCGCGCCCGGCTCGGCGGCGATGGACAAGATCGGGCCCTGCTTCGACGTGAAGGCCGATGATGTGGACGCGCTGGAAAAGCTCGCGCTTCAGCTCGAACCCGACCTTATCGTCGTCGGGCCTGAGGCGCCGCTGGCTCTCGGGCTCGCCGACCGGCTGCGCGCGCGCGGCTTCGACGTGTTCGGTCCCGACCGCGAACCGGCCCAGCTGGAGGCCAGCAAGGGCTTCGCCAAGGATCTGATGGCGAAATTCGACGTGCCCACGGCCCGCTATGGCCGCTTCACCGACGCGAACGAGGCGCAAGCCTTCCTCGCCAGACGGCCCGCCCCTTACGTCCTGAAAGCCGACGGGCTGGCGGCCGGCAAGGGCGTGGTGATCGCCGAGACGCTCGACGACGCGCGAAGCCAGGCTGAGGCGATGCTGTCGGGCCGGTTCGGCGCGGCGAGCGCAGAACTTGTCATCGAAGAGTTCATGCCCGGCGAGGAGGCGAGCGTCTTCGTGCTCACCGACGGGACGAACCGGCTCACCCTGCCCGCCTGCCAGGACCACAAACGGCTTCTGGACGGCGATGAGGGACCCAATACCGGCGGCATGGGCGCCTATTGCCCGGCGCCGGTGATGGACGACGCCCTGATGGCGCAGGTCGACGAGACCATCGCCCAACCCATCATCGACGGTCTGCGCGCGGCCGGCCATCCGTACAGGGGCGTGCTTTATATCGGCCTGATGATCACGCCGGAGGGGCCGAAAGTGGTGGAGTTCAACGTCCGCTTCGGCGATCCGGAATGCCAGGCGCTGATGGCCTCGCTCAGCGACGACATCGTGCCGGCGCTTCTCGCCTGCGCCACCGGCGGCATGCCCGAGCGCGATTTCGCGGCGCTGCTGCCGACGCTTTCCGCAGCGAAGCCGGCGGCCAGCGTTGTGATGGCCGCGAAAGGCTATCCCGGCGCTTATGAAACAGGCTCGATCATCAAGGGCGTGAAGGACGCCGGCGATTTGGAGGGCGTGACCGTCTTCCATGCCGGAACCGGGGTGAATGAAGACGGCTGGTGGACCGCCGAGGGCGGGCGCGTGCTGACCGTCACCGCGGTGGGCGACGATCTGAAAATCGCGATCAAGCGTGCGTACGAGGGCGTGGCGAAAATCGACTGGCCCGAGGGCGTTCACCGCGCCGATATCGGCTGGCGGGCGTTGCAGCGGGACTAAAGGAGGGCTGGGAAGACCAGAGGCGGCCGGGCGCGTTTCGCCCTCCCCGCATGGAAAAACCGCCCGGCGGCGGGAGCGCCGGGCGGTTTCATCAAGTCCCCGTGGCGGAGGACTAGCGGCCGAAGAGCGACAGGATGATCTGCGGTTCGGAGTTGGCGATCGAGAGCGCCTGAACGCCCAGCTGCTGTTTGACCTGCAGGGCCTGGAGCTTGGCGCTTTCCTTGGCCATGTCTGCGTCCACCAGATTGCCGACCCCTTCATTCAAGCTGTCCATAAGCTTGCCGACGAAGGTGCGGTGGGCTTCCATCTTCTTCATGTCCGAGCCGAGATTGGCCAGCGCCTGATTGACGTTGTCGAGACTGGTCTGAATGGCGCTCACGACGTCGCCGGCCAGAGATGCGGTGCCGAGGCTGGCGTCGCCGGCGATGGTGATGATCGGACCGGAGATCGACATGTTCTGGGCGCCCAGCGTCACGGTCCGGCTGGCGTCGGCGTCCGCCAGGAAGGCGATGCCGTTCGTCAGCGTGCCGTCGAGCAGATTGGCGCCGTCGAATTCGGCGTTCTGAAGAATGACGTCGACCTGTTCCATGAGCGACTTGAAATCGCTGTCGAACGCCTGGCGCGAAAAGGTGTCGATGGACGGATCCATCGCGGCGGTGGCCTTTTCGCGCATTTCGATGAGCAGGTCGGAAATGCTCTCACCGGCCGCGATCGCCACATCGCCGATCGAGACCGCGCGGTCGAGCGAGGACTGAACCGACCCCAGCGCGCCGACATCCGAGCGCATGCCCTGGGCAACGGCGAAGACCGACGAATTGTCCTTCGCGCCTGAGACCTTCAGCCCGGTGTTGAGGCGCTGCTGCACATCGGTCAGCGAGGTGTTGGTCTTGTTCAGGTTCTGAAGGGCGATCATCGCCGAGGTGTTGGTGTGGACGCTCAGCGTCATTGGAGTTCTCCCGCGTGGCTTGGCCGGGCCGCGTTCGGCGGCGTTGCCTGCACGCAGGAGCAACCTGCGGGCCAACTGGCCCGCTATGGTTAAATCTATTTTTTATCAGATGCTTAGATAAAACAACCCCGCCGCACTCAATCGTGGCGCGATATCGGCTTGGTTAATTTTGCCCGCAAGGGCGGCGTTAATTGCCGGGTCAGGCGGTGCGGTTGACGAGCCCGCCCTGCTGATCGCGCAGATAGGCCACCAGGTCGAGATACTTCTCCGGGGGCCACTGGCGCATGGTCTCGCCGGTCTCCGGATCAAGGATCTTGTAAACGAACCGGCCGGCTTCACCTTCGCGCTCGATCATCAGGCGTGAGCGCGAGCTGGCGTTGATCCTGGCGCGCATCGCCTCGATGCGTTCGACCACGGCGCGCTCATCCTCGCGCGCAGCGGCCTCGCCTTCGGCGGCCGCGTCCGGCTTCGCCGGCGGGACCGGAGCGGCCTTGCGAAAGGCGGCCTCGTCCTCGGCGATCACCGCGATACGCGACAATGCGGTTCCCGATGTGAGTTTCGCGATATCCATCTTGCCTTCCGCAAGACGCTTTGCTGCGTCCGCGCCTCCTTTCTCCGCTTTCGATTCAGGGCCTCAAGGTCGAACGGCCGGGGAGGAACCCCACGTAACGCCCCGGCCGTCGTCCCTACCGGTTACCGGAAGTAACCCAGAACCGTGCTCGGCGCGGAGTTCGCGATCGAGAGCGCCTGGATGCCCAGCTGCTGCTTGACCTGCAGCGACTGGAGACGGGCGCTTTCCTTCGCCATATCCGCGTCGACCAGATTGCCGATGCCCTTTTCAAGAGAGTCCGACAGCTTGCCCACGAAGGTCTTGTGGACTTCGAGCGACTTGGAGCCCGTGCCCAGACGCGCGAGCGCCGAGTTCAGGTTGTCCAGAGACGTCTCGATGGTGGCCGCAGCCGTGGAGGCCGCCGCCGCCGTGCCGAACGAGGCCGTCGCCGCGAGGGTCACGATGGACCCGCCCAGGCTCAGGTTCTCGTCGTCGATGTCCAGCGTGTTCGACCCGTCGGCGTTAGCCAGCGCGGAGATGCCCGCGGTGTTCGAGCCGTCGATCAGGTTCGAGCCGTTGAACTCGGCGTTCGTCACGATGGTGTTCACCTGATCGCGCAGGGCCTTGAAGTCTTCGTTCAGGGCGTTGCGCGAGGCGGTGTCGAGCGAGGAGTCCGCGCCCGCGAGCGCTTTTTCCTTCATCTCCACCAGAAGGTCCGAGATCGCCTCACCGGCCGCCAGGGCCACGTCCACCGTGGAGGCGGCGAGGTCCAGCGACTGGTTCACGGCCTTGTAGCCGCCCACATCGGCGCGCATGGACTGGGCGATCGCGTAGATGCCGCCATTGTCCTTGGCCGAGCTGATCGCCAGACCGGTGTTGATGCGCTGTTGAACCTGCTCAAGGTCGGAGTTCGTCTTGTTCAGGTTCTGCAGGGCGATCATCGCGCCCGGGTTAGTGTTGATCGTCGCCATTTCTTGGCTCCTTCAATGATCCGTTTCTACGGTTGGATACGTGCGTTTTGCACGTCACCCGCCGGACGGCCCGCCTTCTACGGGCCGCCCGGCGAATTCAGAGCCTCGATTACCGGAAGTAACCCAGAACCGTGCTCGGCGCGGAGTTCGCGATCGAGAGCGCCTGGATGCCCAGCTGCTGCTTGACCTGCAGCGACTGGAGACGGGCGCTTTCCTTCGCCATATCCGCGTCGACCAGATTGCCGATGCCCTTTTCAAGAGAGTCCGACAGCTTGCCCACGAAGGTCTTGTGGACCTCCAGCGCCTTCGAGCTCGTGCCCAGGCGAGCCAGGGCCGAGTTCAGATTGTCCAGCGAGGTCTCGATGGCCGAGGCCGCGTCGGACGCGTCAGTGACGGAGTCGATCGTCGTGCTGGTCGCGATGGTCAGCGTGGACCCGGTCAGCGACAGATCCTCATTGCCGACCGTGATCACGTTGGAGCCGTCCGCATTGGCCAGCGCGGTGATGTCCGACGCGCCGTTGGCGATCAGGTTCGTGCCGTTGAACTCGGCGTTCTGAACGATCGTGTTGATCTGATTGCGCAGCGCCACGAAATCTTCGTTCAACGCCGAACGCGAGGCGGAATCGAGCGAGGAATCCGAGGCGGCCAGCGCCTTTTCCTTCATCTCCACCATCAGATCGGAAATCGCTTCGCCCGCGGCAAGCGCCACATCCACGGTGGACTGGGCGAGGTCGAGGGACTGGGTGACGGCCTTGTAGCCGCCGACATCGGCGCGCATGCCCTGGGCGATGGCGAAGATGCCGCCATTGTCCTTGGCCGAGCTGACCGCCAGGCCGGTGTTGATGCGCTGCTGAACCTGCTCAAGTTCGGAGTTCGTCTTGTTCAGGTTCTGAAGGGCGATCATAGCGCCCGGATTCGTATTGATCGTCGCCATTTCTTGGCTCCT
>JBKHAZ010000170.1:0-6031 GCA_046542605.1 Oceanicaulis sp. | reverse complement strand
ACGACCATGCACGAGATCGATCTGGACGAGCTGATGATCAAGGCGGGCTTCAAGAAAGACGGCGTGATCCATGGCGGCGTCGCGGCCGTCGTGGACGCCAAGCTCTTCCCGAGCGCCGGCGACGACGCCGTCGAGGACTATGGCCGCAAGGCCGCCTGGCACGTCATCGGGGCCACGAAACAAGAGGAGGCCGCTTAAATGGCGTTCGATCCCCTTTCACAGGCCGGCGAAAAGGCCCGCGGCAAGCGCCCCTGGTTTCTCGAAGACAAGGACTCCGAGCGTGTGCTGAACATCGTGATGGCGCTGGCTCAGGAAGTCAGCGTCATGCGCCAGCGCCTGGACACGGTGGAGCGGCTCCTGGAGACCAAGGACGTGATCACCCGCGCCGACATCGAGACGTTCGCTCCAACCAAGGATGAAGCCGCCGAACGCGGCGCCTGGAACCAGGAATTCATCGCCCGCATCCTGCGCATCGTTCAGCAGGAGAACGAGGCGATCGAGCGGGGCGAGGAAGTCAGCTCCGAACAGGCCGCGCGGGATTTCCAGGAGGCGTAAGGGCGAAGCTCCTCCCCGCCAGGCGGAGCGCCATGGCGCCGTTCCGCCCGGACCGGCATTCCCGCGAAAGCGGGACCCAGCGATCACAGAGACGTGGCGGGGTCGCACCGGATCCCCGCGTTCGCGGGGATGACGAAATCAGAGACGCGTCTGGCCAAGGTCAGCCCAGCTGATATATCGCGGCCATGGCCGGTGATCGTTTTGAGCTGAAACGCCCTTACGCCCCGCTGGACTGGCGCGGCGAAGACCCGCACGCGGCGGCGCTCGACGATGTGTATTTCTCCGCCGTGGACGGGCTGGAGGAGTCGCGCGCGGTGTTTCTCGCCGGGGCGGGGTTTCCAGAGCGGTTTTCCAAAGACGTCACGATCGTCGGCGAGCTGGGCTTCGGGACGGGGCTGAACTTCCTCGCCCTGTGGGGCAGCTTCAGGAACCACGCCGCGCCAGGCGCGCGGCTGCACTTCGTGAGCGTCGAGGGGTTTCCCCTGCGCCTCGAAGACGCCCGCCGCGCGCTGGCGGCGTTTCCGGAGCTGGAGGACCTCAGCGCCGCGTTGCTCGACGACTGGCCCTCCCCGCACAACGGCGCGCACCGCCGGGTGTTCGAGGACGGGCGGGTCACGCTCACCGTCCATCATGACGAGGCCGAAGCCGCGCTCTCGCAGATGGATTTCGCCGCCGACGCCTGGTTCCTGGACGGGTTCGCGCCGGCGAAAAACCCGGAGATGTGGACCCCGGCGCTTTTCGCCAACCTCGCCCGGCTGTCGAAACCGGGCGCCCCGGCGGCGACCTTCACCGTGGCGGGCGCGGTGCGCCGGGGCCTGGCCGAGGCCGGGTTCGCGGTGGAGAAAAAGCCCGGCTTCGGGCGAAAGCGCGAACGGCTGGAGGCGATCTTCGAAGGCGCGCCGGCGGCGCGCCGCGTCACCCCCTTTCCTGCGCCCTCGCCCCGGTCCGGCCCCGTCGCGGTCATCGGCGGCGGGATCGCGGCGGCGAGCCTTGTGGAGGCGTTCGCGCGCCGGGGCCGCAGCGTCGACGTCTTCGCACAAGGCGGCTGGGCGAGGGGGGCGTCGGGCGCGCCGCTGGGACTCCTGACGCCACGCCTTGAGGCGAGCGACCGGCCGCATAACCGCGCGCTTCTGGCCGCCTTCGACTATGCGCGCGCGCTTTATGAAGGCCGGCCCGGCTTCGAAGCCTCAGGCGTCCTGCGCCTCGCCGGCGAGGGCGCCGGGCTGGACCGGCTGGAGCGGCTCGCCGGGCTTCTGGACGACGGGTTCGACTGGCGGGGCGCGGACGCCGCGCAAGCGCTCACCGGCGCGGCGTCCTTGCCGGGCCTGTGGATGGCGCGCGCCGGGACGTTCGATCCTGTACGGCTCGTCGCCTCGCTCGCGGGCGAGACCCCGGTCCGTGATACGGCGATCATCGGTGTGGAGACGATAAAGGACGGCGCGGCGCTGATCGGCGCGTCCGGCGATCGGCTCGGCGTCTACGAGACCGTCATTCTCGCGGGCGGCCACACCGCCGCGCCCCTTCTGCCGGAGCTGAACCTTGAAGCCCTTGCGGGCCGCGTCGGCGTCTTCGCCGGCGACGCGCCCGCCGTCCCCGCCGCCTGGGGCGGCTACGCCGCGGCGCGTGGAGACGGCGTGCTGGTGGGCGCGACCCATGTGAAGGCCGACAGCCCCGAGTCTGAGTCCGAGGCCGAACCGGCGCTGCGCGCGCTTGGCGCGGAAGGACCGTTGAGGCTTGAACTGGGCGCGATGCACGAAAGCTGGGGCGGGGTGCGGGCGGCGGTGAAGGATCGCCTGCCCGTGTCGGGGCTCGTTCCAAGGGCGGGCTTCGCCGAACGCTGGGGCGCCGCGGCCAGAGGCGGTCCCTGGCCGGATATGGCGGAGCCGGACACCGGCGGGGTGATCGCCCTGACTGCGCTCGGCGCACGTGGCTTCGCCCACGCCCCGCTGCTCGCCGAAGCGATCGTCAGCGCCCTATGCAAAGAGCCCGCCCCGCTGGCGCGGGACGGGCTCGAAGCGTTGCATCCGGCCAGATTTCTCTGGCGCGATCTCAAGCGGGCCTAGCTCGCGACGCGCTGAAGAAGAGCCGACAGCGCCGCGGCGCGCTCGGCGTCCAGCCCGTCCATCGCTTCAGCCGCAGCGGCGATGTTCGCCGCCACGCGGCGCGCCGAGCGATTGCTCAAACGCCCGTCGGCCCAGCGCTCCAGCAGCGTGCGGGCGGCCTGGGACAGGCCAACGTCCAGCGCGTCGGCGCGGTCAAGCTGATCAAGATAGGACAGGGCGACCCAGGCGCTGTCCTCCCAGGTGATGCGCTCCTGGGTCTGCGGATTGTTGAGGCCGTACATGACCGCCTCGGCCGCCTTGATCTCGGCCTCGGAGAGGTGGTCGTTGGCGGTGAGGCGCAACACGTCCAGGCCGCGAGCGATCTCGCTGGCGTAGATGCGGCCGTTATGCCAGTAGGCCGACCAGTGCCCGGCGACGGTCAGTTCTTCGGCGTCCACCGGCCCGCGGTCGAAGAAGCCCACTTCGAAGGGGTTGGCCGGATCGGTGAAGTCGATCAGCGAAAGCCCGCCCTGATACCAGGACTGGATTAGAAGATCGCGGCCCGGGACCGGCACCAGCGAGCCGTTATGGGCGACGCAGTTCTCCACCGGGGTCTGGACGTTGGGGATCTTGAACAGGGACTGGCCCACGAACTCGCCGTCCTCGATGGTGGCGATATAGTTCGCACCCCATTCTTCCGGACTGTCGGCGTGGCACATGGCGCCCACGCCCCCGCCCCATTCATCGGTGAACACCACGGTGTCGGCGTCGTTGTTGAAGATCGCCGCGTGCCAGTAGGCCATGTCCGGATCGAACGTGTCGGCCAGACGCACCGGGTTTTCCGGCTCGGAAATGTCGAGCAGGATGCCGTTGCCCGAACACGCGCCGGCGGCGATCCCCATCTCCGGATAGACCGTGATGTCGTGGCAGTGATTGGTGGGGGCGGTGCGCTGGGTGCGGATCCCCATGCGCCCGCCGCGCCACAGACCGGCGATCTCGCCGCTTTCGGCGTCGGCGAAGATGCGCGGGCTGTCGATGATTTCCGCGGCCGCCGGATTGTCCAGAGGCACCTTGATGATATCGATGGAGTAGAGCGCCGTATCCGGGTTCTCGTCCGGGTCGCCGGTGGAGCAGCCGGCGAGTTCTTCGCCGGTGCGCGGCGCGCTGGTGCCCTGATTGTACACGTAGAGGATCGTGTCGTCGCTCGGGTGCGGCGCCAGGGTATGGGTGTGCGAGCCGCGGCAGGTCTGCACCGCGCCCACCTGGACCGGATTGGACAGATCGGAAATGTCGAAAATCCGGATGCCGCGGAAACGCGCCTCGTTCACCTCGCCGTCCGCGCCCTGGGTCCCGCAATCGAGCCGGCCGCGGTTCTGCTCCACGCTCATGAACAGAAGATCGCCGTGCACGGCCACGTCGCCCTGCCCGCCCGGGCAGACGATGGAGGCGATATGCGCGGGCTCGCCCTCCACCGCCGTGTCATAGACGTTGAAGCCGTGATAGCTGCCCATGAACACCTTGCTATCGGCGAAGGCGAGGTCGGTGTTGGCCAGCGCCAGCGGCGAATAGGCCGGCTCGTCCCCCTGTTCGAAATTCGACCGGCGCGTGATCGCGGCGGGATCGTTGAAGCCCTCCGGAGAGGGAATGAAGTGGACAAGCTCCATGGCTTCGCCCGCCTCGCCGGCGTCGTAGAGGCCCGGCGCCAGCCCGCGGCGCGGATCGGCGGCGCCGTCCTGAGCAAACGCGGCGCCGGCGCAAAGCGCGGCGAGGGCGGCGGATCCGGTCAGGCGTGCGGAACGGGTCATCAGTGGTGTCCTTCGTGTGAGTGATCGGCGCCCATTTCCGAGAGCATGACCTCCATGCGCAGGATCTCCGCGGACTGGTCGGCGACGACATGGCTGAGGAATTCGCTGAGCGCCGTCTCTTCCCCGGCGCCGGTCTGGTCGAGCAGGGCGTCGACCATGTCGATGGCGCCCTGGTGATGCTGGATCATGCCTTCAAGAAAGAGGCGGTCGAACTCGGAGCCGTCGGCGGCGGCGAGCGCGTCCATTTCGGCCGGCGACAGCATGCCGTGCATGAGCGGCGTGTGGTCCGGGTCGGCCGGCTCCGCCATGGCGCCGCGCCCTGCGTGATGCGCGCCGTGCCCGCCATGACCTGCGTGATCGCCGTGACCGCCATGACCGTGACCCGGCTTCAGATCGGCGTCCTCGATCGGCTCGCCCCGCGCGCTCAGCCAGCCGCGCATCTGGTTCATCTCGCCAGCCTGGGTCAGTGAAATGCGCCGGCCGATATCGGCGACGCCGGCATGATCGCTGCGCGCCTGGATCAGGGCCACCATGTCGACCGCCTGCTGGTGATGGACGATCATGTGCTGCATGAAGGTCACGTCGGCGGGCGTGTAGCCGGTCCGGCTCAGCGCGACGCTTCCTTCCGCCGTCAGGACGCGTGAGGCCTCGCCCGGCGCGCCGGGCTGGATCAGCGGCGGCGCGGCGAACCCCGTCCCGGCTGGAAAAAACGATAGCAGGACGGCCGCGATCGCATGGCGATGACGCATATCTCTCCCCTCGACTGCGCTTTTGCGCGTTTCGGCCAGATTACCCGGCTGCGCCCGTGCGGCAAGCGGGGCGGGGATTACCGAACGGTAAGGTGGATGCGCTCCTCCGGCCCGCCGCGGCGCACCCGCAGCTCCAGAATCGGACATCCCGCGCGGAGACAATCGCCCTCGGCGATCAGGCGCAGCGCACCCTGCGGGCCGGCGACGGCGATGATCACCGGGCCCGACTGAAGCTCCACAGCCGCTCCGGTGCGCGGCGGCGCGCCGGTCACCAGGCCGGCTGCGATCAGCAGCCCGGCGATCACCCATCCCACAGCCCAGGGCGCGACGCGCATCACGATCTCCCGTGCGGCGCCGGCCCGGCGCCTGTTTGAACGATGCGCGCGGCGAGCCGTCCGGATGCGGCGCGCAGCTTGCGAGACCCGGGGCGAGACACACCGGGGTTGGAGCAAAACGGCACGCATGACCGCATTTACGGGGCAGGATCAGTTCGACAGCGCCGAGGCCGCGCCCGCCGCGCGGGCCGGGGGCGACCGTCGGGTGCGCGCGCGCCATGTCTGGTTTTTGAACTCCGCCTTCGACCGGATCGGCTTCGACACCGCGCTTGAGCGCATCGCCGAGCGCCACCCGCAAAAACCCTTCGCCTTCGTGGTGACGCCCAATGTCGACCACCTGGTGCGCCTGCGCCGGGACAGCGCGTTCGCGCCGCTTTACGCCCAGGCCTGGCTGACCGTATGCGACAGCCGCATCCTGGAATTGCTGGCCTGGTTCTCCGGCGAAACGATCGACGTCACGCCCGGCTCGGATCTGACCGAAACCGTGTTCGAAACCATGATCGACCCTGATGAGCCGGTGGTGATCATCGGCGGCGACGCGGCGG
>JBKHAZ010000169.1:0-6116 GCA_046542605.1 Oceanicaulis sp. | reverse complement strand
GTGGTGAAGAGATCCCGTACTACGTGGAGGAGCCTCAGGCCGTGTTCCGGCACAACATGGATGCGACGATCATCCGGGACGGCTTTCACAGCGCGGAGGACGTCTACCGCACAATCAGTCCGGCCGAGAGTCAAGCACAGAACTGACCACAACTCTGTGCTATGGGGGCGCGCTCGTGCGCGACGACATTCGATTTGTGCAGGAAATGGATTATCTTTCCTGTAGCGGGCTCGTCCATGCGGCCCCACAATGGAAGAAACCCAAATCACAAAGGAGTGATTATGAAACGGACTATTTTTCTGACACTCGCGCTTCTCATGGCGGCCGGTATGGCCTTCGCCACGGGACAGGGCGAAGGCGGAGCGATCGACATCGGCATTGCGATGCCCGAAACGCACGTCGAACGCTGGCAGCGTGACGGCGCGGCGCTTTACGCCGCGCTTGAGAAGAGCTTTCTGACCAACACCCGTCCCAGCCCGCCAGAGCTTGTCCTGCGGATCGCGCTGGAAAACCCGGCCGGGATCGCCGCCTTGCGTCCGTTCACCTCGCTGTGGAACGCGCTTGGCGACTATTTCCCGGACGCGCGGCTGCGCCAGCTGTTCGGCCGGTACGCCACCTATTGCGGGGCCTCGCCCTTCGCCGCGCCGGCGACGCTGATGATGATCGCCCATCTCGAACAGTCCGGCGTGTGGTTCGTCGAGGGCGGCATGGTGCGCCTGGCCGATGCCATGGCCGCGCTCGCACGCGCGCTCGGCGCGGAGATCCGCTGCGGCGAAGGCGTGGCCGAGGTGCTCTGTGAAGCCGGTCGCGCAAGCGGCGTGCGGCTCGAAAACGGCGAAATCATCAAGGCCCGCGCGGTCCTTGCGAACGCCGACCCGGACGCGCTGCGCGCCGGGCTCCTGGGCGCGGCCGCCGAGCGGGCGCAAGGATCACCGGCCGGCCCGCGCGCCCTGTCGGCGATGGTCTGGACCGCGACCGGGCGCGCGCGCGGATTCTCGCTGCAGCGCCACAATGTGGTGTTCTCTTCAGATTACCGCTCGGAATTCGACGCCATATTCAAGCAGGGCCGCATGCCCGGCGAGCCGACCGTCTATGTCTGCGCCCAGGACCGCGGCGCGGGGCTTGCGCCGGACGGGCCCGAACGCTTTCTCATCCTGATCAACGCGCCCGCGAACGGCGAGGCGCACACCTATGCGTCCGAGGAGACCGAGGCATGGCTGTCCTCCACCTTGAACCGTCTCAGACACGCAGGACTCGACCTGACCCTCAGCGACTGGCGGGTCACCGCACCGGACGGGTTCGCGGCGCGCTTTCCCGGGTCCGGCGGCGCCCTTTACGGGCGGGCCCTGCACGGCTGGCGCGCCGCCTTCCAGCGCCCGGCGGCGCGCACGCGGCTGGCGGGGCTCTACATGGCCGGCGGGGCGGCCCATCCGGGGCCGGGGGTGCCCACCTCGATGCTCTCGGGGCGGACCGCGGCGCGCTCGATACTGGCCGATTTCGCTTCGACGCCCCGGTCGCGCCCGGCGGCTATCGCTGGCTCTACGCCGACGCCCTCAGCGCCGACGGACGCTTCGGCCTCGTCCTGATCGCGCTCGTCGGCAGCGTGTTCTCGCCCTATTACGCCTGGGCGGGCCGGCGCGCGCCCATGGATCATTGCGCCCTTAATGTCTGCCTCTATGCGCGCGGCAAAACCCGCTGGGCGATGACCGAGCGCGGCGCCGGCGCCGTGAGTGTGAGCGCGGACCGTTTTCGCGTCGGGCCGAGCCAGGTGCGCTTTGAAGACGGCGCGCTCATCTACGACATAGACGAGCGTGGCGCGCCTCTGCCCTACCCGGTGCGCGGGCGCGTCGTGTTCAGCCCGCAGGTCGTTCAGCAGGAAGGCTTCGCCCTCGACGCCGCAGGGCGCCATGTCTGGCGTCCGATCTGGCCGCGGGCGCGCGTAGAGGCCCACTTCGACAGGCCGGGCGTGTCCTTCAAGGGCGCCGGCTATGTGGACATGAACGCCGGTACAGAACCGCTGGAAGCCGGCTTCGCGTCCTGGAACTGGGCGCGGGCGTCCTCAAAAGACGGCGCGATCATTCTTTACGACAGCGTTTGGCGATCAGGAGGAGGATCGAACCTGGCCCTGGAGATCGGCGCCGACGGCGCAGCCCGCCGGTTCAAGGCGCCCCCGACCGCCGGCCTGCCGAACGTGGGCTGGGGCGTCGCCCGCGCGACGCGCGCCGAGACCGGCGCGCGCGTGGTGAAAACGCTGGAGGACACCCCGTTCTATTCCCGCTCGCTGGTGGAGAGCGACTGTCTCGGCGCGCCGCGCACCTTCATGCATGAGAGCCTGGATCTCGACCGATTCGCATCGAGCTGGGTGAAGACCCTTCTGCCCTTCCGCATGCCGCGGCGCTTCTGGCTCTAGTCGGGCGGCGTCTCGCGCTCCGCCAGCCGGTCGGCCTTTTGTTCGCGGCGCAGCTTGACCAGCTCCCAGACCGCAAAAGCCAGAGCCAGGCCGAAGACCAGCCCCATCTCGACAAGGAAGATAAGGTCGGGGTTCACGCCGCCCTCGCCCGCCGCCTGACGATCTCAAGATTAAGCACGGCGGCGAAACTCACCCAGACGAGATAGGGGGTCAGCAAAAGCGCCGCGAGCGTGTCGATCGGCGCGAACAACCCGATCGTCGCAGCCACCGCCACCCAAAGCGCGACCAGCTCGGCAAGCGCGAGGCCGGGACTTTTCATGCCGAAAAACACCGCCGACCAACCCGCGTTCAACACCAGCTGAACACCCCATACGCCGATCGCGAGCCCGAGCCCGGCGACATCCCAAACGCGCCATGCGGCGTAAGCCATCAGCACGTAAAGAAGACCCCAGGCCACTGGAAACAGCCAGTCGGGCGGCGTCCAGGCCGGCTTGTCGAGGGATTTGTACCATGCGCCCGGCCGGAACACGCCGCCGGTCAGCGAGGCGAGAAACACCAGCCCGAGAAAGGGCGTAATCGTCCATACGGGGGCGTCGACCATTCCGGCGTACCTCGCCTGCTTCGCGCACAGGATAGCGCGCGAGGTCGCAGCGGCAATTGATCAGGTGTCAGCGTTTGTCGCGCTTCAGCTTGGCGCGAATGCGCACCAGCCGGTAAACGCCGAACCCGAGAACGGTGAGAAGCGTGAAAAGTCCAAGCAGTGGGACAAGCGTCGTCTGGTCCATGGCGAAGCTCCTTCGCCTGCTGTGGGGAGCAAAGCCGGGCCGTACGCCGGAAGGACTCCCGTTGAACTCCGATATATATCGCTCGCGCCCGCTTTCAATCCTCGCTCGGCGTGTCCTCGTCCTTCGCCTGCTGCGCGTCCTTTTGCTTTTCGCGCCTCAGCAGCCACAGCTCGCGCACACCCCACCCGAGCACCACGCCGACGATCAGCAATTCGAAGATCAGCGGCAGATAGGCGCGCATCAGCCCGAGCCGCCCCGGGAGAGGCCCGCACCCTCCATGGCCGCGGCGCGGTCGCGCAGCTCAAGCTCCAGAAGGATGTCGGCGAGGCGGCCCCAATGCTCGCTCACATTCCACCAGGCCGGCTCCTGGGCTTCCAACTCGCCCGGCGGCACGGCGAGCATCAGAAAGCGGGTTTCGGTCAGTGGCGGCGCATCGGCTTCGCCGTGGGCCAGCGCCGCGTCGGCGAAGCCGGCGAGCGCCAGCGAGACCTTGCGGCCGGTGGAGGTGGACACGCGCGCGCCCACCGTATCAAAGCCGGCCCGCTCGGCCTCCAGCCCGATCTCGCGATAGATGCGCGCGGCCGCATGGATCGCCGGGCGGCAGGCTGCAGGCAGCAGGGACACGCCGGGCCGGGCGCGCGCATAAAGCCGCGCGGCTTCGTCCAGAAGCCGTTGTGTGACGGCGCCCAGGCGCGCGTCGAAGCGCGGCGCGGCGAGCCAGGCCTCGGGATCGATCCCCGCCTCGCGCATCCAGGCGCGCGGCAGGTAGAGCCGGCCCGCCTTTGCATCTTCGCCCACGTCGCGGGCGATATTGGTCAGCTGCATGGCGACGCCGAGGTCGCTGGCGCGCGCAAGCGCCGCCTCCCCGCGCGCGCCCATCACCAGCGCCATCATCGCGCCGACGGACCCGGCGACACGGGCTGCATACGCGCGTAGCTGTGAAATCGTGTCGTAGCGAAGGCCCGCCGCGTCCCAGGCGAAGCCCTCGATCAGCGCTTCAGGCAAAGCCTGCGGGAGGTCGCAGTCGCGAACGAGATCTGCAAACGCGCGGTCCACCGGATCCTCGCCCGGACGCCCCGCATAGACCGCCTCGAGGCGCGCCTCAAGCGTATCGCAGGCCGCACGAGGATCGCCGCCGCGATCCACCAGATCGTCGGCGCGCCGGCAAAAGCCGTAAAGCGCGTAGGCGCGCATGCGCGCCGCAGGCGGCAGGAGAAGCGAGGCGGCGTAGAAACTTTTCGATCCGCCGCGAATAGAGCGCCGGCAGGCGTCGAGATCGGCGGGGCTGGCGAAACGGTCAGACATGAACCCTCCCATCGGGAACCACTAAATCCAGGACACGGGCCGAGGAGAGCACCCCCGGCACCCCTGCGCCGGGGTGGGTCCCGGCGCCGACGAGGTAGAGCCCGTCGACGTCTTCACTCTTGTTGTGGGCGCGGAACCAGGCGCTCTGGGTGAGCACGGGCTCAAGCCCGAACGCCGCGCCGCGCATGGAGTTGAGGCGGCCTTCGAAATCGAGCGGCGTCATCATGCGCGACACCGTGACCGCTCCTTTGAGCCCGGGCAGAAGCGTTTCCTCAAGCCGTCTCTCGATGGCCTCGCGATACGGCTCTGCCATGGCCTCCCAGTCGGTCCCGCTGTCGAGATTGGGCACCGGGGAGAGGACATAAAAGGCGTCATGTCCCTGCGGCGCCAGAGACGCGTCGGTCGCGGTGGGCCGATGCAGGTAGAGCGAGAAATCCTCGGCGAGGCGCTTGTGCTTGAAGATGTCGTCCAGCAGGCCCTTGTAGCGCGGGCCCAATACGATGGTGTGATGGTCAACGTCTTCGAAGCGCCTGTTGGTGCCGAAATACCAGACCACCAGGCTCATGGAGTAGCGCGCGCGGTCGACATTGGAATCCGACCAGCGCCGGCGCTTTGTCCGGGAAAGGAGGGTCTTGTAGGTATGCCCGATCTCGGCGTTGGAAACCACGATGTCGGCCTTGATGGTCTCGCCGTCCTTGAGCCGCACGCCGGTCGCGCGCCCGTGCTCCACCACGATCTCGTCGACTTCGGCGTTGCAGCGCACCGCTCCGTCCTGCCCTTCGATCAGGCCGGCGAGCCCGGAGACCAGCGCGCCTGTGCCGCCCATGACGAAATGCACGCCCCACTGGCGCTCCAGATACGAGATCAGGCAATAGATCGAGCTGGCCGAGAACGGATTGCCGCCGATCAGGAGCGGGTGAAAGCTCAACGCGATGCGCACCTTTTCGTTTTTCACATATTGCGAAACCAGCGCATGCACGGAGCGGTGGCCGGAAAAGCGCAAAAGATCGGGCGCGATCTTCGCCATGTCGGACAGCTTGTGGAACGGCACGTGGCCGAGCTTTTCAAAGCCGATCTCGAAAATCTGCCGGCTCTTCTCCATGAAGCGGTCATAGCCCGCCACATCCTCGGGCGAGAACTTCGCCACTTCGGCCCGCATCTCCGCGGCGTCTCGCGAGCAATGGAAGACCGAGCCGTCGTCGAAGCGGATGCCGTAGAACGGATCGATTTCGCGCAGATCGATATCGTCTTCCATGCGCCGCCCGGCGAGCTCCCACAGCTCCTCGAGCAGGAAGGGCGCGGTGATGATGGTGGGCCCGGCGTCGAACACATAGCCGCCTTCGCGGAACACATAGGCGCGCCCGCCGGGCTGATCGAGCTTTTCAAGGACCGTGACACGGTAGCCGCGCGCGCCGAGCCGGACGGCGGCGGCAAGGCCGCCGAAGCCTGAGCCGATCACCACCGCATGCGGGCGCCGATCCTCGTGCATGTGTTCGCCTCGTGGCATTGTCAGTCCTCTGCGTTTTCAAGCGACCGGCGCACGCGCCTGAGGCTCCAGGCGAGCCCGACAACAACGAACGGGATGGCGGCGGCCTGGGCGGCCGCCATCCCGTTCG
>JBKHAZ010000168.1:0-6122 GCA_046542605.1 Oceanicaulis sp. | reverse complement strand
TCTGCGGCCGGAACCGCTCGGCCAGCGAGCGCACATAGGGCCGGATCTGCGGACTGGTCAGCAGGACCGGCACGTCGCCCGAAGCGCCCGCGCGGTCGAACCCGTCGCGCACCTGAGCCACGAAGTCCCTCAGTTTCGAGGGCGCGAGAGCAAGCTGACGGCGTTCGCCCTCTCCGACAAGGGCTTCGGCGAACGCCTGCTCCCAGGCCGGCGTCAGCGACAGCACCGGCAGCGTCCCGTCCGGGCCGCGATTGGCGTAGCAGATCTGACGGGCGAGCCGGGTGCGCACATGCTCGGTGATGGCGTCGAGATTCTGCGTCGCGCCGGAAGCTTCCGCGATCCCCTCGATGATCGCGGGCAGGTCGCGAATGGAGACGCGTTCTTTCAGCAGATTCTGCAAAACCCGCTGGATGCCGGCGCGGGTGACCTGGCCCGGCGTGATGTCTTCAAGGAGCTTCTTGTGTTCCTTGGACAAGGAGGCCAGCAGCTTCTCGGTCTCCGCGTAGGAGAGCAGATCGGCCATGTTGTCGCGCAGGATCTCGGTGAGATGGGTGACCAGCACCGCGGCCGGGTCCACCAGCGTGTAGCCGCGGAAGGTCGCTTCCTCGCGCAGGGTCTCCTCCACCCAGGTCGCCGGCAGGCCGAAGGCGGGCTCCTTCACATGGGTTCCGGGAAGCTCCACCTGGCGCCCGGTCGGGTCCATCGCCAGCAGGTTATGCATCTTCAGCTGGCCGTGGCCGGCGTCCATCTCCTTGACCTTGATGGCGTAGTCCTCGCCGGACATTTGCATGTTGTCGACGATGCGCACGCTCGGCAGGACGAAGCCGGTCTCTTGAGCCAGATTTCGGCGCAGCGCCTTGATCTGGTCGGTGAGCCGGCGGCCCTCCACATCGTTGATCAACGGCAGAAGCGCGTAGCCGAGCTCGATCTTCAACTCGTCGATGTGCAGCGTGTCCTCGATCGGCGGCTCGGCGCCGCGCTGCTCGGCGGCTTCGGTGTCGGCGAGTTCGGCCGCCTCTCGGGCCACGTCGTCGGCCGCGCGTTCGCGTTTTCGCCCGCCGAAAAAGGCGATGGCGCCCGAACCGGCGGCCAGCGCGGCGAACGGGAAGAGCGGCATGCCGGGCAGAAGGCCGACCGCCAGCGCGGTTCCGGAGACCATGGCCATCGCCGCCGGATTGGCCGAGAGCTGGCCGAACACCGCCTTGTCGGCCTCGCCCTCCACGCCGGCTTTTGAGACCAGAAGGCCCGCGGCCAGCGACACGATGAGGGCGGGAATCTGGGAGACCAGCCCGTCGCCGATGGTCAGGGTGGAATAGGTGTTGGCCGCATCCCCGAACGCCATGCCGGACTGGGCGACGCCGATGATCATCCCGCCGATCAGATTGATCGACGTGATCAGGATGCCTGCGATGGCGTCGCCGCGCACGAACTTGCTGGCGCCGTCCATGGCCCCGAAGAAGTTCGACTGGTCCTCGAGGTTCTTGCGCCGGTCCTTGGCCTCCTGCTCGGTGATCAGCCCGGCCGACAGGTCGGCGTCGATGGCCATCTGCTTGCCGGGCATGGCGTCCAGGGTGAAGCGCGCGGCGACCTCGGCGATGCGGCCCGAGCCCTTGGTGATCACCACGAAGTTCACGATCACCAGGATGATGAACACGATGATGCCGATGACGAAATTGCCCTGCATCACGAAATTGCCGAAGGCTTCGATGATGTCCCCGGCCGCTTCGGTGCCGCCTGAGCCTTCAGACAGGATCAGCCGCGTGGACGCGACGTTGAGGCCCAGCCTGAGCATGGTCGCGATTAGAAGGATCGCCGGGAAGGCGGTGAATTCCAGCGGCGTCTTGATGAACAGCGCCGTCATCAGGATCAGCACCGAAAAACAGATCGACACCGCCAGCGCCACGTCGAGCAGCGCCTTCGGCATGGGCAGAAGCAGCATGACCAGAAGCGCCAGCACGCCCACGCCCATGGCCACGTCGCCGCGCGCCAGGCGCTTGGCGAAGCCTTGCCAGTTGAAGCTGGAGCCGGAAGAGGCGGGGGTGTCGGCCATCTAGCAATCGTCCGATCGGCGGGGGTGTTCTCCCCCGCATGGGGGGGAGGTGTCCGCGCAGCGGACGGAGGAGGCGGCGCGGCGGTGCGTCCTTCGAGGCTTTGTTTTCAAAAAAGACTCCTCAGGATCAGGAAGGTCAGAGCTTGAATACATCCTCATCCTGAGATGCGAGCCCACCTGGGCGAGCCTCGAAGGACCCTCGGACTGAAGTGGACCGCTCGCCACCTGCTCTCACCCCGCCGCCCGGCTTTCGCCCGGGGCCGGAACGTCGACGCCGGCGTCGGAATAGAGCTTCAGCTTGTTGCGCAGCGTGCGGATCGAGATGCCGAGAATGTTGGCCGCATGGGTGCGGTTGCCCAGGCAGTGATCGAGCGTGTCGAGGATGAGGTCCTGCTCCACCTCGGCCACGGTCTTGCCCACCAGGTTGATGGCTTCATCGGCGGCTTCGCGCGCTTTCTGGGCGACCGATCCGCCGGACCCGGAGAAAGGCCGGCCGTCAGGCATGCGGATCGCGTCCGGCGTGATCTCCGCGCCCGCGCCCAGCAGAACGGCGCGGTGCATGGCGTTTTCCAGCTCGCGTACGTTTCCGGGCCAGTCGCGGCTGGTGATCTGAAGCTTCGCCGGTTCCGACAGCGGGCGATACTCGACCCCGTTGGCCTTGGCGTATTTCTTCAAAAAGTGGTCGGCCAGCGCCAGCGCGTCCTCGGGCCGGTCGCGCAGCGGCGGGACGGCGAGGTTCACCACGTTGAGGCGGAAGAGGAGGTCTTCGCGGAAGGAGCCGTCCTTCACCGCCGCGCGCAGATCCCGGTTGGAGGTGGCCAGCACGCGAATATTGACCTTCACCGGCTTGGTCCCGCCGACCCGGTCGATCTCGCGTTCCTGCAGGGCGCGCAGGAGTTTCGCCTGCAGGCGCACGTCCATTTCGCTGATCTCGTCCAGGAGCAGCGTGCCGCCGTCGGCCTCCTCGAACTTGCCGACCCGGCGCGCCACCGCGCCGGTGAAGGCGCCTTTCTCGTGACCGAAGAGCTCGGATTCCAGGAGGTTTTCCGGGATGGCCGCGCAGTTCACCGAGACGAAAGGCTTGGACGCGCGCTTGGATTTCTTGTGGACGAAGCGGGCCATCACCTCCTTGCCGACCCCGCTCTCGCCGGTGATCAGCACGCTGGCGTCGGACGGACCGATGCGCTCGGCGAGACCGACCACGTCCAGCATGGCCGGGTCGCGCGCGATCAGCGGGCGTTCGTCGTCGGCGACGGCCGCCAGCACGGCGGCGATGAGGTCGGGGTCGGGCGGCAGGTGGATGAATTCCTTCGCGCCCGCCTTGATGGCGCCGGCGGCGGCCTCCGGCTTGACGCTCACCCCGCACGCGACCACCGGCGCGGTGATGCGCTCGGCTTCGTTCGCCGCGATCAGGGCGGCCACGTCCAGGGAGACGTCAACCATCAAGATGTCCGCTCCGCGCCCGGCGCGAAGATGGGCGGTGGCCTGCTCGATCGTGTCCACATGGGCGACCTTCGCCCCGCGGTCCATGGCGATCTTGGTGGCGGTCGAGAGCTGCCCGCCGAGGCTTCCTACGATCAGAACACGCATGTTTCTGCTCCTTTGCCGGCGCGGCGGGTCACGCCGTGTCCCCGTCCTTGATGATTTCGGTCATGGTCACGCCCAGCCGGTCCTCCACGACGACGACCTCGCCGCGCGCCACCAGGCGATTGTTCACATAGATGTCGATGGCCTCGCCCACCTTGCGGTCGAGCTCCAGCACCGAGCCCGAGGTCAGGCGCAGAAGCGAGTTCACGTCCACATGGGCCTTGCCGAGGACCGCGGAGATGTTCACCGGCACGTCGAAGACCGGGGCGAGGTCGACCGCAGTGCGCACCTCCTCCTCGATCAGCGACTGGTTCGTCCCTCCGTTTTCGGCGGGCGGTTCGGGCGCGGTCTCGGCCGGCGCGCCGCCGCCGAGATCGGGCAAGTTCAGATCGTCGTCGCTCATCGTCGCTCTCCTTCGGCCTCTCAGGCCGCCGCGCCGCCGCCGGCTTCACCCGGCGCGTCGCGCTCTGCGGCCGGTCTCGCCAGCCAGGTCTCCACGGCCGCCTGTATGCGGGCCTCGATATCGGCGGTGGTGCGCTCCACCGCGCCGGAGCGCCATTCGATGACGCAATCGCCCGCACCCACCTCGTCGTCGGCGCGCACCACCACCGCGCCGTCAAAGCCCTCAGCCTCGGCGAGCTGATACAGCCGCTCGGCCAGCGGATCGGCGAGGTGCGGCGCGACGCGCACGGCGATGCGCGGTTCGGTGCGCAGATCAGCGAGCGCCTGCTTCACGCACGCTTCGATCGTGTCCGCTCCATATTGATCAAGCGCCGCCCCGGCGACGGCGCGGGCCGCCGCGATCGCCAGGCGCGCCGCGTCATGGCGCAGCGCTTCGCTTTCCGCATCGAGCCGCGCGATCAGGGCCTGAAGCTTGCCCGAGACCTGCTTGAGCGCGTCCGCGCTCTCGCGCGCCGCGGCGGCTTCTTCGCTCCGGCGCGCCTCGCCGGCGGCCGCATCGGCCATGGCGCGCGCTTCAGCTTCGGTGAGCACACGCTTGATCCTTTCGCCGTCGCGCAGAACCGTCCCGTCTTCGGCGAACTCGCGATCGAAGGCGAAGCGTTTGAACGTGTTCGACATCTCGCCCTCCCTAATAGATCAGCTCGTCCTCGCCGCCGCCTTCGGCGATGAGGATTTCACCCTTGGCGGCGAGGTCTTTGGCGAGGTTGACCATGGCCTGCTGGGCCTGGTCGACATCCTTCAGGCGCACCGGGCCCATGGCTCCCATGTCCTCGCGCAGGATCTTGGCGGCGCGTTCGGACATGTTGGAGAAGAACAGATCGCGCAGCGTGTCCGACGCGCCTTTGAGCGCCAGACCCAGCTGGTCCTTAGGCACCTGGCGCAGCAAGGTCTGCACCCCTTGCGGATCGAGCTTTCCAAGGTCTTCGAAGACGAACATGAGCGAGCGGATCTTCTCCGCGCTGTCGCGGTTGCGCTCCTCCAGCGTCGCCAGGAACCGGTTTTCGGTCTGGCGGTCGAAATTATTGAAGATGTCGGCCATGAGCTCATGGCTGTCCTGTTTCGAGGTGCGCGCCAGATTGCTCATGAACTCGATGCGCAGCGTTTCTTCGATCTTCTCGATGATCTCGCGCTGCACCGGCTCCATGCGCAGCATGCGCATGACCACCTCCAGCGCGAAATCCTCCGGCAGGGCGGCGAGCACGCGCGCGGCGTGGTCGGGTTTGACCTTGGAAAGCACGACCGCGACAGTCTGGGGGTATTCGTTCTTGAGATAGTTGGCGAGCACGACCTCGTTCACGTTCGCCAGCTTGTCCCACATGGTCCGCCCGGCCGGACCGCGCAGCTCCTCCATGATCTGCTCGACCTTCTCTTCCGGCAGGAAGGAGGTGAGCAGCCGGTGGGCCTGCTCCACCGAACCGACGATGGATCCGGTCGAGCTCATGGAGCCGACGAACTCCAGGATCAGCTTCTCCACCGCCGCCGCGGTCACATTGCCAAGGCGGACCATGGCTTGGGAGACGATGCGGATCTCCTCATCGTCCATCTGCTCCCAGAGCTTGCGCTGCTCGTCGCCCAGGGCGAGCAGGATCACGGCGGCCTTTTCGGGGCCTTCCAGATCGCCGGGATCGTCGATCTTGCGGGCTTTGCGCACACTCATCACGCTTCCTCATGCATCCAGGTGCGCAGAATGCTCATCGTCTCGTCGGGGTGTTGCTCCACCAGCGATGCGACCTTGCGGACGGAGGACTTCTTCACCTGGCCGTCGATCTGGGCGACGTCGATGCGTTCATCGTCGGTCTCGTCTTCCGGCAGCATGGGCGGGGCTTCGCCGTCCGCGCCCTGTGCGGCGAGGCGCGGCTGGCCGGGCTTGCCCGGCAGGGCGGGAGTGACGCCGGCGGCCTCAATGGGCGCCGGCCCGGAAATGGCGCCTTTCACCAGCGGGCGGGCCACAAGCACGATGATCAAAAGCGCGGTGATGAACAGCACGGCGTAGGCGCTGACCAGGCCCAGGTGCGACAGGGTG
>JBKHAZ010000167.1:0-6229 GCA_046542605.1 Oceanicaulis sp. | reverse complement strand
CGACCAGCTGCGCAACAATCTGGAGAAGGTGCGCGAAGAAGCGATGACCGACGCCCTGACCGGCGTGGCCAACCGCAAGCGTTTCGACGAAAGCATGCGCAAGGCCCGCCGCGACGCGGACCTGAAGGGCGAGGACTTCTCCCTCATCCTGTGCGACATCGACCATTTCAAGCGCTTCAACGACACGTGGGGCCATCAGACCGGCGATCAGATCATCCGCTTCGTGGCCGCCTGCCTGTCGCGCTTTTCCAAGGATTATCACGTGGTCGCGCGCTATGGCGGCGAAGAGTTCGGCGTGGTGTTGCCCAACACCTCGATCGACGAGGCCCGGATCATCGCCGAGAAGGTCCGCGCCACCGTAGAAAGCAAGCGTCTGCTGCGCAAATCCACCAATGAGGATCTGGGCAACATCACGGTCTCTCTGGGCGTGTCGCAATACCGCAATCCGGAATCGATCGAATGCCTGATCGAGCGCTGCGACACCAATCTGTACAAATCCAAGCAGAACGGACGCAACCGGATCACGGTCGACACGACCGCAGCCGGAGCGGCGGCGGCCTGAGCCTTACCCTCGGCGTCCCGAAAGGCCATGGTCGGCTCTCGGCGGCCTTGAGGAGCATCCCTTGGCCCGTCAGTCCAGGCTTCGCGGAGAGCCTCATATCCGCTGGTGCAGCCCGGACGTCAGCCGGGTGGAGAATTTATCCGACATCGTGTTTGCGCTGGTGCCGACTCTCGCGGCGGCGCAGACCATTCAGGCATCGTTCTACGATCTCGCCCGTCTTTCAGATCGGCGTACGACTCGTGCTCGCCGCCCGTGTTCACGCCGGCCCCCCCCGAACATGCGCCGATAGCGCATCGCGCCGAGGCCGGAGAACGGCTCGCTGGCGAAATCGGGGAAGTCGCCGCTGACCGCCATCGTCAGGCCGCCGGCGGGGCGGTGAGTTTGAAGCTTCCCCGCTCGCACCAGCGCTTGGCGAAGGCGTCGAGTTCGGGATAGTGCGCGCGCCAGTCAAGCTCGGCGTAGCGCAGATCGAGATAGCACAGAGCCACCGCCACCGAGAGCGCGCCAAGATCGACCGAACGTTCGAACTGGGATCGATCCGCGTCCAGCTGGTCCAGCGTCCGCTTGATCCCCGCCTCCCAGCGACCCGCCCAATAATCCCAGCGCAACGCTTCGTCGCGCATGATTTCGATGCGGCGACCGATGGTGAGGTCGATGAGCCCGTCGGCGAGCGCTTGCTGGCGCATCACCAGAATGCGGCTCTCCCCTCTGCGCGGGATCCAGTTTTCCTCGGTGAGCGTGTCGATGAACTCGCAGATCAGCGGGGAATCCATGAGCGCCGGCTTACGTTCGCGCTCCAGTGCGGGAACCTTGCCCAACGGGTTGACGGCCTGCAACTCGGCCGGGTCGTCGAGCGGCATGCATTCGACCAGATCGATCTTGCGTTCCAGGCTTTTTTCGATGATCAGCGCCCGGCATTTGCGGGCGTAGGGCGAGGTTGGCGAGTAATAGAGCTTCACGTGTCACAGTCCCCAGAGGCTGCAACCAATCTGCCCGTTAAACCAGCAAAGACAAGAGGCCGGCGCAGAACCCGCGAGCCGGGTGCGGGGCCGGTGCGCCGCGGCGCATCGCAGCGCTTGCGAACAGGTCAGTTTTCGAGCTTCGCCGGGGTCAGAGTCACGCTCTCGCCGCACCCGCAGGCGTCTGTTTCGTTGGGATTTTTGAAGACGAATTTGGCGTGCAGCGGGGTAATCTCGTAATCGAGCTGGGAGCCGAGCAGGAAAAGCAGCGACTTGGCGTCGACCACGATCTCCACGCCCTTATCCTCGACGCGCTCGTCCAGCGGGTCGGGTTCGCAGACGTAATCCATCACGTACTCCATACCCGCACAGCCGCCATTCTTCACGCCGACACGCAAATACCCCTTGTCGGCCTTGGCCATGAGGGATTTGACCCGCTCGGCGGCGGCGTCGGACAGGGTGACGGCTTTGGGACGTTCGCGCATGGCGGAGCCTCCGCTTCCTACAACATGTTGAGCATGAGCTTGGCTTCGTCGCTCATGCGGTCCGGCGTCCAGGGCGGATCGAAGGTGAGCGTCACATCGGCGCGCTCCACCCCCTCGACCGTTTCACAGGCGTCCTTCACCCAGCCCGGCATCTCGCCCGCCACCGGGCAGCCCGGCGCGGTGAGGGTCATCTCCACCTTCAAAACGCCTTCGGCTTCGAGATCGACCTGATAGATCAGGCCGAGCTCGTAGATGTCGGAGGGAATTTCGGGATCGTGCACGGTCTTCAGCGCCGCGATCACGTCATTGGTGATGCGCTCGATCTCTTCGGGCGGCAGGTCGGGCTCGGCTCCGGCGGGCGGATCGACGGCCTCAACCTGCGGCTCGGCCGATTCGGCCGGGGCGTTCAGGTCGATCATGTCGCGCTCGCGGCGCTCGGTTTTTATATCGTCCATCATGACCCCCTAGATGAGAAAGCTCTTGGCCTTGTGCAACGCCTCGACCATGGCGTCGACCTCGGCCTCAGTATTGTAGGCGGCGAAACTGGCGCGCACCGTGCCCGGCACGGCGTAGCGGCGCATCAGCGGATGGGCGCAGTGATGACCGGCGCGCACGGCCACGCCGTACTTGTCCATGAGCTGCGCCAGATCATGCGGGTGCGCGCCTTCGATCACGAAGCTGGCGATCGCGCCCTTGTCCTGGGTCCTCCCGAGCAGGCGGATCCCGTCGACCTCGCTCAACGCCGCCTCGGCGCGGTCGAGCAGCGCGCGCTCATGCTCGAGCACGGCGGAGCGGTCCAGCCCGTTCACCCAGTCGATGGCGGCGCCGAGCCCGATCACGTCGGCGATGGCGGGCGTGCCGGCTTCAAACTTGTGCGGCACATCGGCGTAGACGACCCCGTCTTCGCTCACTTCCGCGATCATCTCTCCGCCGCCCTGATAGGGCCGCAGCCGCTCCAGCCAGTCGCCGCTCGCATAGAGCGCGCCCGCGCCGTTTGGGCCGTAGAGCTTGTGGCCGGTGAAGACGTAGAAATCGCAGCCGATCTCGGAGACGTCCACCGGCATGTGGACCGTCGACTGCGTCCCGTCGAACAGGATCGCCGCGCCGTTATCATGGGCGATGCGGGTGAGCGCCTGAGCCGGGTTCACCGTGCCCAGCACGTTGGACATGTGCACCAGACTCACAAGCTTGGTGCGCTCGGTGAACAGGGCGCGATAGGCCGCGAGATCGAGCGCACCGTCCTCGTCCACCGGGACCCATTTGATCACCACGCCCTTGCGCTCCCTCAGGAAGTGCCAGGGCACGATGTTGGAGTGGTGCTCCATCTGCGAAAGGATGATTTCATCACCCTCCTCCAGCGTCGCGCCGAAACTGTCGGCGACGAGGTTGATCGCCTCGGTCGCGCCCTTGGTGAAGACGATCTGTTGGCGGCTCCTCGCGCCGAGAAGATCGGCCACCTTGCCGCGCGTGGCTTCGAACGCTTCCGTGGCTTCGTTCGCCAGCGTGTGAAGACCGCGGTGAACATTGGCGTAGGAATGCCGCCAGACATCAGCCACCGCCTCGATCACCGCTTCGGGCTTCTGCGCCGAGGCGGCGTTGTCGAGATAGACCAGAGGCCGGCCGTTCACCTGGCGCTTGAGGATCGGGAATTGCTCCCGCAGCGCGTCGGCGTCGAACGCCGCGACGGGTTTGGCGAGGGCGGTCATGAGACCTCCTGCAGGCGGGCGCGCAGGCGCTCGAGCAGCGTCTCGCGCAGAGATTCGTCGGCGATGCGGTCCAGCGGTTCGGCGAGGAAGCTTTCGGTGAGAAGCGCGCGTGCGCTGACTTCAGGAAGCCCGCGCTGGCGCATGTAGAACAGGGCGTCCTCATCGATGGCGCCCAGCGCATTGCCGTGGGCGCACACCACGTCGTCGGCGTAGATTTCAAGCTCGGGCTTGGCGTCGATCTCGCCCTTGTCGTCCAGCAGCATGCCGCGATGCTGCATCTGGGCGTCGGTCTTCTGGGCGGCCTGCTCCACGTGGATCTTGCCCTGGAAGACGCCGGTCCCGGATCGCGCCGCGCCCTTGAACAGCTCGTCGGTCTCCCCACCCGGGCCGGTGTGGCGCACCAGCGAGGTCTGGTCGAGGTGAAGCCCCTCGCCCACCACGTAGGATCCGTCGAGGCGCAGCTTCGCGCCCTCTCCGGCGTGCGTCACGTGTGTTTCAAGCCGGGCGAGCTTGGCGCCGAAGCCCAGCGTCGTCTGGTGCATCACGGCGGTCTTCGCCAGATCGATCTCGCTGGTGACCACCAGCACCGCATCCTCGGCCCGGTCCTGCTCGACGATCCGGTGCAGCGTCGCGCCGGGCTCCACCATGATCGACACGGCGATGTTGGCGAAGGCGCCCGCGCTGGCGGCGTAGATCTCCTGCAGCGCCGCAGTGGCGCCTGCGGGCACGCGCACCTCGATCACCTGATGGGCCGCGCCGGGCTGCGCTGCGAAATCCAGACGCAGCGTCTCGCCGTCGGCGAGCGTAAAGCCCTGTGGCTCGCCGCCGAGCGCCGCGGCGAGTTGCGCCATCAGATGGGTCGAGGCCGGCTCGGCTTTGAAGTCGGGATGGCGCGAGCCCTCAAGCACCAGCGGGACAGGCTTGGCGTCAAAGCGCGCCAGAACCGTGCGCAGGTCGGACCATTTCCACGCCTCCACGCGCCGGTGCGGCAGGCCGCGCCCGGTGAAGGCGTCGCGCACCTCGCCGGCCGGCAGCGCGTCGGCGAGCGCGGTCTCGAAATCGGAAAGTTTAAGCGGTGCGGACATTTACGCGGCTTCCCCCACGTATTTGTCATAACCCTCTTTTTCCAGCTCCAGCGCCAGGTCCGGCCCGCCGGTGGCGGCGATCTTGCCGGCCGAAATCACATGCACGACATCGGGCTTCAGATAGTCCAGAAGCCGCTGATAGTGGGTGATCACCAGCATGGTGCGGTCGGGGCTTCTAAGCGCGTTCACGCCCTCGGCGACGACTTTCAGCGCGTCGATGTCGAGCCCGGAATCGGTCTCGTCGAGGATCAGAAGCTTCGGCTCCAGCATGAGCGCCTGGAAAATCTCCATGCGCTTCTTCTCGCCGCCGGAAAAGCCGACATTCACCGGGCGCTTCAGCATATCGTTTGAAATGCCGAGTTTCGCGGCGTTTTCGCGCGCCAGCTTCATGAAGTCCGGCGCTTTCATCTCCGCCTCGCCGCGCGCGCGCCGCTGGGCGTTCAGCGCCTCCTTCACGAAGGTGAGCGTGGGAACGCCGGGAATCTCCACCGGGTACTGGAAGGACAGGAAGACGCCCTCGGCCGCGCGCTCTTCGGGCTCCATGGCGAGCAGATCTTCGCCGGACAGCGTCGCGCCGCCCTCGGTGACCACATAGCCGTCGCGGCCGGAGAGCACATAGGAGAGCGTCGACTTGCCCGAGCCGTTCGGCCCCATGATGGCGTGGACCTCGCCGGCGGGGGCTTTCAGGGAGACGCCTTTCAGGATCGCCTTGCCCTCGCCGTCTTCCTCTTCAACGCGGGCGTGAAGGTTCGAAATCTCAAGCATTTTCAGTCCCATTCCCATTATTCTTCACACGGCCGGCCTTGTAGTCCGCCGCGGTGTGGTCCGGGTCGCCCTTGGCGCCGACGGCGATGAAGAGGATCCCCGCGCCGATGATCGTCGGGAAGGCGAATCCCAGCCAGCCGCGCGGCAGGCCTTGAGCGGCGCTCTCCGCCCAGAGCAGCGCGCCGACAAGCACCAGGGCGCCGAACACCGCGATGCAGGCCCAGCCCTCCCAGCTGACAGGGCGGAAATTGCCGATCAGGGCGGACTCGCCCGCGCGATCGGCGCGCCGGCGTGCGAACCAGTAGCGGCTCATCACCCCACGCTCCCCTCAAGGCTCACCTTCAGAAGCGCCTGCGCCTCCACGGCGAACTCCATGGGGAGTTCCTGGAGCACGTCGCGGCAGAAGCCGTTGACGAGCAGGGCCACCGCCGTCTCTTCGTCGAGGCCGCGCTGGCGGGCGTAGAAGAGCTGTTCTTCGGAGAGTTTCGAGGTGGTCGCCTCGTGCTCAAGGGTGGCTTTCGGGGTCTTCGCCTCGATGTAAGGCACCGTGTGGGCGCCGCACTGGTCGCCGATCAGAAGCGAGTCGCACTGGGTGAAGTTGCGCGATCCGGTCGCCTTGCGGTTCACCGACACCAGGCCGCGATAGGTCTGATCGGAGCGCCCCGCC
>JBKHAZ010000166.1:0-6244 GCA_046542605.1 Oceanicaulis sp. | reverse complement strand
AGGTCGAGAACGCCCCGGTCCTCCAGCGCGCCGCCCTTCACATGAAGCAGGCGCGCACTGTCGCGCGGGCGCGCCGGGCGCAGCGCGATGAGGTCCTCGGGCAGAACGAAATCGAAATCGCTGAGTTTCATGGCGGCGGGGTGTAGCCGGGCGCCGGGCGTCCCGCAATGTCGTTTCGCAAACCTGAAGGGGCCGCCATGACCGAAACCAAAGCCGCCGTGATCATGGGCGCCGGGCCGGGCCTCGGCGCCGCATTCTGCAAGGGCTTCGCCGAAGACGGCTTTCATGTCTGCCCGGTGCGCCGCAACGGCGAGGCCGCGGAGCGCCTCGCCGAAGACCTCAAAGCCGGCGGGGCGAACGCCCGCGCCTTCAGCGCTGACGGCGCCGACGAGACCGCCGTGGAGGCGCTTTTCGACACCGTGGCGCGCGAGGTCGGGCCGGTGGCGTTGACGATCTTCAACGCGGGCGGCTTCATTAAAGCGCCGGTGTGCGAAACCAGCGTCGAGACCTTCCGCAAGACCTGGGAGAACGCGGCCCTGGCCGGCTTCATCACCGGCCGCGCCGCGGCGCGCCGCATGACATCGCGCGGTCAAGGGACGATCCTGTTCACCGGCGCCACCGCATCGACCCGCGGCGGCTCGGGCTTCACAGCCTTCTCCGGCGCGAAATTCGCCCTGAAGGCCGTCGCCCAGGCGATGGCGCGCGAGCTGGGGCCGCAGGGCGTTCACGTCGCCCACATCATCCTCGACGGCGTGGTCTCGACGCCGTCGACCCGCGAATGGCTGGAGGATGTCGAACGCAAGGAAGCCGAAGACACCGTGCTGAACGTCGAGGCGATCGCAAACGCCTACCGCGCGATCGTCAGGCAGCCGCGCTCGGCCTGGACGTTCGAGACCGATCTTCGTCCCTGGACGGAGGACTGGTAGGCCGCGCGCTTCTTCTCGGCGGCGCAGTGTCGGTGCGCGGCCGCGTAAGAGGCCCTTTCCATCACCGGAAGGGCCGAACGCCTTACTGCACCACCGCCTTATGGATCTTGCCCGGATCGCGCGGCGGCTCGCCCTTGGGCAGGGCGTCCACATGCTCCATGCCGTCGGTCACCTCGCCCCAGACGGTGTACTGGCCGTCGAGGAAGTTCACCGCGTCCAGGCAGATGAAGAACTGGCAGTCGGCCGAGTTGGGGTCGTTCGTCCGCGCCATGGAGCAGGCGCCGCGCTCGTGCGGGGCGTCGTTGAACTCGGCCGGGATTTTCTTGCCGGTTCCGCCGGTGCCCCGCCCCTCAGGGCATCCGCCCTGGGCGACGAAGCCGTCAATGACCCGGTGGAAGGTCAGGCCGTTATAAAAGCCCTCCTCCACCAGCTCGGTGATGCGATCGACGTGTTGCGGCGCCAGATCGGGGCGCAGCTTGATGGTCACGTCGCCCCCGTCGAGGGTGAGTACGAGGGTGTCGGCCATGTCTTGCTCCAGTCTTCCGGGGTTTATTCGCCGACGCGCACGGGCACGTCGATTTCGCACAGATCGGGCTGCTCGCCCCCGGCCGCTTCAAGCGCGGTGAGATAGTCGGCGAAGGCGTCCGACCGGGTATCCATCACTTCAATCGTGACGCGCTCGGCCGGGGGCAGATCGCTCGCCACCTCCACATCTTCGATGAAGGACGGGTTGAAATTATAGGTCTGGCCGAGCGTGCCTTCCTCCAGCGCGTAGACCGCGTCCAGGCCGGCGCGCACCTTGCCCCAGACGGTGTACTGGGCGTTCAGGTGCTCGGCCTGTCCGCGCACAATATAGAACTGGGCGTTGGCCGAGTTCGGATCGTTGGTGCGCGCCATGGCCGCGGCGCCGGGGCAATGGACGAGGAAGGTGTTCACGCGCCCGTCGCCCATGATCGCGGCGGCGGCGGCCGGCTGGGTGGCGGCCGGAAAGCCGTTCCAGAACCCGGCCTGGATGCGCGAGCGATCACTGCGCGGATTGACCGGCCGCTCCTGAATTTCGGTGACGGCGATCTCGTCCGGATCGCGCCGGATGGCGAATTCCGCCTGCAGCGGCTCAGTGGGCGGCGCGATCGACGGATCGTCCAGCGCGCCGCCGCCCTGGGCCATGAAATTATCGATCACGCGGTGCCAGACCTTGAAGTCGAACCAGTCGTCGCGCGCCAGCTCGCGCATGCGCGCGGTGTGCGCCGGTGCGAATTCATCGGCCAGTTCGACCCAGACCACGCCTTCGGTGGTGGTGATCTTGAGAAGGTCTTCCGCCTCCACCCTACGCCAGGCGCTGTCCGGCGCCGTCTCCACGGCGGTCTGAAGCGGGTCCGGTCCGGCCGGCGCGGCTTGCTCGGCGGCGTCCTGAAGCGCCCCGGCTTCGGCGCCGGCTTCGACCCCGGCGTCCGAGGTCTCCGAATTTTCCTCAGTGTCGCTTTCCGCGCATGCCGCCACGGTGAGCGCCAGGCCGGAAACGCCGGCGCTGAAAAGGGTGACGAGGGACCGGGTCATCGTGCGAACTTCTCCAGAAGCCGGGTTTTCACCACGGGCGGGACGAAGGGATCTATGTTGCCGCCCAGCTTGGCGATCTCCTTCACCAGGCGCGAGGCGATCGCCTGGTGGCGGGGATCGGCCATAAGAAAGACGGTTTCGATGTCGGGATTAAGGCGCTGGTTCATGCCCACCATCTGAAATTCGTACTCGAAGTCGGAGACCGCGCGCAGGCCGCGAATGATGGAGTTGGCGCCGACCTTTTCCGCAAAATGCATCAAAAGCCCTTCAAAGGGCAGCACCTCGATCTCGGCGCCGTCCGCCACGCTCTCGGCGAGCTCGCGCGCCATATCCACGCGTTCGTCGAAGGAAAACAGCGGCCCCTTGGAGGTGTTCAGCGCCACCCCGATGACCAGCTTGTCATAGAGCTTCACAGCCCGGCCGATAATGTCGAGATGGCCGTTGGTGATCGGGTCGAACGTCCCCGGATAGAGCGCGACGCGCTTCTTCATGTCAGTCCTCCGCAGGCGTCGGACCGCCGCCGTCGGGCGCGCCGGGGGCGAGCCTCTCGCCACCCTCTTCGCCGCCGTCTCCGTCGTCATCGCTTTCCGCGACGCGGACCACCGAGACGACCTTCTCGCCTTCGCCAAGACGGATCAGGCGCACCCCCTTGGTCGCGCGCGCGGCGATGCGGACCGTATCAACCGGGAAGCGGATCAGCTGGCCGCCGTCGGTCACGGCCATGACGGTGTCGGTGTCGGACACGGTGAAGCACGCCGCCAGCGGCTCGGGGAAACGCTTGTCCTTGGTCCACACGCCCTGGCCGCCGCGGCCCTGGCGGAAATATTCATAGGAGATCACGCGCTTGCCCAGCCCGGATTCGGCGACGGTGAGCAAAAGCTCCTCGTTCGCCTTCATCTCCAGATAGCGCACGTTGGAGAGGGAGACTTCCTCCTCCTCGCCCTCGGCGGCTTCGAATTCGTCCTCGACCGAATCAGGCTCGTCCTCGTCGGAGCGCATCTCCTCGCGCCGGCGCTTGAGATAGGCGCGCACCTCGGCGCGGCTCACTTCGAGCGCATTGAGCACCGCCATGGAGATCAGCCGGTCGCCGGCCTCCATCCGGATGCCGCGCACGCCGGTGGAGTTGCGGCTGGCGAAGACGCGCACGTCGCAGACCGGGAAGCGGATCGCCTTGCCGTTGGCGGTCACCAAGAGCACGTCCTGGTCGGGACGGCACAGGCGCACGTCCAGGATCTGCCCGACCTCCTCGTCGAGCTTCATGGCGATCTTGCCGTTGCGGTTCACCTGAACGAAGTCGGAAAGCTTGTTGCGGCGCACCGTGCCTGCAGTGGTGGCGAACATCACGTCGTAATCGCCCCAGCTTTCCTCATCTTCGGGCAGCGCCATCACCGAGGTGATCCAGGCGCCCTCGTTGAGGCTGGGCAGAAGATTGGTGAGATACTTGCCCTTCGAATTGGGCGCGCCCATCGGCAGACGCCAGGTCTTGGTCTTGTAGACCATGCCGTCGGAGCTGAAGAACAGCAAAGGCGCGTGGGTGGAGGCGACGAACAGCGTCGCGACGAAATCCTCGTCCTTCATCGCCATGCCGGCCCGGCCACGCCCGCCGCGATGCTGGGCGCGATAGGTCGAGAGCGGCGTGCGCTTCACATAGCCGCCATGGGTGAGCGTGACGACCATGTCGTCGCGCGGGATCAGGTCTTCGTCCTCGATCTCCAGATCGCCCTCGGTGATGGCCGAGCGGCGCGGCACGCCGAACTGCTCGCGGGCGTCCAGAAGCTCGCCGCGAATGATCTCCTTGATCCGGGTCGGGCTCTTGAGGATGTCGAGATAATCCGCGATCTGCTCAGCGAGCTTGGCGGCCTCGTCCCCGATCTCGTCGCGGCCGAGCGCTGTGAGGCGGTTCAGGCGCAGATCGAGAATGGCTTTCGCCTGCTCCTCGGTGAGATGGATGACGTTGCCCTCGCGGATCACCGAGCGCGGATCGGCCACAAGCTCCACCAGCGAAGCGACGTCGGCGGCCGGCCAGGCGCGTTCCTTCAGCTGTTCGCGGGCCGTCGCCGGATCCGGCGCGGCGCGGATGAGGCGGATGATCTCGTCGATATTCGCCACGGCGACCGCGAGACCGACCAGGACGTGGGCGCGATCGCGCGCCTTTTTCAGATCGAACTTGGTGCGCCGGACGACGACTTCCTTGCGAAAGGCGATGAAGGTCTCAAGGAAGGTGCGAAGCCCCGCCTGCTGCGGACGCCCGCCGATGAGGGCGAGCATGTTCACCCCGAAACTGGTCTGCAGCGGGCTCCAGCGAAAGAGCTGGTTCAAGATCACGTCGGCGTTGGCGTCTTTTTTAAGCTCCACCACGACGCGCATGCCCGACCGATCGGATTCGTCGCGCAGATCGGAGATGCCCTCGATGCGCTTTTCGCGCACCAGGTCGGCGATCTTCTCGATCATGCTCGCCTTGTTCACCTGGTAGGGGATTTCGTGGATGATGATCGCTTCCTTGCCGGATCGGATCGTCTCCACGCTGGTCTTGCCGCGCACGACGACGGAGCCGCGCCCCTCCATCAGCGCCTTGCGCGCGCCGGAGCGGCCGAGGATTTCGCCCCCGGTGGGGAAGTCGGGCGCGGGCACGAACTCCAGAAGCTCGCCGTCGCTGATCTGCGGATTGTCCAGAAGCGCCGTCGTCGCGTCCACGACCTCATTGAGGTTATGCGGCGGGATATTGGTGGCCATGCCCACCGCGATGCCGCCGGCCCCGTTCACCAGAAGGTTGGGATAGCGCGCCGGCAGCACGACCGGCTCATGCTCGGTGGCGTCGTAATTGTCCTGATAATCGACCGTTTCCTTGTCGATATCGGCCAGCAGCGCCTCGGCCGGCTTGTCCATGCGGATTTCGGTGTAGCGCATGGCCGCCGGCGGATCGCCGTCCACCGAACCGAAATTGCCCTGACCGTCGAGCAGCGTCAGCCCCATGGAGAAGTCCTGGGCCATGCGCGCCAGCGCGTCATAGACCGCGCTGTCGCCGTGCGGGTGATATTTACCGATCACGTCGCCGACGACGCGCGCCGATTTGCGGTACTGCTTGTCGCTGGTGTAGCCCTGCTCGTGCATGGACCACAGGATCCGGCGGTGCACGGGTTTGAGGCCGTCGCGCGCGTCGGGAATGGCGCGGCTGACGATCACGCTCATGGCGTAATCGAGATAGCTGCGCTTCATCTCGTCTTCGATCGCCACCAGCGAACCGGGGACCGGATCGCGGGGCTCTTGGTTCATCGGCTCTTCAGGAGGCAGGTCGCTCAAAACCGTCTCGTCCGTCGCTGGCGCGCTCCGCCCGGCGGAGGGCGGCCGGCGCGCAGGTCAAAAAGGCGGGACGCGCCGGTCAGAATCGCCCGGCGCGGCTGTCACACCGGTGTAGCAAGAGGGGCGAAGAGCGGCAAACGGCGCGCGCGGTGAGCGGAGCGGACGCGCGGCGCAGTGCGAAGCGGAACGTCGCCCGCCGCGGCGCGCTTTTCATAGGCCGCGCCTCATGCGGCCGCTATCGGATTGCGCCATGGCGCTGTTTTCAACACCGCTCCCCTTCCTCGCCTTACTGGTTTTCGCGCTGTCAGGATGCGCTACGCCAAAGCCGCCGGTTTCAGCCTCGCACGGTTCGATGGTCGTTCACTACATTCAAGGCGCGCGAACGCCGTTGGGCGTTATCTACATGACCGGCACCGCGCCGACCGGCGCGGTGCAAGCCGAGGCGGGCGGGGCGCCGGCCC
>JBKHAZ010000007.1:0-29457 GCA_046542605.1 Oceanicaulis sp. | reverse complement strand
GTGTTCGATCACCATGGGGCCCTTGGCGTCCAGCCGGGCTTTTCAGGCGAGGTCGAGGGAAGCTGGGTCTGCGACCTGTCGGGCGGGTTCAACGCGTTTTGCAAGGCGCGCAAGAAGCTCGGAGGCAACACCGCCCGCAACATCTTCGCCGCCGAACGTAAGCTTGAAGAGCACGGCGCGCTCACCTTCCGCTTCGAAGACGCCCGGCCCGAGAGCCTCGAGCGTCTGCTCGCCTGGAAGTCGGCGCAGTACGCGGCCTCGGGCCATTTCGACGTGTTTTCGGTCGCCTGGACGCGCAATCTCCTGACCCGGCTCCTGGCCGCCGACCCGGCCGACGGCGCGCGCGGCGTGGTCTCCAGCCTGGAGCTCGACGGCCGTCTCGTGGCGGTGCATTTCGGTCTCCTGGGCGAGCGGGCGATGCATTACTGGTTCCCAGCCTACGATCCGGCCCTGTCCCGGCTGGGCCCCGGAAATGCGCTCCTGACCCATATCCTTCGCGCGCTCGCCGCGCAGGGGGTGGGCGAGGTTCATCTCGGCCCCGGCGAGTATCGATACAAGGCCTCGCTGGGCTCGTGGCAATTTCCCGTGGTGCGCGGCTGCGTGTCCGGCGGCGGCGCGTTCGCCGCACTGCGCACCTTCGCCGCCGCCTTGGAGCAGGGCGCCGAACGTTTGCCGCTGGGCCGGGCCTCGCACTGGCCGGGCAAGGCGTTCCGCCGTATCGACACCCTCACCGGGTTTCGCGCCGCATGACGACGCGCCGGTCGCTGCTGGCCATGGCTGGCGGGGTTGCGGGCGCGGCGTTCGCGCCGGCGGGCCTGCGCCCGGCCTCGACCAAGCGCGATCTGTGGCGCAATGCGGGCGGCCCGCACCTGCGCGGCGCGGTGTTCGTGCAACGCCGCGTCTACCGCGATCTTGACGGGCCGGACTTTCTTGGTCCGGGTCCGTTCGGGCAACCCGTCACGCCGGAAGCGCTGGACTCGCTCACCGACGCCGGGGCCAATCTGGCCAGCTGGTCCGGGCCGGGCCTGTTCACCGAAACCGCGCCCTTCGCGCTGGATCCGGCGGTCGAGGATCATGTGGGCGCATGGCTCGACGCGTGCCGGGCGCGCGGACTCTACACGACGCTCTGCCTGCGCACCGGCCCGGGTCGCAGTGCGTTCGCCTTCCATCCCGGCGAGACCTGGTATCCGGATCATCTTTACGACGACAGCATCTGGCGATCGGCCGAGAAACAGCAGGCCTGGGCGGAGATGGTGGCGGAGACCTTGCGCCGCTTCGGCTCCCATCCGGCGCTCGCGGGCGTGAAGGTGTTCGACGAGCCGAACGGGGCGGACATGGGCGCCGACGGGGTCTGGCCCGCATTCGCGCAACGCATCAAGCAAACCTGCCAGGACCTTGATCACGATACGCCTCTCATCTTCAGCCCGGACCGATGGGGGCGGGCCGAACGCGCCGAAGAGCTGCGCGCCGCGATCGGGGTCGAGCCGGTGATCGCGGTCCATGACTACAGCCCCTTCGATTACACCCACCAGGCGCGCGGCGACCGGGTGCGTTTTTATCCTCGGCTCCAACCTGCGCAAATCCAGGCGTCCGGCGATGTTGCGGTGATGGAGTTCGGCGCGGTGCGCTACGCCCGTGACCTGGAGGCGTATCTCGACACGCGCATCGCCGCGTTCGAACGGGCCGGCGCGAACTGGGCTGTGTTTCGCTGGTCCAGCGGATGGCAGGCTTATGAGTCGCAGGAGGGCTCCATGGCGATCTCGCAGAGCGTTCCCGCGCTCCTGCTTCTGCTTCGCGCCTTCTCACGCAACGCCGCGAGGCCGGGCTAACGCCGCGTTTTGTATTTGCTAGGGCGGACCGCAACGCGATAACTAGGCGCACCTCAAGCCGGCCTGGACCTTGTCATGCGCGCACCCGCCATCTCGATCGTCATTCCCGCCTTCAATGAGGCGGAGAGCATCGAGTCGGTGGTGAAGGAAGCCATCGAAGTCTTTGATCCGGCGTTTGAAAGCTTCGAGATCATCGTCATCGACGACGGCAGCGACGACGACACCGCCGGCGCCCTCAAAGCCCTGGCGCAATCGGAAATGCGGCTACGCGTCATCCGTCATCCCAATCGATCCGGCAAAAGCGCGGCGCTGCGCAGCGGCATGATGGCGGCGCGCGCACGCTGGGCGGCCACCATGGACGGGGACGGTCAGGACGATCCGCGCTCGGTGGTGGACATGGCCGCCGCCGTCGATCTCTCCGCTGTGGGGGCGGTCGGGCTGGTCGCCGGGGTGCGCACCAATCGCACCGATGGCGCGAACCGCAAATTCGCCTCGCGCTTCGCCAATTCGCTGCGCCGCACCTTGCTGAACGATGATTGTCCAGACACCGCGTGCGGGCTGAAGCTGATCGTGCGCGATCTTTTTCTGGCGCTGCCCTTCTTTGATGCGCTGCACCGCTATCTGCCGGCGCTGTCGAGGCATCTGGGCTATGAGATCGTCTGCGTGCCGGTGGTGAACCGCGCGCGCAGCGCGGGCGCATCGAAATACACCAATCTCGGCCGCGCCGCGGCAGGCCTGTTCGACCTTCTGGGCGTGATCTGGCTCATGCGGCGCACCCATGCGCCGTCGCGCGCGCTGATCCTGCGCAGCCATGCGGAGACGCAGGGACGATGAGCGCGCTGTTCGACACGCTGAGCGCGCCGGGCGGGCGTTACGGATTGTCTCCGCGCGGCTGGCTTGTGCTGATGCTTCTGGCCGTGGCGGCGCTGGCGCCGGGCCTGTTCTCCATTCCCGCCATGGACCGCGACGAAAGCCGGTACGCCCAGGCGAGCCGTCAGATGATGGAAAGCGGCGATTATCTGAACATCAAGCTGCAGGATGTGGACCGTCACAAACAGCCGGCCGGGACCTACTGGCTGCAATCGCTGTTCGCCCAGCCCTTCGGCGGCGCCGAAGCGCCGATCGGCGCGCACCGTCTGCCGGGATTCGTGTTCGCGCTTTTGGCCGTGGCGGTCACCGCTTGGCTCGGCGCGCGGCTGTTCGGACCGGGCACAGGATTCATCGCCGGGTTGATTCTGGCGACAACGCTGGTCCTCGCCGTGGAGGCGCGCACCGCCAAGACCGATGCGATCCTGCTCGGCGTCGGCATGATCGCGCAAAGCGCGCTGATGATCTTGATGGTCGAGGTGAAGGAGCGCAGACCTGAGTTCATCGGCTGGCCCGCCGTCTTGTGGGCGGCGCTCGGCGTGAGCCTTCTGATCAAGGGTCCGATCTTCTTCATGGTCTCCGCGCTCTCCCTCATCGCCTTCACGGCGTGGAAGCGCGATCCCGGCCTGCTTTTGAAGGTGCGCCCGCTGCCGGGAATTCTTCTGGCTCTGGTGATCTTCGCGCCCTGGTTCATCGCGATAAATCTGGAGACGGACTGGGCGTTTGCGCGCACGGCGGTGGGCTATTCCATGCTCGAAAAGGTCGGCGAAGCCCAGGAGGCCCATTCCGGCCCGCCCGGATTCCACCTCATGGCGACCTTGCTCACGCTGTGGCCGGGAGTCGCGCTGCTCGCCCTCGGCCTATTCACCGCGTGGCGCATGCGCGGCGACGACAGGGTCAGGTTTCTCATCGCCTGGATCGTGCCGACTTACATCGTCTTCGAAATCGTTGCGACGAAGCTGCCGCACTATACGTTGCCGAGCTTCCCCGCAATCGCGCTCCTGATCGGCCTCGGCGTGGCGCAGGCGGGCGACATCCTGTCGTCTTCACGCGCCAAGCTCGTGCACGGCGTGTTCGCCGGAGCGGCGGTGATCGTCGCTCTGCTGCTGGGCGCGGTGCCGGTTGCCGGCTCGATCTATCTGGGGGAGACCCCGAGCCTCGCCGCCTGGATCAGCATCGGGTTGGGCGCGCTTGCGGCCGTGGCGATCGCGGCCATGGCGCTCAAGCCGTCGGGGACGCGCCTGCTCGCCACCGGCGCGGCGGCGGCGGCGCTTTACGCCGGCGCCTTCGGCGTTGCGATTCCCCAGGTCGACGCGCTCTGGCCCAGCGAACGTGCAAGCCGCCTGGTCGATCGCGTCACGGGCTGCGAGCGCCTCACGCTGGCGACCTCCGGCTATGAAGAGCCGTCCAATATGTTCAATCTTGGAACCGGGGTGTTCCTGGCCGACGAGCCGGTGCAGGCGGCGAACGTGTTGCTGTCCGATCCGCGCTGCGGCCTCGCGATCGTGGAGAGCGGCGGCATCCTCGAATTCGGCCGGCGTATCGAGGAAGGCGGCGGCGAGCTGCGCCTGCTCGCCACCGTCGAGGGGTTCAATGCGGTGAAGGGCGATGACCTCGCCCTTGGTCTGTACACGCTGGAAAGCTCAGATCTTCGGCTGGCGCCGCGCTAGGCGAGCTTGAACCGCTCCAGCGCGGCGCGCGCGATCGGCTCGCCGTGCTCCTGGACGAAGTGACCGGCCTCGGTCAGCTCCATCGGTTCGGGGCAGCCGCGAATGACGCTTCGAAGCCAGGCCATCGTGCCGGGTCCCAGAACCGGGTCCTGCATGCCGATCGCCATGAAACTTTCGCCGGACCAGTCTTCGGACCAGAATTTCACCGCCGCCTTGCCGGTATCGACACCCTCCATCTCCGGGCTGACCGGGACGAGCGCCGGAAACCGCCGCACGCCGGCCTTGTAGCGATGGTCGGGGAAGGGGGCGTCATACGCCGCGGCGACATCGTCGGGCATGCCGGGCGTCGCGCGCTGAAGCAGCCGCCCCACCGCGAGATCGGGCGTGTTCGCCATGTAGTCGCGCCAGGCGATGAAGCCCTCGCTCGCGCCTTTGCCGACGCCGATGGCGGTGTTCATCACGATCAGGCGCGTGAACCGGTCGGAGAAGTCCATCGGAAGGGTCAGGCCGAGCACGCCGCCCCAGTCCTGGCAGACCAGACAGGCGTCCTTCAGATCCAGGCGCTCGATGAGGGCCTTTAGATAAGTGCGATGCCAGTGGAAGGTGTAGACCGCGTCGTCCACCGGCTTGTCGGATCGCCCAAAGCCGAACAGGTCGGGGATCACCACCCGGCGCCCGGCCTGAAGAAACACCGCCGCCATCTTCCGGTAGAGATAACCCCAGCTCGGTTCGCCATGCAGGCAAAGGAACACCGGCGCATCGCGCGGGCCTTCGTCCACATAGGCCAGGCGCAAGCCGTCATAGCCGGGCAGATCGTCGACATAGGCGGGTTCGAACGGCCAGCCGGGAAGGCTGGCGAATCGCGCATCGGGCGTGCGCACGGCTTCAGGCGTCATGGCGGCTCCCCCGGTCAAGAGCGCCCAGCCTACCGGCTCGCGCCCAAATAAAAAGGGCGCCGCGGTTCGGCGCCCTTTCCATGTGACGGTTTTCGCCTGCTGGAGCCGTTTCGGTGGATCCTGATCGGCCAAACCGACTCTAGTCTGTTGCAATAAAGTCTTTTCGAAACGCGAAACCGGCGCCCGCTTTCGCTGAAAAGACTCTAATTGCGCTGCGGGTACATGCCCGCCAGCGCCACGCAGTAGCGCATGCCCAACGAGGGCGCGTGCACATTCATGGCCGCGCCGCCGCCGGTGACGCCGACGGTGTCGGAGTCCAGCGCCGTGTCGGCCGGCGAGGAGAACGCGATCTGCCCTTGGCCGGTGAGGGTCGTGAAGGCGGCTCCGCCCGGATTGACCACGTCATTGCCCGCGTCGTTCCCGCGCATGGCGTGGGTGTGCGGCGGAAGGTTCTGGGCGGTGAGCGTGGTCCTGTCCGCCCCGATCTGCTGGCCCCAGACGAAGTTCGTCAGACCATCCCCTTGTCCGTGATGCACCGGATAGCGGCCCCGCAGATCGGGGAGCCCGAACGAGGTTTGACCATCGCCGCCATAGGTCGTTCCAACCAGGGAGAAGAGGGCCGTATACTGAGAGATCGGAAGAAGCTGGCCTTCCGCCGACGCCCAGTCGCGCGGACAGAAATCATACCCGACCAGGATGACGTCGCCGAGATAGGCCTCGATCTGTCGAGCCTGGGCGGCCGATCCGAGGGAGGCCGAGGCGGCGAGCGCAGCGGCGCATGTCAGAAGTGTTTTCATTGGTGCGACTCCTAATTCCGCGTCGGGAAGAGGCCCTGCAACGCCACGCAGTAGCGCATCGCCAGGTAGGGCTCCTGAATGGAAAGCGGCTGCCCGCCGCCCTGGGAGGCGATCGACTGATCGTCCATGATCACGTCGGACGTGCCCGGAGCTGCATAGGCCGGCGCCGTATTGAAGGTGCCGATGGTCGCGTTCGACGGGCTGGCGGAGGTTGCGACGACGGAGGATGCGTTGAAGGCGTGGCTGTGAGCCGGCATCTCCGAGATGGTCACGGTGTGGGTGGACGTGCCGTACATCTGACCGACGGTCACCGGGTCAAGCCCCGGCCCCGTGCCTCGTCCCACCGCGTAGCGATCCTGGAGGTTCGGAAGTGCGAACGTGGTGCGCCCGTCGCCGCCGAAGGTCGTGCCGTAAAGGGAATACAGCGCGGTGTTCGAGGCGATGGAGAGCAACTGCCCGGTCGCGTCGGCGTACTGGTAGGGGCAGTAGGTGTTGGCGAAGGGCTTGATCTGCCCGATGAAGGCGTCCTGAGCCAGGGCGGGGGCTGTCGCCGCCGACGCCATCAACAGGGCCGTGAAAACGTGCTTTTTCATGAGGGTCACCTTGTGCTGTCGGACGATCAGTTGCGCGGCGGGAAAACGCCGTTCGTCACGATGCAGTAGCGCATCGCCAGAGCCGGACCGCGGATGCTGAAGGGCACGGGCCCGCCGCCGGGCGACAGTCCGATCGTGTTGCTCGCCATGGTGACGTTGCCGGCCGGCTGGCTGGCGTTGTAGCCGTTGATCGCGCCCCCCGCGATTTCGCCGAGATCGTTGCCGGCCGGATCGGTCAGCGTGCCCGGGCGGGCGGACGCATTCAGCGTGTGCGAATGCGACGGCATGGTCGAGACGGTCATGGTGGTGGACTCAGTCCCGCCCCGCGCGCCAAGCGATTTTTGATCACTGATTCCGGCGATCCCGCGGCCGCGAAGGTCGGGCAGCTGCATCGAGCTTTGGCAGTCGCCGCCGTAGGTGCAGCCGATCAGGGCGAACAATGCGTTGTTCTGTGCGATGCTGAGCGTCTGGCCGGCGGTCTCCATCGAGTCGTTGTTGCAGAAACTGGCGGCCGTAAGGCGCACCTCTCCGAGAAAGGACTGTGCGGCCGCCGGCGACGCGCCGAGCAACGCACAGACGCTCATGATCGCGGCGCCTGCTAACTTGCATGTCATGAATTCCACTCCCCATTACGCGCTGTCCAGGGACGACAGCGGCGCGAAAAGCTTACACCCGCGATACAACCCAAACAATCATATGCTTTAATTATACGCGTTCAGCGAGAGATAAGGATTTACAAAACCCTCCCCGTGATTGGTCTTGCGTCAGGCCGCCTTGCAAATCCCGGCGCGCCGGGCGATGACGGCGCCGAACGATCCAGGAGAGGTCCGTCATGGGGCAAACACGTTTCGACCTAATCGTGATCGGCGGCGGACCGGGCGGCTATGTCGCCGCGATCCGCGCCGCGCAGCTGGGTTACAAGACCGCGGTGGTCGAACGTGAGCACATGGGCGGAATCTGCCTGAACTGGGGCTGTATCCCCACGAAGGCGCTTCTGCGCACCGCCGACGTCTACGAACTGTTTCACCGCGCCAAGGAATTCGGCTTGAAGGCGGACAATATCGGCTTCGATCTCGACGCGGTGGTCAAGCGCTCGCGCAAGGTCGCGGGCCGGCTGTCCTCCGGCGTCTCCGGCTTGATGAAAAAGAACAAGATCAGCGTGATCGACGGCGAGGCCCGGCTCGAAAAAGGCGAGGCCGCGCCGCAAGTCGTGGTCAAATCCGGGGACGGCGCAGAAACCGGCTATGAAGCCGATCACGTGATCCTGGCGACCGGTGCGCGTGCGCGCACGCTCCCGCAAGCCGGGCTCGAACCCGACGGCGAGCATATCTGGACCTACAAGGAGGCCATGGTCCCCAAGGCGATGCCGAAATCGCTTCTGGTCATCGGCTCGGGCGCGATCGGCATGGAGTTCGCCAGCTTCTACCACACCATGGGCGCGGACGTGACCGTGGTGGAGATGGTCGACCGCATCCTTCCAGCCGAGGACGCCGAGATCTCCGCCTTCGCCGAAAAGGCGTTCCGGAAAAAAGGGCTGACGATCCACACCTCAGCCCAGGTCCAGGGGCTTGAGAAATCCCGCTCCGGCGTTGCGGCGAGCGTCAAGATGAAGGACGGAAAGACCGAAACCGTTACGGTGGACAAGGTCGTTCTTGCGATCGGCATCACAGGCAACACCGAAGGGCTCGGCCTCGAGGCGCTCGGCGTCGAAATCGACCGCGGTCACGTGGTCGCCGACGGGTGCGGCCGCACCGGGGTGGACGGACTTTATGCGATCGGCGACGTCACCGGCGCGCCCTGGCTGGCCCACAAGGCGAGCCATGAAGGCGTGATCTGCGTCGAGGCCCTCGCCGGGCTGAAGCCCCACCCCATCGACAAGACCAATATTCCCGGCTGCACCTATTGCCACCCGCAGATCGCCAGCGTCGGGCTCACCGAAGCCAAGGCGAAAGAGCAGGGCTACGCGCTCAAGGTCGGGCGCTTTCCGTTCGCGGGCAACGGCAAGGCGATCGCGCTGGGTGAGGATCAGGGCCTGGTGAAGACGATCTTCGACGCCAAGACCGGCGAGCTGCTCGGCGCGCACATGATCGGCGCGGAAGTCACCGAGATGATCCAGGGGTACGCCGTGGGCAAAACGCTCGAGACCACGGAGGCCGAGCTGATGCACACCGTCTTCCCCCATCCGACGCTGAGCGAGATGATGCACGAAAGCGTGCTCGATGCGTACGAACGGGTGATCCACTATTAAGAAACGCTCATCCGTCCGGCGCATCCGGGAAAGGTGAGGGGCGCCTCACTCAATGCGAAGGCGAGGCGTTTATGACCCCGCAATCGATCGGGAGACGTTCATCAACCCTCGACACTGACGGCGACGGCGAGATGAACGGGGCCTCGGTGGAGATGCGCGCCGTTGTCGGCGGCCCATGAAGGCCGCACCCGATCCGGTGCGGGCCTGTTCCTGTCCGGGCCCCGGAATTTATCGTTTTTCGAAAAAAGTACTTTCTTATCGAGTTTCGATATGATATCGAGTTTCGATATGGTTGGTCTTATAACGATTAAGGGGAAAGACCCGATGAGACGTATCCTCCTCATGGCCGGCGCAGCCTTCCTGATCGTGCTGGCCGCCTGCAGCGACGTGCAGCGCGGCGCACAGGCCCACGCCGATGACGGCGCGGAGCGTGTGCGCCTGCTGAGTGCGGCTGAAACGCTGGATGCAGCCGGCTGCGCCACGCCGGTGCACAACGCGCGAAGCAAGCGCGGCGCCGAGCCGGCGCGCGCCTGCGCCGACACCGAACTGGAGGGCTGAACCATGAAGCGCTTCATGCACACCGCATTCAAAGCCGGCGCCGTGGCCGGCGCCCTGTTCGCGGCGCTCGCCGCCGCAGCCCATGGCCAATATGTGGGCGGCGATCTGACCTTGAACCTCAATGACGACGGCGACGTGCGAATCATGGCCGCCGACGTCACCGCTCAGGGCCGGGTCGGGGGTGATCTGCAGGTCCTCGCCGCCGACGTGAACACCGACGTGGAGATCGGCGGCGACGCCGATATCGCAGCGGCCGACATCTCGCTGAACGGATCCGTGGCTGGAGACGCCAATCTGGCCGCCGCCGACATCAGTGTCGGGGCGCTCATCCAGGGCGGACTCAACGCGGCGGCCGCCGACGTCGAGCTTACGTCGCGTGTCGAAGGCGAGGCCCGGCTTGCCGGCGCGTTCGTCTCCGTGGCCGAAACCGCTGAGATCGGCGGCGAGGCCGAGATCGCCGGCCGCGAAGTCTATGTCGACGGCCGGCTCGATCAGGGCGGCGAAATCCGCGGCCGGGAAGTCTTCATCAACGGCGTGATCAACGGGCCGGTGGAGATCTACGCCCGCGACCTCAACATCAACGAAAACGCGGTCATCTCCGGCCCGATCACGGTGCGCGGTCCGCGCGAGCCGATGATCGCGCCCGGCGCCCAGATCGGGGAGCTGACCTATATCGAGGAGGCGTTCGACGAATCCTCCATCGACGGCGACCAGATCAATATCGACATCAAGTTCCTGCCGTCTCTCGCCGCGGTCGGCGGCGTCTTCGCCGCCAGCGCCTTTCTTCTGGGGCTTCTGGTGTCGCTGCTGGCGCCGCGCTCGGTGGGCCGGATCGCGGGGTGTTTCCGCGAGCGTCCCTGGGTTTCAGGCTTCCTGGGCCTGATCGTGCTGGCGCTGATTCCGGTGCTGATCCCGACGCTGATGGCGCTGCTCGCCGTGACCATCGTCGGCATCCCGCTGGCGATCCTTCTGGTGCTGGCGACGCCGATCCTACTGTTCCTCGCCTTCGCGTTCGGGGGCGTGGCGCTTGGAGATCTGGCGCTGAACCGCTCCGGCGGCCCGGCGGGACTCGCGCTGCGCGTGGGGTCCTTCCTGGCGGCCGCAGTGGTGATCGCGGTGCTCGCCGCCATCCCGGTGGTGGGGTTCATCATCCTTCCGCTGGTGCTTTGCATCGGGCTGGGCTCCTGGACGCTGGCGATCTTCCAGCGCTCGCGCAAGACCGACGCGTCCGCCCAAGCCGACGCCGTCTAGGCCCGGCCTTCAATCCTGCGAGCCGCCCCGGTCCGTCCTCGTGCGGGCCGGGGTTTCTCGTTTCGGCCTGTGCGCAGGCGTGAAGCCCGCTTGATGATCGGGCGCGAGGGGCCTATGTGCTGGGCCATGGTCAAGCTGATCGACACGCCCCGCTCCGCCGCGGCCGAAGCACGCGCCGCCCGTCACCCGGAAAAGCAGAAGCGCCCCGACACCGAGGTGCTGCGCAAGCCGGACTGGATTCGCGTCAAGGCGCCCGCCGGCGGCGTATTCGCCGAGACCCGCAAGACGGTGAAGGAGAACAATCTCGTCACCGTGTGCGAGGAGGCGGGCTGCCCCAATATCGGCGAGTGCTGGGCGGAAAAGCACGCCACCTTCATGATCATGGGCGACACCTGCACGCGCGCGTGCAGCTTCTGCAATGTGAAGACCGGTCTGCCCGGCGCCCTCGACGCCGACGAGCCGCGCCGCGTCGCCGAGGCGACGGCGACCATGGGCCTCAAACATGTGGTGATCACCTCGGTGGACCGCGACGACCTTTCCGACGGCGGCGCGGAACATTTCGCCGAGGTCATCCGTGCGATCCGCGAGCACAGCCCGGGCACGACGATCGAAATCCTGACCCCGGACTTCCTCAGAAAGCCCGGCGCGGCGGAGATCGTGATCGACGCAAAACCCGATGTCTTCAATCATAACCTGGAGACTGTGCCGCGGCTCTACCTCTCCATCCGGCCCGGCGCGCGCTACTACCACTCGCTGCGCCTTCTGGAACGGGTGAAGGAGCGCGATCCCTCGCAGTTCACCAAATCCGGCATCATGGTGGGCCTTGGCGAAACCAAGGAGGAGGTGATGCAGGTGATGGACGACATGCGCTCGGCCGGCATCGATTTCCTGACCATCGGCCAGTACCTTCAGCCGACGCGCAAGCACGCCGCGGTCGACCGCTATGTCCACCCCGACGAATTCAAGGGCTATGAGACCATCGCGCGCGCCAAGGGCTTCCTGATGGTTTCGGCGACCCCGCTGACCCGCTCCAGCTATCACGCCGGCGAGGACTTCCAGCGCCTGCGCGAAGCGCGCGAGGCTGCGCTCGCGGCCGGACGGACGGCCTGAGGTCTTCATGAGCGCCGAGCATGTGGAACGGCTGCGCCTGCGCCACCGTCCGGACGATCTGTTCGACCTGGTGAGCGATGTGCGCCGTTATCCGAACTTCATCAATCTGATCAACGCCATGCGCGTGACCCGCGAGCATGTGGACGAGGCCGGCGTCGGCGAGCTGGACGCCGAGGCCCGCGTGCGGTTCCGCTTTGTACGCGAGAAATTCTCCACCCGGGTGCGCCTGGACAAGCCGGAGCGCCTGATCGACGTCGATTATCTTTCCGGCCCGTTTCACGACCTGGCCAATCAGTGGCGCTTCCATGAGCTCTCGGACGGCTCCACCCTGATCGACTTCTGGATCCGCTACAGCTTCAAGAATCCGATCCTGCAGGTCCTGGTTGAGACCAACCGCACCCGGGCGATCCGGTACCTGATCGAAGCCTTTCGGGCCGCCGCCGAAAAGCGCTACGAGACCGTGGGCGCGCGCGAATATGACTGGCGCGAGGAAGCGGGCGGGTTCGGAAAAGCCGGACGCTGACCGCGAGCAGGCCGCCGCATCCAGCTGTGCAAAACCCCTGCAGGCCCTGACGACGCGGGCGGTCCCGCCCGCCTATACTGGCGGGTGAGCGAATCGCGAGGACAAGATGGGCGAGCAGATCACCGGCGAAGGCGGGCGCATTTTCGAGCAGAGCTTCGATGAAGCGCTGAGCTCGCGCTATCTCGCCTATGCGCTCTCCACCATCACGCAGCGCGCGCTTCCCGACGCGCGCGACGGGCTCAAGCCCGTGCACCGCCGCCTGCTCTACGCCATGCGGCTTTTGAAACTCGACCCGGAGAGCGCGTACAAGAAGTCGGCGCGCGTCGTCGGCGACGTGATCGGCCGCTTTCACCCCCATGGCGATCAGGCGGTCTACGAGGCGCTGGTGCGCCTCGCCCAGGACTTCGCCAGCCGGTATCCGCTGGTGGAGGGGCAGGGCAATTTCGGCAATGTGGACGGCGACGGCGCGGCGGCCATGCGCTACACCGAGGCGCGCCTCACCGCAGCCGCGACCCTGCTCTTGCAGGACTATGACGCCGGCACGGTCGATTTCCGCGAGACCTATGACGGCGAGGATTCCGAGCCGATCGTCCTGCCGGCGGCGTTCCCGAACCTGCTCGCGAACGGCTCGGCGGGCATCGCGGTGGGCATGGCCACCAACATCCCGCCGCACAACGCCGCCGAGCTTTGCGATGCGGCGCGCCACCTGATCAAGACGCCGAACGCGAAGACCGAGACGCTCCTGAACTACGTGCAGGGCCCGGACTTTCCCACCGGCGGGATCTGCGTGGAAGCCAAGGAAAGCATGCTCGACGCCTATGAGACCGGCCGCGGCGGCTTCCGCTTGCGCGCGCGCTGGGAGAAGGAGGATCTGGGCCGCGGTCAGTGGCGGATCGTCGTCACCGAAATCCCCTACCTGATCCAGAAGGCGAAGCTGATCGAGCGCATCGCCGCGCTGCTGGACCAGAAGAAGCTGCCGCTCCTGGGCGATATCATGGATGAGAGCGCCGAAGACGTCCGCCTGGTCCTGGAGCCGAAGAACCGGACCATCGATCCCGAGCTGATGATGGAGAGCCTGTTCAAGCTCACCGATCTGGAGGTCCGCTTCGCGCTGAACCTCAACATTCTCGATCCGCGCGGCGCGCCGCGCGTGGTGGGGCTGAAGGAGGCGCTGCAGATCTGGCTCGACCACCGCCGCGAGGTGGTGGTGCGCTGGAGCGAGACGCGGCTCTCCAAGGTGGAGGACCGGCTCGAAGTCCTCGCCGGCTACATGATCGCCTTCCTCAATCTTGACGAGGTGATCCGGATCATCCGCTACGAGGACCACCCCAAGGACGAGCTGATCAAGGCGTTCTCACTCACCGATCGCCAGGCCGAGGCGATCTTGAACATGCGCCTGCGCTCTCTTCGCAAGCTGGAAGAGATGGAGATCCGCGGCGAGAAGGAGAAGCTGGAAGGCGAGCGCGACGAGCTTGAAGCGCTGATCGGCGATGAAGGCCTTCAATGGAAGAAAGTCGACGAGCAGATCGCGGATGTGAAGAAGCGCTTCGGTCCGAACACCGCCATCGGCAAGCGCCGCACCGATTTCGCCGACGCGCCGCACGCCGACCTCGCCGATGCGGTGGAGGAGGCGCTGATCGCGCGCGAACCGGTGACCGTGGTGCTCTCCAAGATGGGCTGGATACGGGCGCTGAAAGGCCATCAGGATGATCTGTCCAGCCTCAAGCACAAGGACGGCGACGAGACCCTGTTCGCGGTGAAGGCCGAGACCACCGACAAGATCCTGATGTTCACCACCGACGGGCGGTTCTTCACGCTGGACGCCGCCAAGCTGCCCGGCGGGCGCGGCTTCGGCGAGCCGGTGCGCCTGATGGTGGATCTGGATGAAAGCGCCGAGCCCGTTGCGTTGTTCCGCTATGAGCCTGAACGCAAGCTCCTGATCGCGCAGACCTCGGGCCACGGCTTCATCGTGGCGGAAAAGGACCTGCCGGCGCAGAAACGGGCGGGGCGTCAGGTGCTGAACGTGCAGGCCGGCGAAAAGGCGATGACCGCGATACCCGTCGCCGGCGACCGGGTGGCGGTGCTGGGCGAGAACAAGAAGCTGCTGATCTTCGCCGCGAACGAAATTCCCGAAATGACGCGCGGCAAGGGCGTGCGGCTGATGGGCGGCAAGGGCGGGCAGATCGCCGACATCACCGTGTTCGACAAAGAAGCCGGGCTGGTGCGGATCGACCCGGCGGGCCGGCGCCACGAGATCGACAATTGGGAGCTGTTCGAGGCCAAGCGCGCCCAGGCCGGCCGCATGGCCCCGCGCGGCTTCACCTCGAAGAAATTCGACGCGCGTTAAGGCTCGGGCCGGGCGGGCGTTGTTGGCTCGGGTAAAAGGCGTTACGCCTTGAATCGTCATGACGGGCGCGCGCGCCCGAGCGGGGAGCGGATCGTATGGAAAGCCTGATCATCCTTGGCCTGATCGTTCTGGTCGGCCTGGTCATCGTCCTCATCTACAACCGTCTGGTGGCGCTTCGGCAGACCACCCGCCAGGCCTGGGGCGATATCGACGTGCAGCTGAAACAGCGCCACGACCTGGTGCCCAATCTCGTCGAGACGGTGAAAGGCTACGCCAGCCACGAAAAGGAGACGCTGGAGCGGGTGGTCAACGCGCGTCAGCAGGCGGTCGACGCCGGCTCCACCAAGGAGCTCGCCCAGGCCGAAAACATGCTGTCGGGCGCGCTGCGCCAGCTCTTCGCGCTGTCAGAAGCCTATCCCGACCTGAAGGCCAACCAGAACTTCCTGTCGCTGCAGAGCGAGCTGGCCGATCTTGAAAACAAGATCGCGGCGGCGCGCCGGTTCTTCAACAACGCCGTGGCCGAGTACAACACCGCGATCGAGCAGTTCCCGGCGGTGGTCCTGGCCAACTCCTTCGGGTTTAAGGCCCAGGAATTCTTCGAAGTCGCCGCTTCCGAACGCGCCCGCGTTGACGCCGGGCCGCAGGTGAAGTTCTAGGATCAGAGGACCGGGTCGTTCCAAGCCGGCCGGCGGGATGAGTTTTCACCCGCTTTGGCCGTCTTGCAGGGTGATCGAGCGCTATGCGCCGGCCCGGTGTTCCGGGATCGGGTGGGCGGGCGTGATATCGTGCTCCGGCTCGAACCCGGAGCGCGCCGCCGCGTTCAAGCCGCGTTCAAGCCCGCCTTGATCGAAGCCGAGCCCACGCCACCGCGACCGGCCTGAACAGGGCCGCGCCCCGTCCGTGCTCCAAGCCGCACAGCGTGATCTCGGCATGTCCGATGAGCGCGCCGGACGTCCCCGTCGAGCGCCAGCAAGGCCTGTACGAGACCGCTGAGCGGCGCATCGGGGAGGGCGGCTTCATGAAAGCGCGTCGATGGCCTCGCGCGCGGGGACTCCTTCTTGAACCGGCAAAGCGCGCTTCACTCGCTCCTGCTCGCTTCAACGCTACCGTCCGACTCGCCGGGCAGGGTGTCCGGCGTGGACAAAAGCCCCTCGAAGCTCTGGGCGTAGATGAACCAGGCCGAGGCGAACAGGGCGGCGATGACGGGGCCGACGATGATGCCCACGGCGCCGAACAAGGTGAGGCCGCCGAGCGTGGACAGCAGCACCATCAAATCGCTCATCTTGGCGTCCTGGCCCACCAGGACTGGCCGCAGGAGATTGTCGATCACGCCGACGACCGCCGCGCCCCAGGCCGCCAGGGCGATGGCGGGGATCGGTTCGCCGTTGATCCAGAGCCAGGCGGCGGCCGGCAGCCAGACGAGCGGCGGCCCGATCCCCGGGATGATGGACAGCACGCCGGCGACGGCGCCCCAGAAGGCCGCCCCGGGCACCCCGGCCACGGCCAGAGCGATCCCGGTGAGCCCGCCCTGAACCACGGCGATGACGAAGGTGCCTTTCACTGTGGCGCGGATGGTCGACAGCGTGCGCTCGGCGAGAAGGTCGCGGTCATGGGGCTGCATCGGCAGGAGGCCCAGCGCCTTCTTCAAGGCGCGCGGTCCTGACGTGAGCAGGTAGAACAGGGCGAACAGCAAAATCACGAGGTTCAGGACAAAGCCCAGCACCCCGCCAGTGGCGCGCCGAAGCCCGCCCACGAGCACGCCGCCGATCCCGGACACCGCCTCGCCCAGCCGCGCGGCGATTTCGCTTTGATAGGGCGCAAGATTGTCCCGGAAGGGCAGCCAGTCCGGCAGGCCGGCGAACCCTTCTTCGCGAAAAGCGCGAATCTGATCCTGAACCCACGGAATGAAGGTCTGCCCCACGTCCACGGCCTGCTCGGCGACCACGGCGAGGAAGGCGAGGAGCGGGATCAGCACCAGGAACACTGTGACGACCAGGGTGCAGCTCGCCGCAATCTTGTCGCGCCCGCCGAAAAGCTTTGAAAAGAAGCTCTGCATCGGAAAGACGAAGATCGCGAGCACGGCCGCCAGGAACAGTGCGGAAAGAAAATCCTGGATCATCCATACGAAGACGCCGCTCAGAGCGAGCGCCAGGACGACGATGAAGCCGCGCTGGAGCGACAGCCGGTCTTCCTGAAGCGCACTGTGCTCCTGCTCAGTCATAGAGCATCTCCGGTAACGCCGTGGCGAGCCAGGGCAGGGCGGCGACCGCGATGATCATCAGGAGCTGAATCACCACGAAGGGCGCCGCGCCGCGATAGATCGCGCCGGTGGTGAGCTCCGGCGGAGCGACGCCGCGCAGATAGAACAGCGCGAACCCGAATGGCGGGGTGAGAAAGCTGGTCTGCAGGTTGAGCGCCATCAGAACGCCCAGCCAGACCGGATCGATCCCCATCATCAACAGCACCGGCGCGACGATGGGCACGACGACGAAGGTGATCTCGATGAAATCCAGGAAAAAGCCCAGAAGGAACATCACCAGCATCACCACCGCGAGCGCGCCGAACACCCCGCCGGGCACGCTCTCAAGGGCGTGGCGCACGCTTTCATCGCCGCCCATCTCGCGAAAGACCAGGGCGAACAGGCTCGCGCCGATCAGGATGACGAAGACCATGGCGCTGATCTGCGCTGTCGCCTTCATCACCGCATCAAGGACACCGGTGCGCAAGAGCCTGAACAGTGCGAACAAGCCGCCCGCACCGGCGATCGCGGCGAGCGCGCAGGCCACGGCGAGCCCGGCGCCGCTGGCCCCGGAGCGCAGATCGAAAACGAGCGGCGAGGCGATGAGCCCGATCAGACCGAGCGCCGCGATCAGCACCAGGATCCGCCCGCCCGCCGGGTTCCTGTCGGCGCCGGCGTTGCGATAGGCCGCCAGAAGCGTCGCGCCGACCGCGCCGACGCCGGCCGCCTCGGTGGGCGTGGCGAGCCCGCCGAGGATTGATCCGAGCACCGCGATGATCAGCACCAGAGGCGGGATGAGGGCGGAGAATATCTTGCCCCAATCGGCCTGCAACTCCTCGCGCGGGATCGCCGGAGCACTGGCCGGCCGCGTCACGGCGATCAGGATCTGGTATCCGACGTAGAGGCTGACGAGCACCAGGCCGGGTATGAGAGCGCCGGCGAAAAGATCGCCCACCGAGACGATGTCGGGCGAGAAAACGCCCTGCGCGCGTTGCGCTTCGGCGTAGGCGGAGCTCAGCTGGTCGCCGAGCAGGACCAGCACGATGGAGGGCGGAATGATCTGACCCAGCGTGCCGGCGGCGGCGATGGAGCCCGAGGCCAGCGAGGGATCGTAGCCGCGCCTCAACATGGTCGGCAGCGATAGAAGCCCCATGGTGACGACGGTCGCGCCGACGATGCCGGTCGACGCCGCCAGCAGCGCCCCGACGACCACCACCGAAATGCCGAGCCCGCCGCGCAAGCTGCCGAACAACGCGCCCATGGCTTCGAGCAATTCCTCCGCGACGCGGGATTTTTCCAGCATCACGCCCATGAAGACGAAAAGCGGCACGGCCACGAGGATGGCTTTATCCATCTCCATGATGTTGCCGTAGATGCGCTGCGGAAAGGCGCGCAGATGCAGCGGGTCGAAGAGGTCGAGCGCAAGGCCCAGAAGGGCGAAGGCGATCCCGACCCCGGCCAGCGAAAACGCCACCGGATAGCCCCGCAGCAGCGCGGCGAACGCCGCGATGAACATCAGGAAGGGCAGGATTTCGAGAAACAGCGCCATGCCGGTCAGAGCTCGTGATCGCCGGCGTTCTTGCCGGTGGGCGGAGCAGGGCGGCCGGAAAGCACGAGCGCAGCGCGCGCGGCCATGGACGCGCCTTGCAGGATCATCATCACCGCAAACAGCGGAATCGCGGTCTTGAGCAGGAAAACGAGCGGAAGTCCGTCGCTTTCGCGCGATCGCTCGAGGATGCGCCAGGCGCCGCCCACATAGCTTTGCGAGGTCTCAAGGATCAGCCAGCTCATGGGGATGAGCGCCAGATAGGTTCCAAAAAGATCGGTCCAGGCGCGGCCCTTGTCGGTGAGCCTGGAGTAGAGGATGTCCACGCGCACATGCCCGCCGGTGAGCAGGGCGGCGGCGCTGGACAACAGGAACAGCACGGCGTGAAGATAAATCACGCTTTCCTGTAGCTTTGTCATCGAAACACCGAAAACATATCGCTGAATCACGATCACCGCCGTGACCAGGACAAGCGCGAGCGCGGCCCAGCGCACCGCGTCGGCGACGGTGATGGAGACGGTGTCGATGGCTTTGGCGCCGGCGGCGAGGATGCGTTCGAGCCCGGAGGGCAGGCTGGCGAAGCGGCCCCAGATCGCTCCGGCGACCGGCAGCAGCAGGAGCGGGCTCAAAACCAGCCCGGTCCAGCCGAGCGCGCGCCCGGCGGTGGCGGCGACGCCCGGCAGATTCGCCGACACCCACTCACCGAGCGCGCCGCCGGACGCGCCGTCGGCGAACAGTCCCGCCGCGACGAGCCCGATCACGATCAGCAGAAGGGCGTCGCCTGCGCGCATCGGTTATCGCCCGAGAACCAGTTCGCGCTTTTGATAATAGAGCGCTTCGGAGACGTTCGCCCAATCCCGTCCGATGCGCCGCGCCTCGAGATAGCTGTCATAGACCCGGCGCGAGATCGGATCGGCGTTGGCGGTGTCGGCGACCACCTGCTCGGCGATGCGGCCCACCTCCCGCCAGATCTCGTCGGAGAAGCTGCGAAGCTGCACCCCGTGCTCCTGCGTCAGCGTGCGCAGGGCGAGCCCGTTCTGATAGGTGAATTCGGCCAGCGACTGATTGTTCGCGGCCCGGCACGCCGCGCGCACCACCGCCTGATGGTCGGCGGGAAGCGACTCCCAGACCCCGAGATTGAGGCCGACGGCGAGGGCCGAGCCCGGCTCGTGAAACCCTGGCCCGTAATAGAACGGCGCCTCCCGATAGAAGCCGAAGGCGAGATCGTTCCATGGGCCGACCCACTCGGTGGCGTCGATCGCTCCGGACTGGAGGGATTGGTAGATCTCGCCGCCCGACAGCGCAACGGCCGCGCCGCCGAGCTCGCGGATCACCGCCCCGCCGAGGCCGGGAATCCGCATGCGCAAACCGCGGAAATCCTCCAGCGTATTGACCTCGCGCTTGAACCAGCCGCCCATCTGGTGGCCGGTATTGCCGGCCTGGAAGGCGATCAGGTTGAACTGGCCGGCGAGCTCGTTCCAAAGCGCCTGGCCGCCGCCATATTCGACCCAGGCCATGATCTCTTGCGCGGTCATGCCCAGCGGAACGGCGCAGAAGAAATTGTAAGCCGGCGAGCGGCCCTGCCAGTAATATTCAGCGGCGTGATACATGTCCGCCGTGCCGTTGGAGACCGCGTCGAACACTTCGAACGCGCCGACGATTTCGCCCGCACCAAACACCTCGACCTCGAGCGCGCCGCCGCTCATCTGGCCGATATATTCGGCGGTGCGCTCGGCCGCGGCGCCGAGACCTGGAAATCCGTTCGGCCAGGTGGTGACCATGCGCAGCCGGCGGGTGCGCCCCCGGTTGACCGCCGGAGCGGCGGGCGCGGTCTGCTCGGAATCCGACGGCTGCGAGCAAGCCGACGCGGCGCCGGCGACGGCGACGGCGCCTGCGGACAGAAAGGTGCGGCGATCCATGGTGTCCTCCCCCTGACGCGCCGGCGTTTTCGCCGTACGCGCGCTGATCGTTACGTCAAAACGTCTCCGCTCAGCGGTGCGGGCGCGTCGGCCTGCGCCTCCGCCTCGCTGAGTCTGCGCCAGCCGGCCGGTTCAAGAATCTCAAGCGGCTTGTAGCGGGCCTTGTAGTCCATCTTCGCGCTGCCTTGCACCCAGTATCCCAGATAGACGAAGGGCAGGCGGGCGCTCTGCGCGCGGCGCACATGGTCGAGAATCATGAAGGCGCCGAGGCTGCGCTTGTCGGCTTCGGGGTCGAAAAAGCTGTAGACCAGAGAATACCCGTCGGCGAGCACGTCCACCAGAACTGCTGCGACCAAGGCCCCGTCCTCGCCGCGATACTCCACGATTTCGGTGCGCTGCGCCCCGTCCTCGATCATGCCCGCGAAATCGAAGAAATCCATGCCCGCCATGTCGCCGTCGCCGTGCCGGGCGTCGAGATAGCGCGACAGAAGCGCGAACTGCTCGGGCGTGGCTTCGCACGGCTTCTCGACGCGCAGCAGATCCGCGTTGCGCTTCAGCGTGCGTTTCTGGCTCCTGCTCGGGGTGAATTCTCTGACGGGAAGGCGCGCCGACTTGCACGCCGAACACCGCTCGCAGGCGGGCCGATAGAGGATTGACTGGGACCGCCGGAAGCCGGCGTGGGTGAGCGTGTCGTTCAGCGCCGGACCGTCGGCGAGCTCCAGCTTGGTGAAGACTTTCCGCTCCATGCGCCCGGGCAGGTAGGGGCACGGCGAGGGCGCCGTGAGAAAGAAGGGCAGCTGCTTGGCGGCGAACGGGCGGGTCACGGGCGGAATCGACTCCCTGTCTTGAGCGTCAGCTTAACCTGCCGAGCCCGGTTGAGAAACTGAACGCCACGTAGGCGGTGAAGACCAGCCAGACCAGAATGGAAAGCGGCGCGCCGGCTCTCAGGAAATCGGCGAACATGTACTTGCCCGGCCCCATCACCAGCAGATTCGTCTGATAGCCGATCGGCGTTGCGAAACAGGTGTTGGCGGCGAAAAGGACGGTCAAGGCGAACAGCTGTGCATCGGCTCCCACGGCGCCCGCCGCGCTGACCGCGATGGGCGTGAACAAAATCGCGGTCGCATTGTTCGACAGAACGTTGGTGAGCACCATCACCAGGAAGAACAACGCCGACAGCAAGGCTGTAACGCCGAACGGCTCGAAAAGCGCCACCACCGAAAACGCCAGCACGCTCGCCGCTCCGGTCGCCGCCATGGCTTCGCCGAGCGCGAAGGCCGAACCGATCAGCAAGAACAGCTTCAGATCCACCGCACGGGCGGCCTGTCGCACGTTCAGGCATCCCGAGGCGATCATCGCGGTCGCCCCGAGGATTGATGCGGCGACGATGGGCAGTAACCCGGTCGCGGCCAGCAGGACCACGCCGAACAGGATGACCCGCGCCATGGACGCCTTGCGGATGTCGGGAAGATCGCTGGTCGCCCATTCCATCAGCAGCACGTCACGGTCGGCGCGCAGACGCCGCATCGCGTCCGCGCCGCCGAACAGCAACAGCACGTCGCCGGCTTCGAGCCGGATCTCGCCCATCTTCGCGCGCAGCATGCGCGAGCGCCGCTGCACGCCGAGCACGATCGCGCCCACCGAGTGGCGAAAGCCGATCTGGCGGATCGTCCGCCCGATCAGGCGCGAGCCCGGCGAGACCACCGCTTCGGTGAGCGCCAGGCGCTCGCCGGGCATCGGCCCGTCCTTCGGCCCGGCCGAGCGCAGAACGCCCTTGACGAACTCAGGTCGGCTGGAGAGCAGCTCGGTCAGCTTCTTGCGCGTGGCGGCGACGATGACCAGGTCGCCCGGCTGCAGCTCGATGTCGTCGAAGGGCGGCAGATAGGCCTGCTCGCCGCGCTGGATCATGCGCACGGTGATGTCCTGAAGATCGGGAAAAAGGCCTGCGACCGGTTTTTGGCCGGCCAGGGGGTGGTCGGCGTTCACCTCGACCTGGGCGATGTACTGCTTGCCCGTGGAGCCGGCGAACTCGCTCTCCATGTCCGCGCGCTTGGGCAGCAGCTTGGGCAGCAAGAAGATGATGTACACCATCCCCGCGCCGGCGAGCAGGAGCCCTGGAAACATCGGCTCGAAAAACGAGATCCCGTCTCCGCCGGTGGCTTCCTTCAACGTGTCGGAGACCAGAAGGTTGGTCGATGAGCCGATCAGCGTGGTCATCCCTGCGAAGATGCACACGAAGCTCAGCGGCATCATGAAGGCGCTGGGCGAATCCTTCATGCGGCCCGCGATCGCAGCCAGGATCGGGATGAACATCACCACGACCGGCGTGTTGTTGATGAAGGCCGAGACCACGAAAACCAGGGCGAAGATGGCCAGGATCGTGAGCTTGGGACGCACGTCGAACATGGACAGGAGCGCCCGGGTGGGACCGTCCAGAGCGCCGGTGTGAAACACGCCCTGTCCCACGATGAGCAGCGCCATGATCGTGATCAGCGCCGGATTTGCGAACCCGGCCAGAATATCGCCTGAGTCAGGCGCGTCAGGCCCGCCGAACACCTGAAAGAAGACAAGCACGACGCAAATGATCGCACCGGAGACGAGCTCCAGCGCGAACCGCTCCCAGCAATAGAATACGATCGCCACGCACACGCCGGCCATCACGGCCCACATGCGCCAGTCGCTCAGGGCTGAGAGCTCTTCCATTCCAGTCCGTTCCGCGCCGCGGCGCTGAATCGCGCCGGCCAAGCGGACACACTAAACGGGACGCGAAGCGAAGCGAAAGCTCGAAGGACGGCGTCTAAAGGCGCTGGTCCGGCGCGATGACCGGCGCTTCGCGCAGCAGCGTGATCGACAGACGCCGATTGCCCGGAAGGTAGGGATCGTCGGGGAAGAGCGGCTCGGCGCCGCCCTTGCCGCGGACCTCCGCGATGCGATGCTCGGGAACGCCGGCCTCGGAAATGACTTCCAGCGCCGCGTTCGCCCGGGCCGCGGAAAGCTCCCAGTTCGACGGGCCGGAGCGCGGGGCCGGGCTCGCGTCGGTGTGTCCGGAGAGGGAGATGCGGTTGGGCAGGCGCGACGCGATTTCCGCGACGGCGCGCAGCAACACGCTGGCGCGTTCGTTCGGGACGATCTGGCCGGGCTCGAACATGGGCCGGCCTTCCTGATCGACCAGCTGGATGCGCAGGCCTTCGGGCGTTTCCTCGATGATTACGTGGCGCGACAGCTCGGCGAGTTCGGGCATGTCCTGGAGCGCCTGGCGCAGCGATTGCTCTGCGCTGGCGAACTGGGCCGACTCCCGCCGGGCCAGCGCGTTGGCGACCGCGTCGGTCGTGACTTCGGGCTGATCGGAGCCGGCGCCGGAGGTTTCCGGCGTCTGCTGCTCGCGCTCGCGGGTGGGAGAGGGGCGCGGCGCAAGACGGTCGACCACGCTCGCGGAGCCCGAACCGCGCACGCCCTCGTCGCCGAACGCCGTGCCGGCGAGCACGCCGCCGGACCCGGATGTGGACTGGGACACGCTCGCCGGAGCGAAATAGTCGGCGATGCCCTGGCGCTGTTCCGGCTCGGTGTTGTTGATCAGCCAGAGCATCAGGAAGAAGGCCATCATGGCGGTCACGAAGTCGGCGTAAGCCACTTTCCAGGCTCCGCCATGGTGCCCGTGGCCTGCAGCCTTCTTGACTTTCTTGATGATGATCGGTTGATCCGACGCCATATCCACCCACCCTTCGGTGTTCCTCGCTGTTGGTGTTTAAGCCGATAGGGTTAAGGCCCGGTTGCTCCGGCGAATCAGGAGGCATGTATTGGACAAGGCGCGCGCCTACCGCGACGCGCTGGGCCGGTTTCCCACCGGCGTGGCGCTCATCACCCTCATGGATGCAGGCCGGGCGAGGGCGATGACGGTGAACTCGTTTTCCTCCGTTTCGCTGGATCCGCCGCTGATCCTGTGGTCGGTGGCGCAGGTTTCGCTGCGCTACGCCGCGTTCCGCGACGCCGAGCGCTTTGCGGTGAACGTGCTCGGCGCCGATCAGGAATTCCTGTCAAACGCCTGCGCACAGAACGACGATCTTGGCGCGTCGGGCGCTCAGTTCACGATCGGCGAGGGCGGCGCGCCGCTGGTCGAAGACGCCGTGGCGCGGTTCGAATGCCGGCGTGCATCCGTGCACGTGGGCGGCGATCATGACATCATCATCGGCGAGGTGACCGGCTTCGACGCGCCGCGCGATGCGCCGGCGCTGGTGTTTTACCGGTCCGCCTACCACGCGGCCGGCCGCACGGAGTAGCGCATATGGCGAAAGTCGCTTTTCTCGGGCTCGGCGTCATGGGCTTTCCCATGGCCGGCCATCTCGCCGCGGCCGGGCACGAGGTGGCGGTCTGGAACCGGACCGCCGCAAAGGCGCGCGCCTGGGCCGATCGGCATGCGGGCCGCGCCGCCGGTACGATCGACCACGCAGTGGAGAGCTGCGAGATCGTTTTCATGTGCCTCGGCGACGACCCGGACGTGCGCGCGGTCGCCGAACCGGCGCTGGAAGCCATGAAGGACAAGGCGATCCTGGTCGACCACACGACGGCTTCGGCCGACCTCGCCCGCCAGCTTCACGAAGCCGCCTCGGCGGCTGGCGGGATCGGGTTTCTCGACGCCCCGGTCTCCGGCGGGCAGGCGGGCGCGGAGAACGGCCAGCTTTCGGTCATGGCCGGCGGTGATGCGGCGGTGTTTGAGAAGGCCCGCCCGGTCATGGACGCTTACGCCAAGTCCATCGTTCACTGCGGGGAGGCGGGGGCGGGCCAGCTGACCAAGATGGTCAACCAGATCTGCATCGCCGGCCTGGTGCAGGGGCTGTCGGAAGGTCTGCACTTCGCCAAGCGCGCGGGACTGGACCCGGAGACGGTGATCGGCGCGGTCTCCAAAGGCGCCGCGCAAAGCTGGCAGATGGAGAATCGCTGGCGCACCATGGTCGAGGGCGAGTTCGACTTCGGCTTCGCAATCAACTGGATGCGTAAGGATCTTCGCATCGCGCTGGAGGAGGCGCGCGGCAATGGCGCGCGCCTCCCCGTGACGGCCCTGGTCGATCAGTTCTACGCCGAGGTCCAGGCCATGGGCGGCGAGCGCTGGGACACCTCCAGCCTCATCGCCCGGCTCGAAAACGCGGACCGGCGTTAAGTGCGCCTTATCGAGGTGAGCGTTTCCGACGGGGACCGCGTCCAGCCGCTTTTGAAGGCGACGCTGAAGACCGGACTGCTGGACGGGACGGAAGACTGGCGGCCTGTCGTGCTTCCGGTGGAGGCGAGCCTGCCCAAGATTGATGAAAGCGAAGCCGAATCCGAGCGCAAGCAGACCCGCACCCTGGCCCTGCACGAGGAAATCTACGGGGACGTCGCGGAGGGCGCGCGGGTCAATTCCGACTTCCTGCTTCTCATCGCGCTCTCGGCCATCGTGGTGGTGTTCGGGCCGTCCGCCGACACTGTCGCGGCGGTGATCGGCGCGATGGTGATCGCGCCGCTGCTCGGCGCCATACCCGCCTTCTCCTTCGCTGGCGCGCTCGGCGATCCGGCGCTGATGGGCCGGGCGGCGAAGACGGCGGCGACCGGGCTCGCCGGGGTGTGGCTGGTGCTGATCGCGCCGCTCACGGCGCTCGCCGGCCGTTTCGCCGTGAACGCTCCGTAAGGGCGCGCCATGAACGTCGCCCTCTTATTCGCTGCGCTCGATCTCGCCGGGATCGCCCTGTTCGCGCTGTCCGGCGGGATCATCGCCGCAAGAAAAGGGCTCGACCCGTTCGGCGCCGCGGTGATCGGCATGGCCGCGGGCATGGGCGGCGGCACGATCCGCGACATTCTTCTGGGCGCGCTGCCGGTCTACTGGATCGAGGCGCCGCATTATCTCGCCGTAGCGGTGATCGCGGGCGTCGCCGGGTATTACGGCTCGGAGCTGGTGCGCGGCGAGACCGGGGCGCGGCGCCGGGCGCTGGTCTGGGCGGACGCGGCGGGGCTTTCGGTGTTCTGCGTGCTGGGCGCGCAGGCCGGGCTCGCCGCCGGCGCCCACTGGTCGATCGCGCTGGTGACCGGAGTGCTCAGCGCCGCTTTCGGCGGGGTGTTGCGCGACGTGATCGTCAACGACGTGCCGCTGATCTTCCGTGAGGACGTCTACGCGCTCGCCGCGCTGTTTGGAGCCGGCGTGTATGTCGGCCTGGTCGCGCTCGGGCTCGGCGAAAGCCTCGCCGCGCCGGTCGCCGCGCTTGCGGCGTTCGCTCTGCGTGCGTGCGCGCTGCTCTTCAAGTGGAGCCTGCCGCCCATCGGCAAGGTGGATTGAACGCCCGCCGCCCGCCTGCGTTAGCGGCGCATGGATATCCTGATCTCGATCATCGAAAGCCCGCTCCTGCTCGCCGGGCTTGTCGCGCAGGCCATGATCGCGGTGGCGATCCTGGTCACCGACGTGCGCAGGAAGAACCGCCGCATGCCCTCCATGATGAAATGGGTGTGGGGGTTCTCGGTGGCGTATTCGGGCTTTTTCGGTCTTGCGATCTACTGGATGACCGGACGCCCGAAGATCGACGACGACGCCGACTGGCGGCGCGGATTCCGCTCCACCGCGCACTGCTATTCGGGGTGCGGCATGGGCGAGATCAGCGGCATGGTCATCGCCGTGGGGCTGTTGTCGCTGTCCAGTCTCTGGGTCGCGGTGATCACGTTTTCGCTCGCCTATGTCTTCGGCTACGCTGCAACCGTGTTTCCCATGATGCAGGAAGGCGTGGGACTGAAGACCGCCTTGAAGGACGCGGTCTACACAGAGACCGGCTCCATCGCGGTGATGGAGATCGTGGCGATCGGCGCCGACCTCTGGCTCGCCGGCGGCGCGAGGATCGGCGAGGCGCGCTTCTGGAGCGCGCTGATCATTTCGCTCACGCTGGGTTTTGTGGCCGCTTGGCCGGTGAACTACTTCCTGGTCAAGCGCGGCGTGAAGGAAGGAATGGGCGATCCGCGTGCGTACGGGAAGGCGGCCTAGATCCGCTCCAGCGCCTGCGTCAGATCCGCGATCAGGTCCGCCTCCGCTTCTATCCCGCACGACAGACGCACCAGATCGTCCGGCGTCGGGCTTTGCGGGCCCTCGATGGGCTTTCTGTGTTCGATCAGGCTTTCCACGCCGCCGATGGAAGTGGCCTGCAGAAAGACCCTGGTCGAGGCCGCAAGCTTCGCCGCCGCCGGCGCGCCGCCCTGCACCCGGATCGATAGAAGTCCGCCGAAGCCGCCCGTCATCTGCCGCGCCGCGGCGGCGTGGCCGGAATGGGTTTCGAGGCCGGGATAGAGCACGGCGTGCACCTTCGGGTGGCCCTGCAGCGCATGAGCGAGCGCCATGGCGTTGGCGCTCTGGCGCTCAAACCGGATGAAGAGCGTGCGCATCCCCCGGATCAGAAGCCAGGTCTCCAGCGCGCCCGGGACGGCGCCGGTGAGGCTGTGCGCGGCGGTGAGCCGGTCCCAGCGGCCGTCCTCGACCTTCGTCGCCACTGCGCCCGCAAGCACGTCGGAATGGCCGTTGAGATACTTGGTGCACGAATGCATGACGAGGTCCGCGCCATGCTCGAACGCGCGCGTGGTGCAGGGCGGGGCGCAGGTGCCGTCAACGGCCAGAACGGCGCCCGTTTCGTGGGCGGCTGCGGAGGCCTCGGCGAGATCGACGACGGTCCAGGCGGGGTTCGCCGGGGTCTCCACCCAGATCAGCTCAGGCCCTGCTTCACGCGCCTTGGCGGCGAGGTCGCCCGGAACGGACGGATCGAACAGAACGAGGTGAATTCGCCCTGACGCTTCAAGGTGCTGCAAGAGCTTCTTCGCGCCATAATACATTTCAGTTTGCGCCAGGATCGCCGCGCCCGCCCTGACCGTCTCGAACACCGCCGCCGCTGCGGCGAGGCCGGACCCGAAGAGACGCGCCGCCGCGCCGCCTTCCAGCGCCGCGAGGATCTCTGCGGCGTGCAGCTCCGTCGGTCCTTGCGGCCGGCGATAATCCATCGGGCCGACAAGCTGGTTGTTCGGGTCGCGCAGGAAGGTCGTCGAGGCGTGCAGCGGCGGGATCACCGCGCCGGTCTCGGCGTCGGTGCGGTGCAGCGCCTGGGCGGCGAGGGTGGCGGGGTCCTTAGCCATTGAGGACCTTGGCGGCCCTCGGCGCGAAATAGGTCAGCACCCCGTCCGCGCCCGCGCGCTTGAACGCCAGCAGGCTCTCCATCATGGCGCGCTCGCCGTCGATCCAGGCGTTGTGGGAGGCGGCCTCGATCATCGCGTACTCTCCGGAGACCTGGAACACATAGGTCGGCGCCTGAAACTCCGCCTTCACCCGCGCCACGATGTCGAGATAGGGCATGCCGGGTTTCACCATCACCATGTCCGCGCCGGTGTTGGCCGGGTCCATCTGATAGGTCTTCTTGTCGCCGCTGCGCGCGGTGGCCGAGCCGATGGCCTCGCGATAGGGGCCGTAGAAGGCCGAGGCGTATTTCGCCGCATAGCTCATGATCAGAACGTCGGGAAAGCCTTCGGAGTCCAGCGCGGCGCGGATCAGTCCGACCCGGCCGTCCATCATGTCGGAGGGGGCGATGACGTCGCAGCCCGCCCGCGCCTGATTGAGCGACTGGCTGATCAGGCGCTCCACGGTTTCATCATTCAGGATTCGCCCATCCTGGAGGATCCCGTCATGGCCGTGATCGGTGAAGGGGTCCAGCGCCACGTCGCAGATGATCCCCACGTTCGGGGCGGCGTCCTTCATCGCCTTGATCGCCTGGGCGACGAGCCCGTCGGGATTGTCGGCCTCCTTGCCTAGGGGATCCTTCTTTGACGACTCGATATTGGGAAACACCGCGATCGCCGGGATGCCGAGATCGCGCGCCTCCGTCGCCGCCTGCGCCGCGTCCTTCACCGTCAGCCGGGTCACGCCCGGCATCGACGCGACGGGCTCGCTCTCGGGCTTGTCGGTGATCACCATGGTCCAGATCAGATCGTCCGGGGTGAGCACGTGCTCGCGCATCAACCGGCGCGTCCAGTCGTGGGCGCGCATCCGGCGCAGGCGGGTGGTTGGGAAGCGGCTCAT
>JBKHAZ010000165.1:0-6303 GCA_046542605.1 Oceanicaulis sp. | reverse complement strand
TGCCGATTACGAGGCGGCCGGCGCGACGATTGCGGCGAGCCCCGGCACGGCGGCGCGTGCGGCCGCCATCAGCACCTCGATCGCCGCGTCATCGGTTTCAAGGCCGCCCTTCCCCGGTTCGGACGTCGCGCCGGCGACCAGACGCTGCCCCGGCTTGGCGGCGAGATAGATTGAAAAGCCGCGCACCACGCGGTTCGGCGCGAGCGGCCGCCCGGCGGCGAAGGCCACCATCTGTCCCTTCACCGGTTCGGCGGCGGCGACGGCCGGCGCGCCATCCACGTTGAAAGCGCCCGAAGCAAGCACCACCAGATCGGCCTTGATCCGCCGCTTCCCGTCGATGACGACCGTCTGCACGTGTCCGGCTTCGGTCTCAAGCCGGGCTTCGCCGGTTTCGATCGCGGCGCCCGTGGCGCGCAGCGCGTCCAGCAGCGCGTCCCGCAAGGCCCGATTGTCCAGCTGACCGTCGCCGGAAAACTCGATCCCGCCCAGCGTCGCGGCCAGGCCCGGCTCGCTCTCGGCGACGGTTTCCGCGTCCAGGCGCGTCGCATCGAAACCCAGGGCGCGGGCGCGCTCCATGACCGCGCTGGCGCGCTCGCTTTCCTCAGCGGTGAAGGCCGGCAAAAGCGAGCCGCGCCGCTCATAGCCCAGCGCCATGCCGGTTTCAGCCTCCAGGCGCGCCGTCCAGTCCGGCCACAAGTCCGCACCGCGCCGCGCCAGATCGGCGAAGGCGGCGGCGAGCGGATGATCCGTCTCCAGCTCGGCGCCGGCTTCAAACCCGCCCGCCAGCATGCCGCCTGACGCCCACAGCGCGCTGCGTTCGGCCTCGCCGCGATCGCACACGGTGACGGAGTGCCCGTCGCGCGCCAGACGCCACGCCGCGGCCAGGCCCGCCGCCCCGGCTCCGAGGACGGCGATGCGCAACGCGGCGTTTCGCACTATATTGGAGGCCATGCGTTCGAAAGAACCTTCGGGTCCAGCGGGCGTTGACGTACAGATAGAGGCTAAAGAGACCCATTCCCATGGCCACGACTGCATCCCTCACCGCGCTCGCCTGCGCCTTCGCGCTTTGCGCCTGGACCCCGCCCGCCATCGCCCAGGAGGTCGGCGCCGAGGAGGACGGCCGCTGCGTCACCCTGCGCAACGTCAACGGCTATCAGGTGATTGACGATCGCCATCTGGTGCTGACCGGCGGCGCGAGCCGCTATTATCTCGTGACCACGCGCTCGCGGTGTTCGGGCCTCAGCTTCGGGGCTCAGATCGGCACCAGCTTCGGCGATAACGCCCGGCTGTGCGAACCGATGGTCGAGTACGTCATCCCCGACGACGGCTGGCGCTGCGCGATCGATACGGTGCGTGAGGTCGACAGTCTCGAAGAAGCCCGTCAGATCGCCGCGCAGGGCGAGTCGGACTAACCTCCGGCGGCCAGCGTGATCGCCGGAACGGGCGGGGCGTCCAAGGCCTCGCCCCGGTCGAGCGGCGCGCGGCAGTCAGCGAGGAAGCGCTCCCCGTCCGCGCCGCCCTCCCCGGTCCAGGGCCGGGTGAGAACACGGGTGTAGAATTCCGTCAGATCGGCGCGCCAGGCCTCGTCGGCGTCCGCGCCCGACCGGGTGCAGGCCTCCAGCGCCGCATCGTAGACCTCGGCCAGCCAGGCCAGGGTTTCACGCACTTCATCAAGGCGCGCGCCCGGCCCCGCACCGGGGCCGACACCGCGCTCCCCCTCCCGCAAAGCGGAGAGGTGGCAGCGATTGAGCGCCACGCTGGCGCGGTCGGCCTCGACCTGTCCCGGCTCCGGGGCGAGACCGGCGAGCTGCGCGGCCAGCTGACGGCCAAGCCGCAAATCCTGGCGAATGCGGGCGAGCTTGGCGGGCTGGGAGTTGAGCCGGCGCCGGTCGAGAAACGCACGCCCCGCCTGCTCCAGCCGGCGCCAGAGCCGACCGCTCAGCCGCTCTGGAACGCCATGGCGCTCGCAGATGCGCGCGATATCATCCGCTGCGTAGAGCGGATCCTCGTCCAGGATGACGAAAGTCGCCCGTCCGTCCTCGCAAAGCCGCGTCATGGCCGCCTCCTCGCGCCGTGAAAGCTTCAAGGTTAACGAGCATGGCCGACTCGTTAACCTTTGCGAAGCCGCACGACGTCCCGCAGTGCGCAATGGGTGTGGAAAACCCGCGCCGCGGGTATCGCCATTGCGCGCCCGCGCGGACCGCCGGCGAACCTATTCGGCGGCGGCGAGTTCGGGCGGGACCCACTTTTCGCGCAACGTCACGAGCTCCTCGGCGACGGTGGGATGCACCGCGCAGGTGGCGTCGAACTGGTCCTTGGTCAGGCCCGCCTTCACCGCGATGCCGACGCCCTGGATGATCTCCGGCGCGTCGTCACCGACCACGTGCACGCCCAGCACGCGCTGATCGGACGCGCGCACGACGAGCTTCATGATCATCCAGTCCGGACTGTCGGTGAGCATGCCCTTCATGGGCCGGAACTTGGTCTTGTAGACGTCCACCTCGCCGTGGATGCGCCGCGCGTCGTGCTCGGTGAGGCCGGCCGTACCCACAGGCGGCTGGGTGAAGACGGCGCTGGGGATGTCGTCATGGTCGTAGGCCACGGGCTTCTCGCCGAACAATGTCTCGGCCACGGCGGCGCCCTCGCGGATCGCCACAGGGGTGAGGTTCACCCGGTTGGTGACGTCGCCCACGGCGTAGATATGGTCCACGTTGGTTTTCGAATAGGCGTTCACCTTGATCGCGCCGCGCTCGTCGAGTTCCACGCCGGCGTTTTCCAGGCCCAACCCCTTCACATAGGGATCGCGACCGATGGCGAAGACGATCTGGTCGGCCTCCAGCTCATCGCCGTTCGCCAGGGTGATCGTCTTCCATCCCTCTTTTTCGGGGTGCTCCTTGATCTTCTCGAACACGGTATGGGTAATCACGCGCACGCCGGAGGTCTTCAACCCTTCATGGACGAAGGTGCGCACGTCTTCGTCGAAGCCGCGCAGCACCGTGTCGCGGCGATAGACCTGGCACACGTCGACGCCGAGGCCGGCGAAAATCTGCGCGAATTCACACGCGATATAGCCGCCCCCGGCGATCACCAGCTTTTCAGGCAGTTTCTTTAAATGAAACAGCTCGTTGGAGGTGATGGTGTGCTCCACGCCTTCAAGGTCCCAATCCTTGTTCGGCGTGCCGCCGGTGGCGATCAAGATGTGCTTGGCCGTCACCCGGCGGTTGGAGGGCTTCAGGACGATCTCGTGCGGGCCGGTGATCTCGGCGCGCTCCTCGATCAGGTCGACCCCGGCGTTGTTGAGATTGCGCGCATAAATGCCCGACAACCGGTCCACCTCGGCGTTCATGGCGTCGCGGAATTGCGGCCAGTCGAACGTGATCTTTTCCGGCACGTCCCAGCCGTACTGGCGGGCGTGCTTCATGTGCTTGGCATAGCCGGAGGCGTAGACCATGAACTTCTTCGGCACGCAGCCGCGGATGACGCAGGTGCCGCCCGGCCTGTGCTCTTCGGCGATTCCCACACGCGCGCCCTTTAAGGCGCTCATGCGCGAGGCGCGCACCCCGCCTGAACCCGCGCCGATGGTGAAAAGGTCGTAGTCGTACTCGGCCATGAAAAAATCGTCCCGCGTCTGATCTCGCCAACCCGCTCAGATGTGCGGCGTCGAACGCCAAAGGTCAAATGATGCGCCGCACACGCGCGTTCACAGGGCTGCGAGGTCGGGTTTTTAGTGACATCCATCCGCAATCGGGCCAGCTTTTCGACCACCCCGCAGCTGGAACGCCCCCTGATGAGCGACGCGATCTACGGCTATATTTTTTACGAAGTCGCCGCGCTGCTCGTCCTCGCCGCCGGGGTGGGCTTCATCGGGCTTTTGCTGCGCCAGCCCCTGATCGTGAGCTTCATCGCGGTGGGCGTCCTCGCCGGGCCTTCGGTGCTGGACATTGCGCGCTCGCACGAACCCATCGACCTGCTGGCCGAACTCGGCATCGCTGTGCTGCTGTTCCTCGTCGGGCTCAAGCTCGATCTGAACCTGGTGCGCACGCTGGGCCCGGTCGCCCTGGTGACCGGGCTCGGCCAGGTCGTGTTCACCACCGTGTTCGGCTTTCTGATCGCGATCGCGCTCGGCCTTGATCCGCTCACCTCGATCTATGTCGCCGTGGCGCTGACCTTCTCCTCCACGATCATCATCGTGAAGCTCCTGTCGGACAAGCGCGAGATCGATTCCCTGCACGGGCGCATCGCGCTGGGCTTCCTGATCGTCCAGGACCTGGTCGTGGTCACGGCCATGATCGTTTTGTCAGCGATCAACGCCGGCGGCGGAGGCGGCGGGGCGCTGGGCGACGTGGCGCAGGTGCTCGGCTACGGCCTCGCCATGTTGCTGGGTGTGGCGGTTTTTGCGCGGTTCGCCGCCAATCCGCTGGTGGAACGCCTGTCGCGCGCACCGGAGCTTCTTGTCTCCTTCGCGATCGGCTGGGCCGCGCTTTTGGCCGCGCTCGGGCATTATCTCGGGTTCGGCAAGGAGCTCGGCGGGCTTCTGGCCGGGGTGTCGCTGGCCTCCACCCCGTTTCGCGAGGCCATCGCCGCGCGCCTCGCCTCGCTGCGCGATTTCCTGCTCCTGTTCTTCTTCATCGCGCTGGGCGCGTCGCTGGATCTCTCCGTGCTCGGCGCCAGCCTCGCGCCGGCGTTGGTCCTTTCGCTTTTCGTGCTGGTGGGCAATCCGTTGATCGTCCTCGCGATCATGTCGTTCATGGGCTACCGCAAGCGCACCGGCTTTCTGGCCGGACTCACCGTGGCGCAGATCAGCGAGTTCTCGCTGATCTTCATGACCATGGGCGTGACCATCGGCCATGTCACCGACAGCGCGCTGGGGCTGGTGACGCTGGTCGGCCTGGTGACAATCGCGGCGTCGACCTACATGATCACCTACTCTCACCAGCTTTATGCGCGGCTCGAGCCCCTCCTCGCCGTGTTCGAACGGCGCGGCGCGGGCTGGACCGAGGACGCCGGCGGAACCGTCACCGCGCCCCATGACGTCATCCTGTTCGGGCTCGGCCGCTACGGCCTCGGGATCGCGGCCGGCCTGAAGGAGGCGGGCCTCAACGTGCTTGGCGTGGACTTCAGCCCCCATGCGGTGCGACGGGCGCGGGCGCGCGGCTATGAGGTGGTGTTCGGCGACGCGACCGACCCGGAATTTGTCGGCCATCTGCCGGTCGCGCGGGCCAAATGGCTGGTCATGGCGGTGACTGAGCATGACGTGGGCGTCACCCACGCCGACCCGCGCAGCGCCCTGATGCGCGCGGCGCGCGATCTCGATTATCAAGGCCGCATCGCAGTCGCGACTCATAATCCCGAACGGATCGAGGTGCTGAAAAGCGCCGGAGCGGACCTGGTGCTCCTGCCCTACCGCGACGCGTCCCTGGCGGCGGCCGGGCTGATTCTGGGCCGCGAGACCCTCCCGCAAGATGCGGCCTGGACCGGCGACGTACTGGAGATGAACCTTGACTGACCGCCCCATCCTCGCCGTGGTGGACCCGAAGACCGCGCCTGCGGTGATCGCCGCCGCGCGCCGTCAGGCCGAACGCCGGGGCCTCGGCCTTGAGGTGCTTGGCGTGATCGAGCCGCCGCGAGACCCGCGCGCCGCCGCCGCAGCGGCAGGCCTCTCCCCGGACGCGCTGCTCGACCAGCTCACCGCCGCGTTCAAGCGCGAGATCGAAACCGCGCTGCCCGGCGAGGCTCCGGTCACGGTGCGCTGCGGCAAGGCCTTCATCGAGATCATTCTGCACGCGGTGTCGGTGCGCGCCGCCCTGGTGATCAAGGCGCCAGAGCCGTTCACCGGCGCTCGTTTACGCCTGTTCGCAAGCACCGATCAGCACCTGTTGCGCAAATGCCCCTGCCCGGTCTGGCTGCTGCCCGAAGGCGGCGCGCCCGAGGTCCGCACCGTAGTGGCGGCGGTGGACGTGGACCCCGAAGCCGCCGAGCCGGAGACCCTGGCCGATGTGAACGCGCGGGTGATCGAAGCCGCCTATGCCGTGTGCGAGCCGGACGGCGAAATCCACCTCCTCCACGCCTGGCAGGCCGAGGACGAGGGTCTGTTCCGGGCGTTCGGCGGCGACGGTGAACGGGCCGCTCAGGCCTATGCCGACGCGGTGAAGGCGGGCCGGCGGCGCGCGCTCGACGCCTTCGCCGACGCCCATCCGCCGCCGGAACCGGGACCGCGCGTGATCAAGCGGCTGATGCGCGGGGCTGCACATACGGTGATCGCCGAGGCCGCGCGGCGCGTGCGCGCGGACGTGCTGGTGATGG
>JBKHAZ010000164.1:0-6336 GCA_046542605.1 Oceanicaulis sp. | reverse complement strand
TCCGGAGCCGCCAGCGTATCGGTGCCGCGCTTTTGCCGGATCTGCTTCGGCGTGCGCTTGATCATGCCGTGGCGCTTGCCGGCCTGGGCGGCCATGACCTTGCCCGTGCCCGTGACCTTGAAGCGCTTCTTCGCGCCCGATTTGGTCTTCAGTTTCGACATTTCGCTCTCCTTCTGACGAGGCGGCGGTGACCCGTCGCCTCAAGCGTTCCAGGGCCGCCCGGCATGTCGTGGGCCGGGGGGGCCGGTAAAAGTGGAGCCGGGGTTATACGCGCCCGCGCATAAAACGCAAGCGCCCGCCCCTGTAGGCCGCGCGCTTACTCCATCCGCGCCAGCCAGTCCGCGATCGCTTGCGGCAGCTCCGGCGCCAGACGCATCTCGCCGAAGGCGTGCTCGCCGGGCGCAAGACCCTCGCCGCGCAGGAAGAAATGGTCCTGGTCCTGCAGGATCACCAGCGTGGTCTGGCCGGGCGCGGAGGCCTCCATGAGCCGGGGCGCGTTCAGCTCCGGCGCGGTCTGGGTGTCAAGATCGCCGTAGACCGCCAGGCGCGGATCGGCGGACCCGCGATAGCCGGGCAGGGGATCGAGGCTGAGGAAGACCTCCATCTCCGCGCTCGCCATGCGGTCGGCGAACCCGGCCGCCGTGCCGTCCTCCCAGATCTCCTGCGGGGCTTCCCAGGCGCGGAAGAGCGCGTCGGCGGCGGCGTGCACGCCGGCCTCGTCGCCGGCGATGGACGCCGCGACGATCGCCTCCAGGGCGGACCGGGCCGCTCCCAGGCGTTCGGGCGTCGCCGCCTCGCCGAAATGGGCGCGCGTGTTGGCCATTTGCTGGTCGATCCAGACGTCCGCGCCGGCGGCCGCAGGCGCCCCGAGCAGGACGAGAAAGTCCACCGCTTCGGGGCGGCCGGCTTCGGCCAGCGGCGCGATCAGAGCCCCTTCGCTGTGGCCAAGAAGGCCCACCGGGCCGAGGCCCTGGGCGGCGGCGAAGTCGATGGTGGCGACCACGTCCTGAACCCGCGCGAGCGCGTGCGGGGTGATCTCGCCGGTGGATCCGGCCACGCCGCGCTCGTCCACCCGCAGGCTCGCCCAGCCGGCTTCGGCGAGCGCTTCGGCGAGTTCGGCGAACATCGGCGCGCCGGAGATGACCTGGTCGCGCGGGTGCGGCCCGGCGCCGGTGATGAAGACCAGCAGACCCTTCGCGTCGTCGGGGACGAGAAGCGTTCCGGCGAGCGCGGCGCCGGGCGCGGGCACGCGGACTTCGGTTTCTCGCGGCGCGTCTGCGGCCAGGAGTGAAAGGGCGAGGGCGGCGGCGGCGATGGGCATGGTCGGGGCTCCTGAAACACGACCGGCGCCGCAAACCGGCGCCGGTCATCAGGATGCGTGCGGCCGGCCCGCCGGATGCAGGCCGTTCGTCGCCGGCTAGAGCGGCGCGCCGCCCGGCTGTTCCAGCACCAGCACGGCGTCGGCGTCTCCGCCGCTCCATACGCCCACCCAGATATCGTAGACGCCAGGCGCGCCGTCGAGTGCGATGCGCGAGAGGACGCCCTCGCCGCCATCATCGTCACACGCCCATCTCCCGTCCGGCAGGCGGACCGCCAGCGTGGTGTCCGCGTCGCTTTCGGTGGCGAGGCTCAACGGGCCCCCGGCCCAGTCAAGCTCGACGCTTGGAGCGGCCGAGTAATACCCCGGGCAGTAGGCCTCGCCGCTTTCACGCAGCTCGGCCGGCCCGCCCGCCTCGACCATGAAGCGCCCCGCCGAGGCCGGAAAACCCGGCGTCAGGGCGAGGGAGACACCGGCGTCGAGATCGCCGTCCAGAGCGCGCGCCGTCGGCGCCGCGCCGCCGCCGATTCCGGACATGTAGAGCGTGGCTGGCGCGGTTTCGCCTTGCACATACGTCGCCGCATAGATGTCGTACACGCCCGGCTGAGCGGTCTCGAAGCTGACCAGCGGGTCGAGGTCACCAAGGCCGTCATCGTCGCAGGCCCAGGATCCGTCGGGCGTGTTGACCGCCAGGGTGGTGTCGGCCTCGCTTTGCATGGAGATGTGGAGCGGACCCGCGCCGTCATGGCGAAGTCGAAGGCTCGGCGTGCGGGTGGCGTAGCCGCGGCATCCATACGCCTGTGAGCCGAGCGCCGTCTCGATATCGGCCGGTCCGCCGGCCTCGACCTCGAACACGGCCGGATCCGGCAGGAAGCCGCCTGCAAGATCGTGCACGCCGAAGACCGGCTCGCCCGCCACGTCCAGGCGCCGGTCGACGCCGCCAAAGCCGATCTCCGAGACCGAAAGCGTCAGCTCGGCGGTTTCATCGGCGTCTGCAAGAAGCCCGGCGAACACCGCGTAGCGGCCCGCTTCCGGCGTCTCGATGCGCACGCCGGCGTCGAAGCCGATCGTGTCGTCGTCGCACAGGATCTCGCCGGCGGGCGTCACCACGGCGAGGGTGGTGTCCTCGGTCTCGGTCCGGCTTTCCAGAAGCAGGTGAAGCGGCAGTGCGCCGCCGCGATAATTCAGCTCCAGGGCGGGCGCGCGCGCGGCCTGCCCGACGCAGCCGTAATCGAGCGCGCTCAGCGGCGCTGCGCCGCCGGCGACGACGGGGACGCGCTGCGGGTCGTCGCGGAAGCCGCTGCGCAGGCGCAGCGATTGCGCGGCCCGGGCGTCCGGATCGGGGGTGAGAACGAACGCGTTCGCGGTGTCGAACCCGTTTGGGCTGAGATTGAGCGAAATCGGCGGGTAGCCTTCGCCGGCGCCGTATGTCCCGGCCCAGATCTCGTAGCGGCCCGATGCGGCGGCGGGATAATGGACGCCGGGATTGAGGCCGCCGGCTTCGTCGTCGGCGCAGCTCACCGCGCCGTCGGGTCCGCGCACGGCGAGCGTGAGATCGGTGGTCGACCCCGCCGCGATATACAGTGGCCCCGCTTCGCGCACATCGACGGCGAGCGTCGGGGCGATGTGGAATAACCCGCGCATCCAAGCCCATCGAGGCTCAGCGCACCGCCGGCGCGGGCGGGCGTGGCTGTGGCCGAGCCGTCGAACGCCACCGCGCCGAACGCCGGTGCGCCGCCATGGGTTTGCGCCGCGGCGCCGGCGCCGGCGGCGAGCGCCAGAACCGATGCGCCTGTTGCGATCAGCGAAGTTTTCACCATCGTCCCCTTTATACTCGAGGCGCCCTGGCCGCTTCGCCGGGCTTGGCCCCATCAGGCCGGACCATTGCGGCCAAATCTGGCCGATGGTCCGGCCCGGCGGCGCCGGCGCCTAGCGGTTCAGGCCGAGTTCGGAGACGTTCAGCGTCGTGCTGCGTTCGCCTGAACCGAACGTGCCCACATAGATGTCATAGGTGCCGCCGGTGGAGCCGCTGAAGCTCAGCCCGGCGTTGACGCCGGACGCGCCGTCGTCATCGCAGGCCCAGGTCCCGTCCGGCCGGTTCACAGCCAGCGTCGTGTCGGCGCTGCCCGAGGTGTAGATATGGAGCGAGCCCGAACCGTTATAGCTCAGCTCAACGGTGGGTTCGGAGGTGATGAAGCCGCTACAGGAGCTGTTGATCGCGTCGGAAGCGGACAGCCGGCCCCCGGCGGTCACCGAACGGCGCTCGGGATCGGGCATGAAGCCGCCGCTCAGGCGCATGTCGCCATGACGGGCCGGGGCGAAGATCTGGACGCCGCTCGGGGATGCGGCGCCGCCCGAGGAGCCCGCGCCCTGTTCTCCGAGCTCGGAGATGTAAAGCGTCGCCGACGCCGTCGACGAGCCGAACGTGCCGACCCAGATGTCGTATTCGCCGGAAAGCGGATTGTCGTAGCGGACCAGCGGATTGAACGGCTCGTCCGCGCCGTCGTCATCGCAGGTCCAACGCCCGTCCGGGCCGCGCACCACCAGCGTGGTGTCGCTTTCGGAATCCGCGCTGAGATAAAGGGGAGGCGTGCCCGCCGAATAGTTCAACGTGACGTCCGGGGCGCTCGCGATATGGCCCCGGCAGCCCTGGCCGGGATTGTCGCGCGCTTCGATCGAGCCGCCGGCGGTGAGCGAGACGGTGCGCGGGTCGTCGGCGAAGCCGGCGCTCAGCGAAACATACTGGTAGGTCGGCGAGGCGCTCGGATCGGGTCCCCCTGCGCGCGCCGAGCCGGCGCCCATGGAGCCGGCGTTGGCCTGAATCAGTCCGCCGGCGCTCGCCTGAATGTTGACGCCGGTATTGGCCTGGATCCGCTCCGACGCGCTTTCGCGGGTGTGCTCGCCGAGCTCGGAGATGAACAGGCTCGCCGGCACGCCCGAGGCCTGGCCGTAAGTGCCGACCCAGACGTCGTAGCTACCCGAGCGCGGCGCGTCGAAGCGGATCATCGGGTTCAACGGTGCTTCGGCGCCGTCGTCGTCGCACCACCAGTCCCCGTTCGGATCATTGATGATCAGGGTGGTGTCGCGGTCGGAATCCACGGTGAAGATCAGCGGCAAGTCGCCGGCCTGATAGCTGACCGAATAGTCCGGCGCATCGGCGATGTATCCGCGGCAATTGGAAAACCTCGAAGACGCGGCGATGGGACCGCCGGCGGTGAGATTGCGCACATGCGGGTCGGGGGTGAACCCCGACGGCAGCTGTGTGCCGCCGAAGGCGGCGGGCCGGGTCCAGTCCTGGGCGGCGGCGGACGCAGCGGCGCCCGCGGCGAGCCCGGCGGCCAGGGCGGCCGTGAGGATGAAGCGGTTCATGCAATGCCCCTTTTTCTCTCTTGTGCAGCGCGGGCGCGCCGCAGCCTTCGGCGCGCCCGCTCCAGCCCTTAGCGGCTGGAAACTTCGGAAATGAAGAGCGTGGCCTGTTGCAGGCTCGCGCTGGCGTGGGCGCCGACCCAGATGTCGTGCCGGCCCGATTGGGGCGAGGAGAAGCGGACCGAAGAATTGACCCCGTTCCCGCTGTCGTCATCGCAATACCAGGCGCCGTTCGGCGCGGTGATGACCGGCGTGGTGTCGGCGCCGGCCTCGACCGATAAGATCAGCGGAAAGGTCGGTCCGGCCGTGTAGCTGACACGATAATCCGGCGCGTCGGCGATATAGCCCCGGCAGCCCGAGGCCACGCCTGACGCGTCGATCGGTCCGCCGCTTTGCAGGCTCACCGTGCGCGGATCGCCGGTGAAGCCGGCTTGAAGCGTGGTTTGCCCGAAGCTGGGCGAGAGACGGTAATCCTGCGCGAAGGCGGCGCCGGACAGGGCCGCGACGGCGGCGCCTGCGGCGATCAAGGTACGAAACATGCCAACCCCCCTGCAATTTACTTCGATACGGACCAATTCCCGCATTTCGAGCATTGCGCAGGACGGCGGCGCTGTGAACGGAGAATCCGGGCGCGGGGCGAAAAAACGCTAAACATCGCGGTCAGCGCGCATAAGCTTCCCGCCTTGGCGGCGCCGCGTCCCGGTCGAACAAAAAAAGGGCGCGGAGCGAATCGCTCCGCGCCCTGAAAACCCGGCCGCGCCGAACCGGCGGGACCCGGACGATCACGTGCTCAGCGCGGCGCCATGACCATGATCATCTGGCGGCCTTCGAGCTTGGGCTCGAGCTCGACCTTGGCCACATCGCCGAAGTCTTCCTTGACGCGATTCATCACGTCCATGCCGCGATCCTGGTGCGCCATTTCACGGCCGCGGAAGCGCAGGGTGACCTTGACCTTGTCGCCGTCCTCGAAGAACCGGGTCATCGCCTTTGTTTTAACCTGGTAATCGTGAACATCGATGTTCGGACGCATCTTGATCTCTTTGACGTCCTGGGTCTTCTGCTTCTTCTTGGCCTCGGCCTTTTTCTTCTGTTCCTGGTATTTCAGCTTGCCGTAATCGATGATCTTGCAGACCGGCGGATTGGCGTTGGGGCTGACTTCAACGAGATCAAGGCCGGCTTCCTGGGCGGCCTCCAGCGCGGCGTCGACAGGCATTTCGCCCTGCTTCTCGCCGGTCTCGTCGATCAGGAGCACTCTGGGAGCGCGAATTTCGCGGTTGATGCGCGGGCCTTCCTTTTTTGGCGGCGGCGCGGCGTGCGGACGTCGGGCTATGCGTCTTCTCCTTCGGCGACGAACGGGAAATTCCGAACGCGCAAATTATCAAATCTGTTGCGCGGCGGCTAGCGAATATGCCGATCAGACCTAGGAAATCAAGGCGCTCACGCGGCGCGCGCGTCGCCGTCGAAGCCGCCCGCGCATCGCATGGCCTGCACCGCCTCGGGCGCGCTGATCTGGGCCAGTGTCGGCGCATGCATCAAAATGGTCGGCTGAAGCCCGCGCGGCGCGGTGGCCACCGGCGGAGTTTCGCCTGGATGAAAGAGCACCGCCGGCGAGCCCGCGGCCACCAGAAGATGGAGCAGCGGCACGTCCTCGC
>JBKHAZ010000163.1:0-6343 GCA_046542605.1 Oceanicaulis sp. | reverse complement strand
GCATCTGCTTTGGGAGCAGAGGGTCGCTGGTTCGAATCCGGCCGCCCCGACCATTACTTTTCCGGACGTTCCGGAAGCGAAGGTGAGACGATGTTCGCGAAGATCTACCGTCCCTCGAAGACCGCCATGCAGTCGGGCCGGGCCAAGACCAGGCAATGGGTGCTGCAATTCGAGCCCAAGGCCGCCAAGCGGCCCGACCCGCTGATGGGCTGGGCTTCGACGAGCGACACGGCGAGCCAGGTGAAGCTCTCTTTCGACACCAAGGAGCAGGCCGTGGAGTACGCCAAGCGTCACGGCATCGCCTTCCAGGTGGTCGAAGCGCGCGAAACCCCCCGCCGCATCAAATCCTACGCCGACAATTTCTCGTTCACCCGCCGCGAACCCTGGTCGCATTAAGCGTGATCAGGCGAAGTGGGATCCGGTTCGCCGCTTCGATCACGCGACACCCAAAATCGCCCACGCTAAAAAAGCGGGCGAAACGCCTCCGTAGCTCAACCGGATAGAGCGCCCGCCTTCTAAGCGGATGGTTGCAGGTTCGAGTCCTGCCGGGGGCGCCACTCCAACCTGGTCTCCTTCGCGTCCGATCCGTCGATCCTCGCTTGCCGGCTCGCAAGCTCGCCTCAGGCTGCGAGCGGGCGGTCGCCCTTGCGAACCCTGCGGGTTCGAAGCGGGTCCGCTGATGTGCGCCACTCCAACCTGGTCTCCTTCGCGTCCGCTCAGTCGATCCTCGCTTGCCGGCTCGCAAGCTCGCCTCACGCTGCGGGCGGGCGGTCGCGCTTGCAAAGCCTGCGGGTTCGACCTGAACGGGCGGAACCGGCCCGAGGACGAGACCGTCTCAGACCTGCTCGAGCGCCTGTTCGATATCGGCCCAGAGGTCCTCGACGTCTTCCAGGCCGACGGAGAAGCGCACCAGCGCGCCTTCGGCTTTCCAGGGCGGGTTGGTGCGCCGGATCTGGCGGTCGCAGGGCAGGACAAGGCTTTCAAACCCGCCCCAGGAAAAGCCGATGCCGAACAGCTTGAGCGCCTCGGCGAAGGTTTCGCCGCCGCGCGCGTCGATGTTTTTCAGCACCACCGAGAAGCAGCCCGCCGGACCGGTGATGTCGCGTATGTAAAGGGCGTGGTCCGGCGAGGCGGGCAAGGCGGGGTGAAGCACCCGGGCGATCTTGGGGTGACCGGCGAGCTTTTCCGCCAGCGCCAGCCCGGACGCGCCCGAATGCTCCAGCCGCAGCGCCAGCGTGCGAAATCCGCGCAAGGCGAGGAAGGCGTCATCGGGGCTCACATGGCCGCCATAAAGCCGTTCGCGATTCTTCAGCGCGTCCGCCGCGCCGCCGCGCGCGGCCACGGCGCCCATCAGAAAATCGGAGTGCCCGCCGACATATTTGGTCAGCGCCTGGGCGGCGAAATCGACGCCGAGCTCCAGCGGGTTCATCAACAGACCGGCCGTCCACGTGTCGTCGATCGTGGTCTTCGCTCCGGCCTTGCGGGCGGCCTGCGCGATGGCGGGCGCGTCCTGCACCTCGAAGGTGAGCGAGCCTGGCGATTCCAGATGAACGAGCCGGGTCTGATCGCTGAGCAGGCCCGCGATCTCAGCGCCGATTCGGGGGTCGTAGTATCGCGGCGTGACGCCGAGGCGCGGGAGTTCTTCATCGCAGAATTTGCGTACCGGGCCGTAGGTGGAGTCGCTGATCAGCGCCTCGCCAGGGCCCTCGATCGCCGTGCGGATCGCGAGGATGACGCTGGCGAGCCCGGACGGCGCCAGCGCCACGTGATCGGCCTCATAGAGCCCGGCGATCGCGCTTCTAAGTTCATCGTTCGGGCTGAGCCCGCCGCGCCCGTAATGGCGGCGCGGCGTGGTGGGATTGTAAAGCTCCGCCGTGGTCGGCGCGATGACCGTGGAGGCGCGGCGCACCGGCGGGGTGACCAGATCGGCCTCGCGCGACGGGCGGCCGGAATGGATGAGACGCGTATCCCGTTTCATGTCGACAAGGCCCCTTCGCAAAAGCTAAACCGGTATCAATGCCACGCTGCTTTTAAAGGCGGACGGACCGGTGACGCCAGCCTCCATGTTCGATCTCTTCGCCCCGCGCCGGCTCGCCCGCGCCGCGGCGACCTTCGCGCTCGGATTTTCCGCCGCCCAATCCGATCTCGCAGGGCACGGCTCGACGCTGGAGGCGGTGCGCGAGCGCGGCACGCTTCTGTGCGGTGTAGATACCGGGCTGGAGGGCTTTGCGGAGTATACCGAAGAGGCGGGCTGGTCTGGGTTCGAGGTCGATCTGTGCCGGGCCTACGCCGCGGCGCTCCTCGGCGATGAGACCCGCGTGCGCTTCGTGCCGCTCACCACCGAGGAGCGTTTCGATGCGCTGGGGGACGGGCGGGCGGATATTCTGATGCGCAACACCAGCTGGACCTTCGCGCGCGACGCCGAGCTGCCGGTGACGTTTGCGGGAACGTATTATTACGACGGGCAGGGCTTTCTGGCGCCGGCCGATCTGGGCGTCTCCAGCGCGCGCGAGCTCGCCGGGGCGCGCATCTGCGTGCAGCCGGCCACGACCCACCTGCTCAATCTCGACGACTACGCCCAGGCCTATGGTCTGAGTTTCCAGACCGTGCTCGTCGATACGCCCGCCGACGGGCTCGCCGCTTATCAGTCAGGCCGATGCGACGCGTTCACAAGCGATGTCTCCGCGCTCGCCGGCGCCCGCAGTCGGCTGGAAGCGCCGGACGGCCATGTGATCCTGCCCGACATCATCTCCAAGGAGCCGCTGGGTCCCGTGGTGGCCTCCAGCGATCCCCAATTCGCCGAGGCGGCCCGCTGGGTGCTGAGCGCGCTCATCGCCGCCGAGGAGTACGGAATCACCGCGCAGAACGCCGCCGAACTCGCCGAGACCGCCTCCAGCCCGGAAATCCGCCGGCTTCTGGGCGCCGAAGGCGCGATCGGCGAGGCGTTGTCCCTGGACGCCGATTTCGCGCTCCAGGCGGTGACGGCGCGCGGCAATTACGGCGAGCTTTTCGCCCGCCACCTGGGCGAAGACAGCCCGCTCGGGCTGCGCCGCGGGCTGAACGCCCAGTGGACGCAGGGCGGGCTGCTTTACGCGCCGCCCTTCCGCTAGGCCTGAACGCCTATTCGGTGCGCCGGCGCGGATTGCGGAAATCGTCTCCAAAGAAGATCGCGTTGGTCACCAGGCGCGCGCTGCCTTTCATGTAGGCGCGGAACACCGGATTGTCGGCGAACAGGATGACCGATCCCGAGCCGCGGCGCTCGGCGAACATCATGCCGGCGCCTTCGAGCATCTCGCGGTTCTCCTCGCTGGCGTAGCCGGACAGGATCGGATCGTTCTGCGCATAGCGCACCGGCAGGGCGAACGGGTTGTCCGACGGCGCGAAGGCGTCGGTTCCGATGCGGTGCACGGGCAGCATGGAGTCGCGGAAGCCGAAGGCGAGCGGGTGCGTGACGTCCATCTCGGTCTCGAACAGGGCGCCCGAGATCGTGACCTCGGCGTCCCAGCGATCGATATCGGCGTAGCTGTCGGGGGCTTGGGCGCGATCGGTTTCGGACCCGGCGTCCTCCGTCTCGTCTTCACCTTCGCCCAGATAGGCGGCGCTTGAAAGCTCGTGTTCGGCGACCCAGCGCGCGCCCGACTGGCTGGCGATGAGAACGCCGCCCGCGCGCACCCAGGCGTCAAGCCGCTCGCGGAAGCTCTCTTCGAGGCTCCCATAGCGCCCGCCGGGCAGGATGACATGGGTGTACCGGTCAAGCGAGGCGCCGGACAGTTCGCTGACATCGATCATGGAGACCGGGATGTGCATCTCGTGATCCAGCAGATGCCAGTACTCGCCGGCCTCGTTCATCGACACGTCCCGGCCGGTGGCGAGCAGGACTTCAGGCTTTTCGACGTCGCCGAGGGCGAAGCCGCCGAGATCCGAGCCGCTGCTCGTGAGCGCGGTGGTCGCGGCGTGAACGGTCACGAAGTCCTCACGCGCCGCCTGGACCATGAGCGCGTAAATCTCGTCTGCGGAGAGGTCCTGGCCAGAGATCGGCACCACGATCGCGCCGCGGCCGGGGCTGACCTCGCCGGCCCGGGTGCGTACGCGCGTCTCGTCGGGAATGAGGCGTGCGCGCACTCCCGCGTCCAGAATGCGGTAGAGTGCGCGGGGGGCGAAATAGCTCTTCCATTCAAGCACGTAGGCATAGTCGCTGGGTTCCGGCTCGGGTGCGGCGCCCAGCGCCTCCACCCGGTCTCCGGCGAGGTTCGGCGAGAACAACCGGCCGCGAACCGGGGCGTAGTCCAGATCCCACGCCAGCGGCTGGGTCCAGCCGGACACGTCATAAAACTCCGTGCGGTCTTCGATGATCTGGGTGTCGAACAGTCCCTTGATGATCCGGTACTGGTTCTGGTCGGCCTGAACGATATAGGCCTCGCCGGGCTGGTAGGTGCGCCCGTCCGCGCGCACGGCCTGGCTCAGCTCGCGCACCTCGATCCCGTGCACGCCGAGCATGTCGACGAAACCGGCCAGGCGCGCCGGATCGGACGAGGTGAAGACATAGGCTTTGACGGGATCATTCGCGGCCAGACGCCGGCTTTCTTCGAAGAACGCAGCCATGTGCGCCTGCAACTCGGCCCGGCGGGCCTGGCCTGCACGGATCAGAGCCAGCCCCACGCGGGCCTGCTGGCCGATCTTGTCGTCGTAGCGCTGGGTTCCGTACTCGGTTTCGCGCAAAAGTCCGCGCACCGAGCTTTGTTCGAACAGGTAGGGCACCGCGCCGGTCAGGCCCGGATAGCTCGAGCCGTAGCCCAGATAGAAATCGTCGAAGACCTCTTCGGTGACGTAGAGCGCGCCTTCTTCGTCGAGTTGCTCGGCGAGAAAGCTGTTCATATCGAGATTGAGGTCGAGCGCGTCCTGGCTCAGCAGCGGGTGCAACCCGTCACGGGGGCCCGGTGAGAAGAAATAGGTCGAGTTGCTGCCCATCTCGTGAAAATCGGCGGCGATATTGGGCAGCCAGTCGTGGGTGGCCTGCACGATGGCGCGCGATTCCGGCTGCGTGACCGGAAGCCATTGGCGATTGAGGTCGAACCAGTAATGGTTGGTGCGCCCCCAGGGCCACTCGTAGAAGTGCTCGCGGCTCTGCGGGTCGGCGACCGGAACCGCGGCGTGGTGCATGTTCGTCCACTGCGCGAAGCGGTTCGTCCCGTCGGGATTGACCGGAACCACGATGTGGATGACGACCTCGTCGAGCAATTGTTCGATCTCGCCGCCCTGAGCCGCGGCCAGGTGATAGAGCAGGGCCGGCGCGGCGTCATAGCTCGACGGTTCCGATCCGTGCACGCCGTGCGTGAATTGAATGATCGCAGGATGATCGGCCGGCGGCTGCGGCGCATCCGGGCCGAGGAGGCTGCGCTGCGTCGCCTTGATCGCATCAAGCCGCGCGAGGTTGGCGGGCGAGGAGACGGTGACCCGCACGATCGGCCGCCCGAAATGGCTGCGCCCGATTTCATCGATGACCACCCGGTCCGAGGCGGCGGCCACCGCTTCGAGATAGTCGGCGTGCATGTGGGGCGGGAAGACGATCTCGCCGAGCCGGTATCCGGTGACCGCCTCCGGCGTGGGGATGGCGGGGTCGTACCGCACGCCTTGATCCAGCAGCGCCGCGATGGGCTTGGCTTCGTAGGCGTGCGCCGTAACGGCGGCGGCCGGGGCGGTGGACAGAAGCAGGGCGGCGGCCAGCGTGCGCAGCATGAAGAACTCCCCAGGGCGTGTTGTTGCTTTGGCGCGACGGTAAGGCCGGTGCGGCGCCGGTCAAGTCTCTGAAACGCATCAGGGGCGCTACGCTTCGGCGTCGTTTGCGTTAGGTATCGATCTTACCCAACCAAACCGGAGCGAACCGTTTTGCCCTTACGCCGATCCTTGCTCGCTTTCGCCGCCCTTGGCGCGCTCGCCCCGGCCACCCATACGCAGGCCCCGGAGCGCGACGTGATCGTCGTGACCGCCGCGCGCGCCGAGGAAGCGCGCGACGCCGCTGCCGCCCCGGTCGCCGTCATGGGCGAGGCCGAGATCGAGCGCCTGGGCGCGCATCACATGGCCGAGGCGCTGAATCGGCTTCCGGGCGTCTTCATTCACCGCGGCGCCGGGGTCGAGCATCTCACCGCGATCCGCTCCGCCGTGCTGTCCGGCGGGGCCGGGGCGGGGAGCTTTCTCTATCTGGAGGACGGTATCCCGCTGCGCGCCCCGGGGTTCGCCAACATCAACGGGCTGATGGAGGCCGCCGACGGGCTGGCGGGGCGGATCGAGGTGATCCGCGGGCCGGGCTCTGCAGTGTACGGATCGAACGCGCTTCACGGACTTG
>JBKHAZ010000162.1:0-6370 GCA_046542605.1 Oceanicaulis sp. | reverse complement strand
TGTTCATCGTCAAAAGCGTGAACAGGTGATTGTCGTACTCGGTCACCGTCTTGCCGGGCCGGTGCTCGTAGACATCGCCCTCGTGGAAATCCTCGAAATAGCGTCCGAAGGTTTCGCGATAGCGCTGGGGGCCGACTTCTTTTGCGTACTGAACCATGCGTCTTTCCTAATGCGGGCGCGCCTGGCGGGCGGTCTCGAGGACCCGCCGGGCGCGCCTTATGATGGGCGCTTCGATGAGCTTGCCGTCCAGAAGCGCCGCGCCCCCGCCGGCCTGGTCCAGCGCCGCGATGACGCGTTCGGCGCGGCTGATCTCGTCTTCGCTGGGCGTGAAGACGTGGTTGACCCCAGAAACCTGAGCAGGATGAATGCAGGCCTTGGCCGTGAAGCCCAGCGCTTTCGCCCGCTCGGTTTCCTTTAAAAGCCCCGCCTCGTTCTTCACGTCGAGCCAGGGCACGTCGATGGCCGGCACGTTCGCCGCGGCGCACGCCGCGACCACCTGAGCGCGCGCGAACAGGAGCGGCTCCCAGTCCATGGCGACACCGAGATCGGCCGCCATGTCGCCGCCGCCGAACAGCACCGCCTTCACACCCGGCGCCGCAGCGATCTCCCAGGCTTTAGGCAAAGCCGCCGCGCTTTCGATGATCGGTACGATCCCGCCTTCGCCCGCGGGTCCCAGCGCGGCGGAGAGGATGTCCACCTGCCCCGCGCTTTCGGCCTTGGGCAGCATGACGAAGCCGGCCCGACTTGCATGCCCGGCCAGCGCATCGGCGTCCTGGCGCCCCCACTCGGTCTCCAGCGGGTTTACACGCACCGCGAAACGATTGTCTTCGCTCAGCTCGCCCAGCACCGCGTCCCGCGCGGCGTCCTTGGCGTCCGGCCCCACCGCGTCCTCCAGATCGACGCACACCGCATCCGCCCCGGCGCCGAGCGCCTTGGCGATGCGGTCGGGCCGCGATCCCGGGACGAAGAGCAGGCTGCGCATGGTTTTCCAGTATGCTATATTGTCCGGACAAATAGCCCGCAGGCGGGGTCCGGTCAACCGACCAGACAGGCGACGCGGCGGTGAAACCGGGCGCGGGGCGCTCATGAAAGGAGGTCTCATGACCGCATCCAGAGTCATCCTGGCCGCAGCCGGCTGCGCGGCGCTTGTTCTGGCCGGAGCGCCGGCGCCCGCCCAGGAGCCCGAAGCCGGGGCCGAGCCCTATACAGGCTCTTATTTCAAGCGCCAGGCCATCGTGGTCTCCGACATTGAGCGCGCCCTGACGCTGTATCGCGACGTGCTGGGGTTCACCCTGCATTCGCTCACGCAGTCGGGCGCCGACAGCTATTCCTACGAGGTGTTCAACATCCCCCGCGAGGCGTCGATCCGCTTCGCCACGCTGGACGGCGGCGAAACGCAGATCCGCACGCTCGCGCTGATCGAGACCGGCGGGATCGAGCTCGCCCGGCAGACCGGCGTGCGCCGGGCCGCCGCCGTGATAAACGCCAATGGGCGATACGAGGACATCTTCGCGGCAATCGAAGATATGGGCCTTGAGACCATGGCGCCGCGCCCGCTCGGCGATCCGGACAGCCCGCGCGGCCAGGGCGTGGAACTGGGCTTTCTGGACTGGGACGGCAATCTGATCGTGCTCTACCAGTTCCCCGGTCCTCAGGCCGCTCCCAGTCCGCGCTAGCCCATGGCGCTTTACTCCACCGCGATGATCGCTCTCGCACTGACCGGCGCGGAACCGGGCACGGTCGAGTCTGTGAGGGTGCGCCGGCCGTCGCTGATGGTGAGCGACCTTGAGCGGGCGAAAGACCTTTATGCGGATGTTCTCGGGTTCGAGTTCGCTCCCGTCAGCACGCTGGCGCCGGGCGCTTCAGCCTACGCCGTGTTCGGCGCGTCGCCGGACGCGACGCTGCGCTTTTCCGCCCTCGACACCGATGAGAAGGCCGGGGCGCTGGGCCTGCTCGAAGTCACCGGGACGCCGTTGCCGGACGGCGGGCGCGCCGTGATCGTACTGGATGCGGGCGAGCGATTTGACGCGATCCGCGAAGGCGTGCTGGCGCTGGGTCTCACCGCGACCGGCGTCTCACCGCTGGGCGAAGGCCGGGAGATGGCTTTCTCCGATTTCGACGGCAATCGTCTCTACATCTTCGAGACGCCCTAATCCCAGTCGATCGGCGGGTTGAGCCTGTTGTTCAGCTCCACGATATGCCCGTCGGGATCGCGAAGCATGGAGACCATCACCTCGTAGGTGACGCCGTCGCCGGGATATTCGCGGTAGGTGGGCGGGCTGATCACCGTGACGCCGGCGCTCGCCGCTGCGGCGGGGAAGACCGCGTCGAGCTCGGACGTATTGAACAAAAGCACGATCTCGCCCGGCCCCCAGTCTTCGCTCATCACCGGCGGCGGCGCGTCACCCGCGTCCTCCAGCTCCCAAAGCCCCAGAACGCCGATATTGGGATCGTTCGCGCGCAAAAGCACCAGACGGCTCTGGCTCGTCCCGTCCCGGCTGGTGAGGATCTGGTCGTAATATTTCTCAAGCCCCAGCGCGCCCTCGTAGAAGGCGAGCGAGGCGTCCATGTCGCGCACCAGAAGCGTCGTGCGGCGCAGATCGATCGGGCCGCGCTCTTGCTCGGTCGTCCCGGGCGGCGCAGCGCGCGGCGCCGTCTCGTTGACGATGAGACAGCCGGCCAGCAACGGCGCGATCAGCATGGCGATCAAAAATGGTCTCATGACCCTTGCCTTTCATGAATTCCCGGACGAGCCGGAGGCGAAGATCCGGGACCTTGTCCCGGCTGACTCGCCTGGTCTGCATCAGGTCCCGGCTCGGCGGCCCTGCGGGCCTCGGCCGGGAATTCACGTTTTCACACCTCCGGCGCCGGGACCGCCGCCGCGAACGCCTCGGCGATCTGTTCGCGGGTGGCGCACCAGACTTGATCGTGGCTTTTGATGTAAGCCAGCAGCTCGTCCAGCGCGCCGATCCGGCCCGGCCGGCCGATGATGCGCAGATGAAGCCCCAGGCTCATCATGCGCGCGCCGTCCTCCTCGGCTTCCTTCAAAAGCCAGTCGAACGTGTCTTTCGCGTAGGCGACCCAGTCTTTCGCCGTGAAGCTCGGCGCCAGCCAGAACTTCATGTCGTTGGAATCGATCGCATACGGAAGGACGATCATCGGCTTCCGGCCGCCGCTCGGCAAGTCGACGACGTCCCAGTAGGGAAAATCGTCCGAATAATCGTCCATGTGATAGCGATAGCCTTCCTCGGCGAGGATGCCGCGAAGCCTGTCCGAATGGAGATAGCGCGACAGATACCCCGCCGGCAGCCGCCCGCAGGTCTCCTTGATGCTGTCGGCGCCCCGGCGCACGAAATCGCGCTCGGTCTCCTCGTCCATGAAGGCGGTGAATTTCCAGCGATACCCGTGGCAGCACGGCTCGTCGCCGCGCTCCATCAACGCTTCGGCGAGCCACGGCGCGCGCTCCAGCGCCAGCGACGCCGCCGTCCAGGTGGCCGGCATCTGGTGCTTGTCGAGCAGCTTCAAGACCCGCGGCGCGCCGCGATTGATCCCGTACTGATAATTGGTCTCGTTGCCGTGCACCCGGATCTGGGCCTTCGCCGGCGTCGCGCCCAGCTCGTCGACGGGTTCGGGGCCCTTGTCGCCGTCACGGATATTCTTCTCCGCGCCCTCCTCCACATTGACGACGAGGGAGAAGGCGAGCCTGGCGCCGTTGGGCCAGGTGAAACCGGGAGGCGGGGTTGCGGGCATTCCTGCTCAACTTTCAAATCATGAATTCCCGGACGAGCCGGAGGCGAAGATCCGGGACCTGGCCCCGGAAGAAGCGCCGTTTTCTGCACCAGGTCCCGGCTCGGCGCGCTGACGCGCTTGGCCGGGAATTCAGTTTCGCTTCGGTAGAGACGCCCTCAATGCGGCTCCTCGCCGCCGCTCACATTCATGCTCTCCGCGGTGATGTATTCGGCGTCTTCGCTGGCCAGGAACGCCACCGCATTGGCGGTGTCTTCAGGCAAGCCGGGCCGGCCCAGCGGGATGCGCTTGGCCATGGCGTCCAGGTACTCCTCCACGTTCGCCGCTCCGACCACCTTGGAGAAATACTCGTTCTGCCAGGCCCCGAGCCCGGTGGTGACGTGATTGGGGCAGACATTGTTGACGGTGATCTTGTGGGCGCCGAGCTCGATCGCGGCGGAACGCACCAGGCCCACGAGGCCGTGTTTCGAGCTCGTATAGGCCTGGGCGTGGGGAAAGCCGGATTTCGCCGCCTGGCTGGCGATATTGATGATCCGCCCGCCTTTGCCGGCCTTCACCATCACTTCGGCGGCCGCCTTGATCCCGAAGAAGCAGCCGGTGAGGTTCACGTCGATCACCGCGCGCCAGTCCTCCTCGGTGACCTCCAGCAGCGGCTTCATGATGTAGCCGATGCCGGCGTTGTTCACCCAGATATCCAGCGAGCCGTGCTCTGACACCGCATGGTTGGCGAGCTGGCGCATCTGGGCGAGGTCGCGCACATCGCACGGCTTGGTGCTGGCCTCGCCGCCGGCGTCGCGAATCTCGGACGCGATCTGCTCCATCTCCTCGGTGGCGCCGATATGTTCGGCCGGCGTCGCCGGGTCGGCGGCCTTGCCGATATCGGAGATCACCACCGCCGCGCCTTCGGCGGCGTGTTTTTTCGCAATGGCTTCGCCGAGCCCGCCCTTGCGGCCCGAGCCGGTGATGACGGCGGTCTTGCCGGAAAATCGCGCCATGACGCGCCTCCCCTATCTGCTTCGGCTTAGCCCAGCTTGTCGGTCAGGATAAAGAAGAGATCATCCGCCATGGCCTGAAACTCGCCGGCGATTTTCTGCATGGTGTCGGTCCCCACATCGACGCCGAACTTGTCCATGTCATGCACGTCGATGATCTCCACATAGGCGTAGGGCGGTTTGTCGTCGGACCCCAGAACGCCCACCGATTTGAACACCTCGAATGTGTCCACCGAACCCAGCCCGTTCACGGTGGGGATGTCGGTGGCTTTCGCCCAGGCTTCATAATCAGCGGGGGTGACGCCGGGTTTCAGATTGAACAGGGCGACGATGCGGGTGGTCATGGCGGCTCTCTCCTCCCATTTCTAAAGGCGCGCCGCGTCATTGCGGCGCATGGCGCCTTTGGCGTGTTGGCCCGGACGCGCTTCAAATGGTATATCATTTGAAAATCGCCGCTTTGCCAAGCCCGGCGGCGGTGAAAGATCATACGGCCGCCGTCTGCGCGACCCTGACTGTAGAGGAGTTCCGCGCCATGCCCGACGATAAATCCGCTGCGATCGCGCCCGCCGCGCCCGCCTATGACGGGCCGCCCGACTATCGCCTGGTGGGCCGGCACGCCATGTTCCCTGAGGTGAGCCATGACGAGGCCGAGCGCTTCAATTTCCTGGCGCACATGAACCGGCATCTGGCGAGCAAGGTGCTCCCCGGCGTCCAGACCGCGTTTCACAAACGCGTGGAGCCGGCGTTCACCAAGGAAAACGGCCCCTTCCGGCATCGCAACGAGGTGCGCAAGGCGCTCCTGCAGGATCCCGCATTCCAGATCTGGTCCGCCCTGCGCCGCGCCACCATGGAGCAGCGCCAGCAGGCCGGCCGCTGGGTCACGCTGCGCCAGGCCGAACGGCTGAATGCGAAAGCTCTGGAGCTCACCGAAGGCGATGACCGGCTGGAACTCACCCCCGGCTTTGCCGTGCCGCGCTATCTCACCGCGGTGGATCATCACTGCATGCCGGGCAGCTATCACACCGAACTCGCCCACGGCGACGTCACCGGGCCGGCCAATTATGACGCCGGTCTGTTCGCCACCACCGGCGGAGCGCTGGGGCGCTATAACGACGGCGGCGGCCAGGCGGTGGCCAAATGGGTGAAGGAGACCCTGCCTGATTTCAAACCCAAGCGCATTCTCGATCTCGGCTGCGGGCTGGGGCACAACGTGCTGCCGCTGGCTGAAGCCTTCCCCGACGCCGAGGTGGTCGGCGTGGACGCCGGCGGGCCGATGCTGCGCTATGGCCTGGCCCGCGCCAAGGCGCTGGGGATCGAGAATGTCCGCTTCGTCCAGGCCGACGCCGAAGATCTCTCCCGCTTTGAAGACGAGAGCTTCGACTGGGTGCAGACCACCATGTTCCTGCACGAGACCAGCAAGACCGCCATGGAGCGGATCTTCGCGGAAACCCGCCGCGTCCTGAAACCGGGCGGGATCGTGCTCCATGTGGAGCAACCTCAGTACACCGACGAGATGCCGCTCTATGAGCAATGCATCCGCGACTGGGACGCGTTCTATAATAACGAGCCGTTCTGGACGACCATGCACGAGATCGATCTGGACGAGCTGATGATCAAGGCGGGCTTCAAGA
>JBKHAZ010000161.1:0-6427 GCA_046542605.1 Oceanicaulis sp. | reverse complement strand
CACGCCCCGTTGCGCGCGCGCGCGCGCCGTGCTTCTTGCGCCGCCATGAGCGATACGACCAAGACTCTTCGCGCCGGCGTCGTCGGCGCCGGTGTTTTCGGGGGCTATCACGCCTCGAAATACGCCGCTCTCGACGCCGCGGCCTTTCTCAGCTGTTTCGACCCGGTTCACGGCCACGCCGAGGCGCTGTGCGCGGCCCATGGCGGGACGCCTTATGACAGCCTGCACGAGCTGATCGAGGCCTGCGATGTGATCTCTGTGGCGAGCCCGGCGGTGTTTCATCACGATGCCGCCCGGCGCGCCCTGACCGCGCATCGTTGCGTGCTGGTGGAGAAGCCGCTCGCCGCCTCGCTGGAGGAGGCGCGCGAGCTGGTTCAACTCGCCGATCTGAACGGCTCGGTGCTGCGCGTGGGTCATCAGGAGCGCTTCGTGTTCGCGGCCATGGGCCTGTTCGGCGATCTGCCGCGCGTGCGCTCCATGACAGCAAAGCGCATGGGCGTGCCCGGCGTGCGCAATCTGGACGTTTCGGTGACGCTGGATCTTATGATCCACGATATCGACCTCGCTCTGGCGTTGGCCGGCGCGCGTCCCGACCGGGTCGAGGCGAAGATGCTGGAGAACCGGGCCGGGCTTGCCGACCATATCAAGGCCGTCCTGCATTTTCCCGGCGGGGTCGAGGCGCATCTGGAGGCGAGCCGCGTGGCGCCTGAGCGCGAGCGGGTGATGACCATCGCCTATGACGGCGGCGCCCGCGTCGGCGTCGATTTCATCGCGCGCAGCTTCGACAACCCCGCCAGCCTGCCCCTCGATCCGGATTTCAGCGACAGCCCCATGGCGAAGGACAGCCTGGGCGCGAACGTGGCCGCCTTCATCGCCGCGGCGCGCGGCGGCGACAGCCGTCCGGCCGCTGACGGGGCGGCGGGCCTGGCCGCGCTGGAGGCGGGGCTTCGCATCGACGAGGCCTGCGGCTCGCGCTCGCGCGTTTGATTTCGTCCTCGGGCGGGTCTAAAGCCAGCCGCCTGACACCTCCCCCAGGCGCGCCCCGACGGCGCGCCGCAACCCGTCCGGCTTCGCCATGACCGTCAAAGTCCGCTTCGCCCCCAGCCCCACCGGCCGCCTGCACGTGGGCAATATCCGCACAGCGCTCATGAACGTGCTGTTTGCGCGCAAGCATGACGGCGTCGTGCTTCTGCGCATCGACGACACCGACCTGGAGCGCTCCACGGCCGAGTTCGAACAGGGCATCCGGGACGATCTCACCTGGCTAGGCCTGAAATGGGAGGAGAGCTTCAGGCAGTCTGAGCGCTTTGACCGCTACGAGGCGGCGAAGCGGGGCCTCATCGAAAAGGGCCTGCTTTATCCGTGCTACGAGACCGAGGACGAGCTCGACAGAAAGCGCAAGATCCAGCGCGCACAGGGCAAGCCCCCGGTCTATGACCGGGCCGCGCTTCAGCTGTCAGATGATGAAAAGGCGAAACTCGAAGCCGAGGGCCGGCGGCCGCACTGGCGCTTCAAGCTGTCGGGCGGGCGCATCGAATGGACGGACCTCGTTCGGGGCGCAAGCCATATCGAGACGAGCTCGGTGTCCGACCCGATCCTGATCCGCGCCGACAGCAGCTATCTGTACACGCTTCCCAGCGTCGTCGACGATATCGAGTCGAACGTCACCCACATCATCCGCGGGGAAGATCACGTCACCAATTCCGCCGCGCAGATTGAAATCTTCGAGGCCATCGGCGGAAAGGGCGCCGCGCCTGCGATGGGCCACTTCCCGCTTCTGGTGGGCCCCGACGGGGAAAAGCTCTCCAAGCGCCTGGGCTCGCTCGCCATCGCCGATCTGCGCGAGGTGGAGGGCTTCGAGCCCATGGCGGTGCTCTCGCTCCTGGCCAAGATCGGCACCTCCGATCCGGTGGAGATCCGCAGCGCGATCGACCAGCTGGCCGATGATTTCGACCTGGCGAAAATCTCTCGCACGCCGGCCCGCTTCGACCCGGCGGATCTGGCGCGGCTCAACGCCAAACTCCTGCACGAGATGGATTACGGCCAGGTGCGGGACCGTCTCGCGGAGATGGACGCCGACGGCGGCGAGGCCTTCTGGCGCGCCGTGCGTCCGAACCTCACCCGCTTGAAAGACGCCGCGGAATGGCGCCGGCTGGTGGACGGGCCGGTGGAGCCGGTCATCGAGGACGCCGATTTCGCAGCCGAAGCCGCGGCCCTGCTTCCCGCAGATCCGCTGGGCCCCGAGAGCTGGTCTGAGTGGACCGGCGCGGTGAAGGAAAAAACCGGTCGCAAGGGCAAGCAGCTCTTCATGCCCCTGCGCCTGGCGCTCACCGGCCAGCCCCGAGGCCCGGAAATGAGCGAGCTTTTGCCGCTGATCGGCGCAAAGACGGCGAAGAAGCGGCTGGCGGGCGAGCGGGCCTGAGGGGCGATCCATCCGTCAAGCCGGTCCCCGGTTTCATCCCCGGCCCTGATCCGGGGGAAAACCGGGCCCTCGGCGCTTGAAATAAGAGAAATAAGAAACGTAAAGCAGACGGCGACGAAGGCTTCTCGTTTTCATTCTCGAGACGCAACAGACCCCGGTCCCACCCCCGGCCTGAAGCCGGGGACCGAACGGGACCGGCGTGCGCCCCCTTCAGGTGTCGAGCTCAACGCCTTCACAGGCCTACCGGACCGACCGCGGCTCACTCCCAGCGGCTCACCCGGGGCGCCTTGCGCGGACGCTCCGTCGGCGCTTCGGCGGCGCTTCCGATATAGATGAAGCCGGCGATGCGCTCGCCCGGCTCAAGGCCGAGGGATTTCTTCGTCACCTTGTCATAGGCGTACCATTCGGTGAGCCATTGGGCGGCGAAGCCCATGGCGCTCGCGGCGATCAGCATCTGCTGGCACACTGCGCCGGCCGACAGGATCTGCTCCCACTCGGGTATCTTGTGGTTTTCGGTGACATCGCTGATCACCGCCACGACGACGGGGGCGCGCTCGAAGCGGCGGCGTTCGAGATCATAGCGCTCATCGGGACCGTCCGGCTCGATCTCGCGCAGTCGGGCCTCCAGGATTTCGCCGAAACGCGAGCGCGCCTCGCCCTCGAACACAACAAAGCGCCAGGGAAAGAGCTTGCCGTGATCGGGCGTGCGCCCGGCGATCCTGAGCAAGGAGTCCAGCTGGCCGGCGTCCGGTCCGGGACCGGTCATCGACTTCGCGGTGGTGGAGCGCCGGCGCGCGAGCAGCTCCAGCGTTTCCGCGCTGGCGTGATGGGCGGCGAGGCGTTCGCCTGGCTCGGGAAAGGTCGGCGCGTGGGTCATGGGACGTCCCTGTCGGCGAGGCGCGCGGCGGCGCGCCGGTTTGTGGATTGCGCAAGGCGGGGATATACCTGAAGCTCAATGAACGCGCGTTCAAGCCGTGCGCGCAAGGTCAGGACAAGGACAATTCGCCCCATGGCGGCCGAGACCCATAGCGAGGCCGATCTTACGCCCGCCGAGCGCCGCCGGCGCAAGGTGCGCGATTCGATCATCGACGCAGCTGAGGCGATCTTCGCCGAGGAGGGCGAGGCGGGCCTGTCCATGCGCCGCATCGCCGAGCGGATCGATTACTCACCGGCTGCGCTCTACAAATATTTCGACTCCAAAGAGGCGTTGTTCCGGGAAATTCGCGAGCAGTTCTTCGAGCGGCTTCTGGAGCGCATGCAGCAGGTCTGCATGGATATCGAGGACGGCCCGCTCCTGTGCACCAAGTGCATGCGCGCCTATGTGGAGACCGGGCTGGAGCAGCCGTCCCATTACAAGCTCGCCTTCGGCGGCGCCTGGGAGGAAGAAAAGCCGGAGGAGGGCAGCTTCGGTTACGCCGCCGCCGAGCATCTTCATGAAATGATCGCCCAGTCCATGGAGGCGGGTTGGTTTCGGCAGGCCGATCTCGGCCTGGCTGCGAACTCGGTCTGGGCCGCCTCGCATGGGCTGACCATGCTGGCGGTGACGATCCCGAACTTTCCCAAGGGAAGCGCCTCCAGCTGGGAGGAGAAGTCCGATCCCGACGCGCTGAATCTGGACGCCATGATCGCCTTCCACGCCGAAATGGTGATGCGCGGGCTCGGCTCGGACCGGCTGATCGAGCGCCTGAACGCCGGATTGAAGGTCTGAGCGATCACGGCAGCTCGTTGAGGTGAACATCGTTTAATTTGCAAACAGCGTTAAATAGGTATATTCTCATTCCAGTCGGGTGTGGGAGTACGCCATGGGCGCGGGGTCAGTCTGGTTGAGCCGTTTCGCGCTCGGCGTCATTGCAGCGGGCGTCATGCTCGCCGCGGTTATCACCGCCGTCACCGCTCTGCGCGGGGCGGACGCCGGAGCTGCGGCGCCGCGACAAGCCGCGCCGATCCCGGTCCAGGCCGGCGTCGCGACCTATCTCGACGCCGTGCAGATCGAACAGACCCACCCGGGCCTCGTGCGGTCGCGAAGATCGAGCACGCTCGGATTTGAATCCGGCGGGCGTATAGACGCCATGTTCGCCGAGATCGGCGATCGCGTCGCCGCCGGGGCCGAGCTCGCCCGCCTCGACGTGCGCGCCCTTGAGGCCTCGCTCGCCTCGGCCCGCGCCGAGACCGAGGCGCTTGAGGCCCAGACCCGGCTGGCCGAGGTGACGCTGGATCGTCAAAGACGGCTCACCGAACAGGGCCATGTCTCGGCCCAGGCGCTTGACCGAAGCGAGGCCGATTTCAACGCCGCGCGCGCCCGCGCCGCCGCGGCGAGGGCCGGCGCCGACCAGATTTCGGTTCGCATCGAACTCGCCCGCCTCCTCGCGCCTTACGACGCGGTGGTCATCGCCCGCCATGCTGACGAGGGCGCGATCGCGGCGCCGGGCGCGCCGGTCCTGACGATCGAGGAGAACGGCGCGCTGGAGATTTCGGTGGGCCTGCCCGCCGATGCGGCGGGCGAGGTGAACCCGGGCGAGACCCATGGATTCGAGATCGACGGGGTGCGGCGCGAGGCGCGCTTGCGCAGCCTGACCGGCGTGATCAGTCCGCAAGGGCGCACGGTGGAGGCGGTGTTCGATCTCGCCGATGCGGACCCGGTGCGCAGCGGCGCGGTGGCCCGCCTGATACGCACCGCCACGCTGGAACAGCGCGGCTTCTGGGCGCCGATGAGCGCGCTTGCCGAAGGCCGGCGCGGGCTGTGGTCGGTTTATGTGCTCGAACCTGAGGACGCCGCTTTCCGGCTCGAGCCGCGCCCGGTGGAGATTCTGCACAGCGAGGCCGAGCGCGTCTATCTGACCGGCGCGGTGGAGGAAGGCGCGCGCATCCTCTCCGCCGGCGTGCATCGCGTGACGCCGGGGCAGCGCGTCACGCCGCAGCCGGGCGGTTGAGCCGATGGCGACCCTGTTTTTCCGCTTTCCCCGGCTCACCGTCCTCACGCTTTTCCTGGTGGTCGTGGCCGGCGCGGCCGCCCTCGCCGTGGTCGGCCGTCAGGAAGACCCCAGCCTCACCGAGCGCTTCGGCAACGTCATCGTGCCCTTCCCGGGCGCCGATGCGGCCCGGGTGGAGGCGCTGGTCACCGACCCCATCGAGGCCGAGCTCATGGAGCTCGTGGAGGTTGAGGAGGTCCAGTCGATCTCGCGCGCCAATATCGCGCTGATCGACGTTTCGGTGCGCGAAGATCTCGACATGGCCGAGGTCGAGCAGGCCTGGACGAAGATCCGCGACGCCGTCTCATCGGTGGCGGGCCGGCTGCCGGACGGCGCGGGGCCGGCTGAGGTTGACCGGTTCTACATGGGGGCGGCGACGCTGATGGTGGCGCTGCGCTGGCGCGAGGGCGAGGCGGGGTTCGGCCCGCTCGCCCGACTGTCGAACGAGCTGGCCGACCGGCTGCGCGCGGTGGACGGCACGGATGAAACCGCGATCTTCGGCGCGCCGGAGGAAGAGGTGCGCGTCACCATCGATCCCGAGGCGTCCGCAGCCCTTGGGCTGACCCCGGCCGACGTCGCCGTGGTGCTGTCGCGCTCGGACGCCAAGACGCCGGCGGGGCGGTTGTCGGGCGGCGCGCTGGACATGACGGTGGACGTGGCGGGCGCGTTCGACGGGCTCGACCGGCTTCGCGGGGCGGCGATCGCAGCCCGGGACGGCCGCTTCGTGGCGCTGGGCGACATCGCGCGCATCGAGCGCGCCGAGCGCAGCCCGCCCGCATCGCGCGCCCTGCTCAACGGCGACCGCGTGATTTTGGTGGCCGGCTATCTTGAGCCAGGCCTTCAGGTCTCGGCCTGGGACGCGCGCGCCCAGGACGCCGTGGCCGCGTTCGCCGCAGCCAATCCGGGCGTGGAGGTGCGGATCGTTTTCGCCCAGGCCGAGTACGTGGTCGACCGCCTGGCGGGCCTTGCGATCAATCTGGGCTTTTCGGCGCTCATCGTGTTCGCCGTCCTGTTCTTGATGATGGGCTGGCGCGCA
>JBKHAZ010000160.1:0-6441 GCA_046542605.1 Oceanicaulis sp. | reverse complement strand
GACCCAGCCCGAACGGCTCTTTCAGAACCAACGCCGCCAGCAGCGCCCCGAACACGATCGATGTCTCGCGCAATGCGGCCATGGGCGCCGCCGGTGCATGGGCGCATGCCCAGAGGATTAGTGAATAGCTGATCGCGGCCAGCGCCGCACCAACCCTTGCGCGCCGCAGGGGCGGAGCGCCAGCTGGCGTAGACGAAGGGCGAACCCGCGACCCGCGCCCCGCCTGCGTCGGCCAAGGTGCGGCTCGCCGTCATCGCTGCGGCCGCCAGGGCGAACCCGATCGCGCGCAGTTTCGGGCGCCCCGCCGCCATGACCGGATAGACAAGGTTCATGTCTACGGCCCGGAACGCGGTGATCATGAACATGTTGAACGCCTGGATGATCGCCACGCCGCCCAGCAGAAACGGCCAGACCTGCGGGTCCGGGATCGGGTGGCTTAAAAAGGATCGGGGAGAGAAGGAGCGCGCCGAAAATGATGGTCAGACTGCGAAAGACCAGCGTGTCCAGTGCGCGCCTGGTGAACAGCGCCATGCCCGCATGGGCGATCGCCGAGCCGGGCGCGGCGGCGAAGGCGAAGGGGGCGATCTCGTTCATGGTCCGGGCTATGGCCCCGGCGCGCCGGCCGTGTCTTCAGCCCCTCCCCGGCGCGCCGCGAATAGCTTAGAGAATACGGCCATGAGACCGTCTTCGCTTCCCGCCTCGCTCGACGGGCTGCGCCTGCGCGCAGAACTCGCCGGCTCCACGACCGTGGGCTGGGACAAGCCGGCTGCGCGCTCGGCGGCGCTGGCCAAGCTGAAAGCCTATCTCGACCGCGGCCGCGCGCTGGCGGAAAGCCGGCTGGAGGCGACCTCGGGCGGGCTGGAGGCCGCGCGCACCCTGTCGGGGGTGATGAACGCGGCCTTGCGCGCCTTGTTCGACTCCATCGCCATGGATCTGGTGGACGAAGGCGCGCGCGCGCCGGGCGTGGCGCTGTGCGCGCTCGGCGGCTATGGGGCGGGCGAGCTGGCGCCTAAATCGGATGTGGACCTGCTTTTTCTGGTGGCTGACGACGCGCCGGACTGGGCTGATCTTGCGATCGAACGCACCAGCTATGCGTTGTGGGACGCCGGGCTGACCATCGGCGGCGGCGCGGTGCGCACGGTGGACGAGGCCCTTGAGCTGGCGCGCGACGATGTCAGCGAACGCACCGCGCTTCTGGACGTGCGCTCCCTCACCGGAGATCTGTCGCTGGTGCGTGAGCTTCTGACCCGGTTCGAGGACGAGCTGCTTCTGCCCAACGCCGCCGAGTTCGCCGCCCAGAAGCTCGCTGAGCGCGACGCGCGCATCGAGCGCCAGGGCGACAGCCGCTATCAGGTCGAACCCAACATCAAGGACGGCAAGGGGGCCTTGCGCGATCTGCAGACCCTGCGCTGGCTGGCGCAGGTGCTCTACGGCGACGATGCGCTGGAGCGCTGGGTGGGCGACGGGCTGTTCTCCGTGGCCGATGTAGAGCGTTATCTCTCAGCGGCCGACTTCTTCTGGACGGTGCGGTTCCACATCCACGATCTGGTGGGGAACAAGGACGATCGCCTGACCTTCGACATCCAGCCGGAGATCGCCGGACGCATGGGCTACGCCGACACCGAGGATCAGCTCGGCGTCGAAGCCTTCATGCGCACCTATTTCAAGAAGGCGATCGATGTAGGCGCCCTTACCCGGCTCGTCTGCGCCAAGCTGGAGGCCGACCATCTGAAGGATCTGCCCGGCGGGACCGGGCGCTTCATGCCCTCGGACGGCGAGGCGGAGACCACCGGGCTGAAGGAGCGCGGCTTCCGGGTGCATGCCGGCCGGCTGGATTTCGCCGATGAGATCGATATCGAGCGCGACCCGGTCTTGATGATGCGCCTGTTCGAGATCGCAGCGGCGCGCCATTTCGACCTGCATCCCGACGCGGTGGCCGACATCGCCCATTCGCTGCGTCTGGTCGACGAGACCTACCGCACCGACCCGCGCGCGGCGCGCAGCTTCTTCGCCGTGCTTCTGGACGCCGACGATCCGCGCATGACCTTGCGGGCGATGACCGAGGCGGGGCTTCTGGGCGCGTATATTCCCGAATTCGGCGACATCGTCGCGCGCACCCAGTTCAACATGTATCACCGCTTCACCGTGGACGAGCACACCCTCAACGCGCTCGGCATCCTGCGCGATATCGAGAACGGGCGGCACCTGTCAGACCATCCGCTCGCCTCGAAGCTTGTGCATAAGATCACCCACCGGCGCGCCCTGCATCTCGCGGTGCTGTTGCACGACACCGGAAAGGGCAAGGGCGATCAATGCGTGGAGGGCGCGCAGAACGCCCGCATCGCCTGTGCGCGCCTGGGGCTGGACGACGACGAGACCGAGCTCGTGGCCTGGCTCATCGCCCATCATCTGGAGATGAGCGACACCGCCCAGCGCCGCGACATATCCGATCCGCGCACCGTGCTGGATTTCGCGCAAACCTGCGGCTCGCTGGAGCGGCTTCGGCTTCTGACCGTGCTGACCGTGGTGGATATTCGCGCGGTGGGGCCGGGCGTGTGGAACGGCTGGAAGGCCCAGCTCATGCGCGATCTCTACGCCGCCACGGCTGAAGTCCTCAAGGACGGCGGCCACAAGGCCGGCGAGGCCGGGGCGCGCGAGCGTCTGGCCAATCGGGCGGAAACCTCGCGCGAGACGTTCAAGACGGCCATGGCGCGCCTGGACGCCGGATTCGCAGAGCACTGGGCCGGCCAGCTGGAAGCCCCCTACTGGCTCGCCTTTTCCGAAACCGACCGGCTGCGCCACGCGGCGTTCGCGCGCGCCGCACTGGCGCGGGGCGGCGCGGTGTCGGCGGGCGTGCGCGTGGATCGGCGCCGCTCGGCCACCGAGGTGATGGTCATGGCGCCCGATCGCGACGCCCTGTTCGCCGACACCGCCGGTGCGCTGGCGCTGGAGGGCGCGAACGTCGTCGGCGCGCAGGTCACCACCACGCGCGATGGACGCGCTTTCGACGTGTTCTTCGTCCAGGAGCCGGGCGGCAAGCCCTATGGCTGGGCCGATGAGTTCGCCCGCGACAGGCTGAAGGCCGCTGTCGAGCGCGCCGCCCGCGACGGGCTGCCGGACGCCTGCGCCATCGCCGAGCGCCCCATCAGGCGGCGCGAGGCCGCCTTCACCGTGACGCCTTACGTCAATATCGATGAAGAGGCCGCGGACACCGCTCTGGTCATCGAGGCTTCCGGCCGCGACCGGCCGGGGCTTCTGCACGCCCTGGCCCGGACGCTCGCAGAGCTGGGCCTCAGCGTGGAGGGCGCGCGCATCGACGGCTATGGAGAGCGCGCGGTGGACACGTTCTACGTCACCGAAAAAGGCGAAAAACCCGCCGATCCCGTCCGGCTGGGCCAGGTCCGTGAAGCGCTGATGCAGGTGCTCGAGGAAGCCGAAGAAGCCGCCACCGCCAAACGAATCGCCGCCGGCCTGGCCCAGGCCCCGGCGAGCGCGGGGCGGTAGAGCCCATGCGCCTCTTACGTAATCTTGGTGTCGTATCCGGCATGACGCTGCTTTCGCGGGTGGCGGGGTTTGTGCGCGAAATACTCACGGCGGCGTTTCTCGGCGCCGGGCCGGTCGCGGATACCTTCTTTCAGGCGCTGACCATTCCCAACACCTTCCGCCGGGTGCTCGCCGAGGGCGCGTTCAACGCCGCCTTCGTGCCGCTCTACGCCAAGGAGCTGGAAGGCAAGACGCAGGAGGAGGCCGACCGCTTCGCCACCGAGGCCCTGTCGGCGCTGGTGACCTTCACCGCGGTGATCGTGGCCGCCTTCCAGCTCGGCGCGCCCTGGCTCGCCTATGTCTTCTTTCCCGGCATGGTCGGCGATCCCGGCGGGCTGGCCTTCGCCGCGCTGTTGATGCAGATCACCATGCCCTACCTGCTGACCATGGCGGTGGTGGCCCTGGTGACCGGAGCGCTGAACTCGCACGGCCGGTTCGCGGCGAGCGCGTTCGCACCGGTCCTGTTCAATCTGGTGCTCATCGCGATCCTGGCGCTGGATTTCGCAGAAGGCGCGCGCTTGGCCCTCTGGCTGTCGGTGGGCGTCACCGCGTCGGGCGTGCTGCAGGCGCTGCTCCTGTTCGTGGCGGCGCGCGCGCGCGGGCTTCATGTGAGCTTCCGCCTGCCCAAGCTGACGCCCCGCGTGAAGCGCCTGGTGGCGCTGGGCGTGCCGGGCGCTCTGGCCGCCGGAGTGACGCAGATCAACGTGCTGGTGACCTCTTCCATCGCCACGCTGGAAGAGGGCGCGCGCAGCTGGATCAATTACGCCGAGCGGCTCTATCAGCTGCCGCTGGGCGTGATCGGCATCGCCATGGGCGTCGCGCTGCTGCCCAATCTCGCGCGCCGGGTGCGCTCGGGCGACGAGGCGGGCGGTCATTTCACCCTCAACCGTGCGATCGAGCTGTCGCTCGCTTTGACCTTGCCGGCGGCGGTCGCCTTTCTGGTCATCCCCGAGTTTCTCGTGCGCGGGCTTTACGAGCGCCTGAACTTCACCAGCGCCGACACCGAGATGACCGCGCTGGCGCTCGCGGTGTTCGCCGCGGGCCTTCCCGCCTTCGTATTGATCAAGGTGCTGCAGCCGGGCTTTTTCGCCCGCGAAGACACGCGCACGCCGATGATCTTCTCGCTGATTTCCGTGGGAGTGAATTTCCTCCTGGCGGTGATGCTGTTCTTCGGGCCGCTGGGTTTTGTCGGCCTGGCGCTCGCCACCAGCGCGGCGGGCTGGTCGAACTGCCTGATGCTGGCGATCACGCTGCGCCGGCGCGGCCTGCTGCCGCTGGACGCGCGCCTGCAACGCTCGCTGCCGCGCATCGTGCTGGCGAGCGCGCTGATGGGCGCGGCGGTCTGGGCGATGGCGCGCTATCAGGAGGTTTGGCTGGCGCCGGTCGCCGGCGCAATCGGGGCGGGTTGGGCCATGGTCGCCGGCCTTCTCGCCGTCAGTCTCGCCGGCGCGGTCCTGTACGCCGGCGCCTGCCTCCTCACCGGCGCGGTCAAGCCGCGCGAGATCGGCGAGGCGATGAAGCCGCGCGCCGTGCCTCAGCCGAAAATGGAAGACGACCCCGGCGCTTGATCGCTTGAGCCCGTCGCGCACCGCCGCTAAACGGAACGCTCTCAATCACCCAAGCGGGATGTCCACGCCATGAGCGAGCCTGTCACCTATTCCGGCCCCGACCGTATTCTGTCCGGCATGCAGCCCACGGGCGGCCTGCATCTCGGCAATTATCTCGGCGCGCTGAAATGGTGGGTGGAGCTGCAGAATTCCGGCAAGGAATGCTTCTATTGCGTTGTGGACATGCACGCCATGACCCTGGCGCACGATCCCAAACTCCTGCCGGAGCGCGTGCGCTCGGCGGCGGCGGCCTACATCGCCGCCGGCGTCGATCCGGATAAATCGGCGGTGTTCGCCCAGTCTTCCGTCCCCGCCCACGCCGAGCTGGCCTGGATCTTCCAGTGCGTGGCGCGCCTGGGTTGGCTGGAGCGCATGACCCAGTTCAAGGACAAGGCCGGCAAGGACGCCGAGCGCGCCAGCGTCGGGCTGTTCACCTACCCGGTGCTGCAGGCCGCCGACATCCTGATCTACAAGGCGACCCATGTGCCCGTGGGCGAGGACCAGAAGCAGCATCTGGAACTCTCGCGCGACATCGCCGCGCGCTTCAACCGCGATTTCGGGAGCGGCGAGGCGGTGTTTCCGCTGCCCGAGCCGGTGATCCAGAAGCACGGCGCGCGCATCATGAGCCTGAAGGACGGCGCGTCGAAAATGTCCAAGTCCGATCCCAGCGACAACGCCCGGATCAATCTCGACGACGACGCCGATACGATCGCAAGGAAGATCAAGAAGGCGAAGACCGATCCCGAGCCGCTGCCCGAAACCCTCGAAGGGCTCGAAGCCCGGCCCGAGGCGCGCAATCTGGTGGGGATCTACGCCGCGCTCACCGGGACCACGAGCGAGTCGGTGCTGGGCGAATTCGCCGGCCAGGGCTTCGGAGCCTTCAAGCCGAAGCTCGCCGAGGCCGCGGTGGAGTTCCTGGCGCCGATCAGTGAAGAATACGCCCGCCTCATCGCCGACCCGGCCGAAATCGACCGCAAGCTCGCCAATGGCGCTGAGCGCGCGAATGCAGCGGCCGAGCCGGTGATCGCCGAAGCCCGCGCGCGCGTGGGATACTGGAAGGCGTAAGGCCCGCCGGTTTTGCTTGGCGGGCGGGGCGCCGAACGCTAGATCGGCTGCCATGAGCCGCTTCGACCGCGATCTGAACGGCCCGCAGATGGAGACCGACTGGTCTTTGACGCTGGGCTGGCAGTACGCGTCCGGCGGATGATCCGGCAGGCGGACCGGCGGGGCCGGTCCGGCCCTCACCACTTTGGAGACTGACATGACCTTTCGATTGATGTTGATGCTCGCC
>JBKHAZ010000159.1:0-6517 GCA_046542605.1 Oceanicaulis sp. | reverse complement strand
GGCTATTACGAGGTGATGTTCACCGGCGAGATGGCGAACGGCGAACGCCTGACCGCCAGCGTCTTCGGCGACAAGGATCCCGGCTACGGCTCCACCTCGAAGATGATCGCCGAGTGCGCCATCGCGCTGGCCAGGGATGTCGGCCGCGAGCACACCCCGGGCGGCGTCTGGACGCCCGCCCCGGCGCTCGGCAAAGCGCTCATCGACCGCCTCAGCGCCCATGCCGGGCTCACGTTCAAGTATGAGTGAGCGTGGAAAAGTACGGCGGAACGAGCCAAAGTAAGGCGTTGCACGAAAGCGCCTTGCTTTATCGGAACCGTCATGTCTGACGTCAAACTCCCTGCGAAAAATCAGGTCAGCGTTCCGAAGGACGCCCCGTGAGGCGCTAAGCCGTTTCGGTCGATCCTGATCGGCCAAATCGACTCCAGTCTGTTGAAATATGGTCTTTTCGAGCCGCGAAACCGGTGTTCACTTTCGCTGCAAAGACTCTGGGGCTCAAGGCCGCAGACACGGCGCGCTTGTGTTCGGCGACCGGGTCGAACTGTTTAAAGCACGGCCGGCGTTCGAACCGGCGGGCCTTCTTTTCCGGCCGGGACTTGCGTACGGCGTCGACCGCGGAGATGAGCGAAGCCGGGCCCGCAGACTGGGAAGACGAGCCCGACGCATGATCGCGATCGACACGAATGTCCTGGGTGCGCTTGCTGACGCGAAATGATCTCGTCCAGGACGAGGCTGCGGTGCCCTTCATGAAGCAACGCTCGCCGCAAGATTCTGCGCACATCTGCCGTGAGGTTCTGATCAAGCGGGTTTGGGTGCTGCGCCACACCTTCCGATATGGACGCGACGCCATAGCCGAGGCGTTGCGGGGACTCCTTATCGCGCCCGACATCGTGTTCCAAGCCGATGCGGATGTGAAAGCGGCGCCGGTGGCGTTTCGCGGCTCGGCGAAGCTGGACTTCGCAGACGCCATGATCGCCGCCGCGGCCAAGCGCGCCGGCGCATCTGAGTTCGTCACCTTCGACAAGCGCGTCGCAGCCCTGCCCGGCGCCCGGCTGTTGGAGGCCTAGAGGCTGAAGGTCGGCGACCAGCGGATGAAGGCGGCGAGCGACAGGCTGATCACCGCACCGAGCGTGGCGTAAAGGCGCAGCGGCATGTACCAGCCGGGAAAGGTGGCGTCGCGGATCGCCGCGCGGTCCCACAGATACTGGATCACGAACCCGGCGATCAGAAGGCCCCAGCCCACCAGTTCAAGATCGATCGGCAAGCCCGGCCGGCTCCACACCTGGAGCGGCGCCGCGATCCAGCCGGTCAGCGCGATGACGTTGGACAGCACCATCACGCCGGTGCGCGGGGTGTCGGCGCGAATGACCATTTCCGCGGCCCAGCGCCCCCCGGCCAGGAAAGACAGGATCACCGCGGCGTAGATGGGCAGGGCGTTGGCCGCCTGAAGCGCGGCCTGACCGCCGATGGCCAGCCCCACCGCGCCGGCCGCGAACGGGAGGATGCCTGCAAAGGTCAGGAGAACCGGCGCCAGCGGCGCGTCGCTTAAGCGTTGCATGGGCGAATTGCCTTTTTACTGTCTTCTGCCGAAAACGGCGGCGATCCATCCTGCCAGCGCCGCCATGATCACGGCTAGAACGCCGTAGACAAGGGGGTGGTCCTGCGCAAGGTCGTAAATCGCCCGTTCGGCGCCGGCCTTGGCCACCTCCAGCGTGTTCGACCAGCGCGCGATCGGTTCGCCGCCGCGGAACAGGTAGACCTCGGCGTCGTAAATTCCGGTGGGGGTGACCGGCGGCAGGTAGAGGCGCGCGGCGAACAGGCCGTTTTCAATGATCTCCACCCCGTCCGGGGTCTCCACATAGAGGTCTTGGCGCGCCTTGTTGCGCACCACGGCGGCGCGATAGTCCACGATGTCGGCGCCCAGATCGGACACGCGCATGTCGGTGACGCCGAAGCGGGTTTCGGTGCGTTCGGTCTCCGGCGCCGAAAGACGCAGATGCTCCATGCCCAGCGAATTGCGGCGCAACGCCGAGAAGGTGGCGAACTCCGACAGCGGCCGGGTCGACGCGACGGCGTAGAAGGCCGGCACCGATTCAAAGCGCACCGGCGCGGCGTTGACCCAGACCCCGGCGACGCGCCGCTTGCGCATGACGCGCAGATCGCGCTGGGGACCGCGCACCACCATGACGATGTCGTCGCCGGCGCGAAGGCCCGCCGCGGCGCCGAACAAGGTCAGCTCGGCGCCGGCGAAGTTGGAGCGGATCTCCACCACGTCCTGCGTCAGCGCCGCGGAGATGCGCGCATCAGGCGGCGCGGCGTCCTGGGCGTGCGCCGCGGGCCCAGCCGAGAGAAGCAAGACAAGCATGAAAAGCCGCGCGATCATGATCCGCCCCGCGCATCAAGCAGAACGAAGAGATCCTGCGGCGTCGCTCCGAGATCCCAGGCGAGCTTGCCGCACACCGCGAGCACCATCAGCGCCAGGGCCGCGCGCAATTCCTCCGCGCGAACCCTGGAGCCGACCCGCGCGCCGATCTGGGCGCCGATCACGCCGCCGACGATCAACAGCCCCGCGAGCACCACGTCCACGGTCTGGTTCTGCGCCGCCTGCAGGATTGTGGTCAGTCCGGTGACGACCAGGATCTGGAGCAGGCTGGTGCCGATGACGACATTGGTGGGCATGCGCAGGATGTAGATCATCGCCGGCACCATGACGAAGCCGCCGCCCACGCCCATCAGCGCGGCGAGCGCGCCCACCAGAAACCCGATCGCCAGGGGCGGGATGACGCTCATGTAAAGCCCGGAGACCGGGAACCGCGTCTTGAAGGGCAAGGTGTCGATCAGCCCGCGCTTGCGCCGTTTCCTGCGCCGCTGCGGGTTTTTCGAATAGCGCCGCCGGATCGCATTGGCGCTCTCTACGAACATCAGCCCGCCGATGACGCCGAGAAAGCCCACATAGCAAAGCGAAATCACCAGGTCGATCTGGCCCATGGACTGCAGGATCGAGAAGATCTGCACCCCGGCGACCGATCCGAACACGCCGCCGATGATCAGCACCAGGCCCATTTTCACGTCGAGGGACCGTCGCCGCCAGTGGGCCAGCGCGCCGGAGACCGAGCTTGCGGCGATCTGATTGGCCTGGGTTGAGACGGCCACGGGCGGGGGCACGCCGAGGAAGATGAGGATGGGCGTCATCAGAAATCCGCCGCCCACCCCGAACATGCCCGACAAAAAGCCGACGCCGAGCCCAAGGCTCAGCAACAGGTAGAGATTCAGGCTGATTTCCGCGATCGGAAGGTAGATCTGCACGTCGATCGCCCTTGGCCGGCTGAAACCCTGAAAAACGCGCACGACCGCCGGTCCTGCGCCTCCTGACGGAGACTATAGCCCGCCTTCTAACGTAATCGGCGCCGAAGCGCGCCCCTGCGCTCAGTTCAGCTGGCCGCGGCGCGCTCCAGCCGGGTGATCAGCATCGGGGTCAGCGGCGCGCCGGGCTCCAGCCCGGCGTCGCGCTGAAAGCGAGCGAGCGCGCGCCGGGTCTGCTCGCCGAGCCCGCCGTCCGCCGCACCGGCCGGATAGCCGAGTTCGCCAAGCAGGGCCTGGGCGCGCGCGACCAGATCGGCGGCGCTGAAATCCCAGGCCTGGGGCCCGTACTCGCCCTGCGCCGCCGGATCGGCGGGGCGCGCGGAGAAGCTGTCGGCGGCGGCCTGCGCGCCCGCAAGCGCCTGCGGGTCGAGCGTTTCGCGCAGCGCCTCGGCGCGCCGCGCCGCGTCGGCGTCGCCGGCGTTCGCCGCGATGGTGAACCAGGCATAGGCGTCGGCGTTGCTTTGCGGGACGCCGTAGCCTTCGGCGTAGAGCAGGGCCATGTTGAACTGGCTGTCGCGCACGCCGTGCAGCGCGCCCTGTTCGAACCAGCGCGCGGCGGCGGCCTGGTTTTCCGGGGTCTCGCCGGCGCCGATATGGAGCCCCCCAGCCTCGTGCATGGCGAGAATATTGCCGGCTTCGGCCGCGCGCACCATCCAGTCAAGCGCGGCCTCGCGGTCCTGCGCCACGCCGTCGCCGGCGCGCAGCATGGCGGCGTAATGGCGCATGGCCGCCGGCTCGCCCTGTTCGGCGGCGCGCGCCATGAGCCGGGCGGCCTCCTGCAGCGCGCCCGCCTCGATACGGCTCAGCGCCCGCTGGTAGCGGGCCACGGCGTCGCCGCCCCGGGCCGCGGCCTCCAGACTCACCGGCTCGACCGTGATCGAGCCGGCTTCAGAAAAAGGGGCGGGGTCGTCTCCGGCCGGTTCGGACGGGGCGGAGGTTTCCGGTTCGGGCGCCGGCGGCTCGTCGGCTTGCGGCGCAGGTTCGGGCGCGATCCGCGCCGGTTCGGCGAGGGGCGCGGGTTCGGTGGCGAAGAGGCTTGAGAGCGCGGCTTCAGGGTCGGAGTCCGGAGCCGGCCCGTCCGATCCGTTCATCGCTTCAAGCGCCAGCATGCCCGCCGCGGCGGCGACCGCTGCGAAGCCCAGGACGCCAGCGCCGATAAGCAACAGCCGCCCGCGCCCGGCGCCGGCCGGGTTCGGCGCATCCTCCCAGCCGCCGCGGTTCGGGCGCACCGTCTTCCGCGCGGCGTTGAGGAAATCGGCGTCCGCCGAGGCGCCCGGCCGGGCGGGTTTTGGTTTCGGTTCGGGCTCGCGCTTCGCCTCGGCCTTGGTCTCGAACGCCCAGTCCCCGGTTGCGGCCGCCGCGGCGCGCGCCGGTTTGACGGGGGCTTCGGCGTCGACGACGAAGCTGTCGCGCATCGCGCCGGGATCGTCCTCGCGCGCGGCGTCCCACGCCGCGTCTCCGACGCCCGGCGCGGCGGGAAGCGGGGTGGAGAAGTCGGCGCCGCCGCCCTCATCGCCGCCGTCATCGCCATCGCCGCCACCGCCCTTGCTGCGGGCGGGTTGCGACGGTCCGTCGACTTGCACGGGCGCCGCGCCGCGCCCTTTTTCGATGGCCTCCAGCCGGTCGGCGAGGGCGCTCATGGCGCGCTGAACCGGAGACAGGGCGTCGGAGGTGTCGCTGCGCGCCTGGTCGAGGCGGTCGTGTACGCCCTTCATGGCGTCCTCGATGCGTTGGGCGGTACGCTCCTCGCTGGCGCGGATCCGGTCTTCGAGATCGGCTTCCGACGCGCCGCGACGGGTTTCCAGTTTTTCGACGACCTCCGCCATACGCTCGCCGGCGGCCTCCACAGCCTGGGCGCTACGGCGCTCGGCCTGGCTGACCCGGTCGGACAGGTTTTCGCCGAGCTTGGCCACCTGCTCGCCGATCTTGCGCACGGCGCTGGCGTTTTCCTGGCGCACCCGGTCGAGGCGCGCCTCCATGTCGGCGCGATCGTCGCGGCGGTGGCGGCGGGTTTCGGTCTCGGAAAACTTGGTTTCAAGCCGGCGCTCGGCTTCGGCGATGCGCTCGTCCACGGCGCGCGAGAGCCGGCCCACCTCCTCGGCGATGCGGGTCAGCGCGGTCGTCTGGCGCGCCTCGGCCTGAGACAGGCGCTGTTCGGCGGCGGCCAGCGCGCGCTCCAGGCGCGGGGCGTCGTCGCCCTTGCCGGACAGCGCGGCCACCTGGCGCGCGCAGTCGGCGCGGGTTTCGCGGATCAGATCGGCAAGTTCGCGGCCCAGCGCGTCAAAACGGCGTTCGAACTCGTCCGCGCCCATGGCGTCGCCCGTGCGCGCCTCCAGCTGGCGCAGGCGCTCGTCGAGGCGCTCCTGACTTTCGGTCAGGGCTTGGGCGGCGCGATGGGTTTCACGCTCTGCGCCGATGATGCGGCTCTGCAGGGCGCGCGCAGCGTCCTGCAGGCTGCTCAGCGCTTCGCCCAGGCGCTTGTCCTGGGCCTCGGCGCGGGTGCGCAGGTCTTCGCCGTCCTGGCGCGCGCGGCGCTCGGCCTCCTCCACCCGCTCGGTCAGCGATTTCAAGGCGCGCTCGGCCTGGCTGTCGCGGCGGGCGTCCTTATGGGCGAGATTGTCGAGTTCGGCGCGCACGTCGCGCTCGGTCTCGTAGAGACGCCCGGCGAGCTTGCCCACCGTGCCCTCGATCGCCTTCATCGCTTGGAGGTCCGCGCCGCCGGCGGGATTCTGGCGCTCCAGCTTGCGGATGCGGTCGAGAAGCTCTTCGTGCTGGCCGCGCAGGCGCGAGAGGGCCGCATCGGACGCCTCTCCGCCGTCCTCGGCGGCCTCCTCCAGCGCGTCGAGCCGGCGCGACAGGGCCAGCACGGATTGGTCGACACCGGTCAGGGCGAGCGTGGAGCGGTGTTCGGCGGCTTCCAGCCGATCGGTCAGCCGGGCGACCATGGCGCGCAGGGCGTCGTCTTCATCCCCGCCGCCGCCCGACCCGAAGCCGGGAAAGCTGTCGAGCTGGGTCTCCCATTCGCCCGACGGCGCCATTTCGCCGTCGTCGAGAATGACGCGGTTGAGCCATTCGCCCAGAGTCAGGCCTTCCTTGCGTGCGGCCGTCTTGGCGATCGCACGGGCGCGGGGATCGATCCCCTTCACACTCCAAG
>JBKHAZ010000158.1:0-6529 GCA_046542605.1 Oceanicaulis sp. | reverse complement strand
GGCGCTGGCCTGGGCCGATGTCTCCGACGGGACCTTCCAGTCCACGCCCGCCGGCGCCGAGGCGCTGGACGCCGAGCTGGCCGCGCTGGGTCCGAGCGAACTTCTCTGCCTCGACGACGAAGCCAAGGCGGCCGAAGCGCTGGCGCCCATGGCGGTCGTCACGCCGCGGGCGCGCGCCAAGTTCGACGCCGGCTCCGGCGAGCGGCGCCTGAAAGCCCGGTTCGGCGTGCAGAGCCTGGACGCCTTCGGGGATTTCTCCAAAGCCGAGATCGCGGCCCTGGGCTGTCTTCTGGATTATCTGGAGCTCTCCCAGGCCGGCGCCCCGGCCCGGCTCACCCCGCCCAAAAGCCAGCCCGTGGGCGCGGCCATGGCCATCGACCCGGCGGCGCGCGCCAGCCTTGAGATCGAGCGCACGCTGCAGGGGAGCCGAAAGGGCTCGCTCATCGATGCAGTGGACCGCACGCTCACCGCGCCGGGCGCGCGCCTGCTGGCCGAGCGTCTCGCCCGGCCGAGCATGGACCTTTCAGAGATCAACGGGCGCCTCGACGCGGCGCAGTATTTCCTCGACGACCGAGCGGTGCGCGCCAGCGTGCGCGAGCGCCTGAAGGCCGCCGGCGATCCGGCCCGCTGCCTTACCCGGTTGCTTCTGGGCCGCGGCGGGCCACGCGATCTGGCGCAGCTGGCGCGCGCCTTGAAGGAGGGCGAGCGGCTGATCGCCGGCTTTTCCAGGGAGCGCCTCAACCCGCCGCCGCCGGCGGTGGACGCCTGCCTGGACGCCCTGTCGCTGTCGTCAAAGCCCGATCTCGCCGCCCTGGTGGAGGACGCCTCGCGCGCGCTCACGGGCGAGCCGCCGCTTCTGGCGCGCGACGGCGGCTTTATCGCGCCGGGCTGGTCGGCCCCGCTCGATGAAGCGCGCAAGCTGCGCGACGAAAGCCGGCGCGTGGTGGCGGGACTTCAAAACACCTACGCCGGCCAGTCGGGCGTCGCCTCGCTGAAGGTGAAGCACAACAACGTTCTGGGCTATTTCATCGAGGTCAGCGCGAAGAACGCCGACGCGCTGATGGGCGCCGAGCCTTTCATCCACCGCCAGACCATGGCGAACGCCGTGCGGTTCTCGACGCCGGAGCTCGGCGAGCTGGAAGCCAAGATCGCCCAGGCTGGCGAGCGGGCGCTGGCCATGGAGCTGGAGATTTTCGAAGACTTCCGCTCCCGGATCGAAGTCCTCGCCGACCCGGTGCGCGGGGCGGCGCAGGCGCTCGCCCATCTCGATGTCGCCGCCGCCACCGCCGAATGGGCCGCCGAACACGGCGCCTGCCGGCCGGTGGTGGACGACACGCTATGCTTCGAGATCGAGCAGGCGCGCCACCCGGTGGTGGAGCAGGCGCTGCGCCGCTCCGGCGAGGGGCGGTTCACGCCCAATTCCTGCACGCTGGACGGGGCGGGTGAGGCCGGCGACCGGCTGATGCTGGTCACCGGACCGAACATGGCGGGTAAGTCGACCTTCCTGCGCCAGAACGCGCTGATGGCGGTGATGGCCCAGGCCGGGCTCTACTGCCCGGCCAAATCGGTGCGCCTCGGCCTCGTCGACCGGCTCTTCTCCCGCGTCGGCGCCGCGGACGACCTGGCGCGCGGGCGCTCCACCTTCATGGCGGAGATGATCGAGACCGCCGCGATCCTCAATCAGGCCGGCCCGCGCGCGCTGGTGATCCTGGATGAAATCGGGCGCGGCACGGCCACCTTCGACGGTCTGTCCATCGCCTGGGCGGCGGTGGAGCATCTGCACGCCGTCAACAAATCCCGCGCGCTGTTCGCCACGCATTATCACGAGCTTACCCGGCTGGTGGATGACCTCGCTGCAGCCGGAAACCTGTCGCTCAAAGCCAAGGAATGGAAGGGCGATCTGGTCTTCCTGCACGAAGTGCAGAAAGGTCCCGCCGATCGCTCCTACGGCGTCGAGGTCGCCAAGCGCGCCGGCCTTCCGGCCGCGGCGGTGGCGCGCGCCACTGTAATTCTCTCCCGCCTTGAATCCGACGGCGCGCCGGCCGCGGCGCTGGCCGACCTGCCGCTGTTCTCGGCCAAGGCGCCCGAACCCGCCGCGAAACCGAGCGCGGTCGAAGAGCGGCTGAAGACCATCGACGCCGACAATCTCACCCCGCGCGAGGCGCTGGAGCTGATCTATGCGCTGAAGGCGATGGTGTAGGCGATCTTGTCCGGGGCGCAGGCGGAAGAGCCAATGCCTACCGCCGGTGCGCATCCCTTATCGCCTGCATATGGCGCATGGCGCGCGGCTTTCCTTTGCCGCCGCAGAATTTGTATTCCTGCGTACCCTCGCTCACGACCGTGTCGGTGTCGAGCAGCGCGGTGGTGGCGTAGGTGAAGCCGGCGGGCAGCTTTTTGTAGATCGGCCGGAAATCCCGGCCCGCCGTGTCGTCATGGAGCTGCTTGATGGAGTCGATGACGAAATAGGTGTCCTGAAAGTCGCTGATCACATAGTCGGTCCGCATCACGCGTTCGGGCACCATCTTGATGCGGTGCGGGCTGTCGGAATACAGCGAGAACAGGGTCTCGTCCGGGCTCGAGAGGATGCCCGCGCCGTAGACGCGCAGCTCGCCGTCTTCCTCGATCAGGCCGAACTCCACCGTATACCAGTAGATCGCGCCGAAATTCTTCAGCCGATTGTACTCGATCGCTCTGCGCCCGCCCGCGCCGTAGGCCTGAATGTAATCGGCGAAGAACGGATCCATCAGCATGGGCACATGGCCGAACACGTCGTGGAAGATGTCCGGCTCCTGCAGATAGAACAGGTCGTCCTCGACCGCCGTGTACTCGATCTCTTCGGGTGCACGGCCTTTGTTGGCGTCCTTGACCTTGGCGGTCTTCGGCTTGCCGCCGCGGATGAAGGCGCCGGCGGGAAAGCGCCGGTTCTCCAGATGCCAGAAGAAAACGTTGTCCGGGATCAACTCGGGCACTGCGATCACGGTCCAGCCCGTGGCGGGTTCCAGGATTTTGTTGATGTCCTCGAACTCGGGAATGCCGTCCTTGAACAGGTGTTCGAGCTGTTCGAACCCCTTCATGAAGTCCTTGCACGCCCGGCCGGGCAGCATCGTGCGCTGGTTTTCAAACAGCAGCCGCCAGCGGCCGTGCTCGGCCTGCGTGTATTTCGGCTGGCGCTTGATCCGCCAGCCCCGGGTCTCGAAATCCTCATCCGACAGGCGGTGGCCTTCGGGCCGGATCGCATAGCGGTGCAGCGCCCCGCCGGGCCCGGTCAGCCCCTCGCCCGCTTCCTGGGTCAGCGGGTCGAAATAGGCCTCGCCCATGTCCGGGATCGCGGTTTCGATGCGGCTGGCGTCGTCATGCATGGCGGCCTCCTGCGCGTGGCGGGCGGATTGTCGACGGCGAGATGTATCGCCTAGTCTGCCGTCCTGACAACGCGACATAAAGCGATGGGCTGCGCAACCGGCCTTCGGGGAGAGACGATGACGAGCGCCTTCACCTTCACCACCGTGCCGAAAATCCTGTTTCAGGCGGGCTCTGCGGCCGATCTTGCAGCCACTGCGGCGCCGGCGCTGAAAGGCGCAAAGCGGATCGTGTTCGTCACCGACGCCGGGGTGCGCGGGGCGGGTCTCGCCGACGGCGCGCTGGCGGGGCTGAAGGAGGCCGGGCTCGCGGTCCATGTCTACGACAAGGTCGTCGCCGACCCGCCCGAAAGCGTGATCTTCGAATGCGTTGAAGAGGCGCGCGAGTTCGGCGCGCAGGCGGTGATCGGGTTCGGCGGCGGCAGCCCCATGGACACCGCCAAAGTGGTCGCGGTCCTTCTGTCCGGCGAGCAGCTCTTGCCGGACATGTACGGGGTGCAGCAGGTGCGCGCGAGCCGGCCGCCGCTGATCCTTCTGCCCACCACGTCGGGCACCGGCAGCGAGGTGACCAATGTCGCCGTCATCACCACCGGCGCGACAAGCAAGCTTGGGATCGCAGCCGATCCTCTCTATGCGGACATGGCGATCCTCGACGCCGATCTCACCGCCGGCCTGCCGCGCCACCCCACCGCCTATACCGGCATCGACGCCATGGTGCACGCCATCGAGGCCTTCACCAATCGCCGCGCGAAAAACCCGGTCTCCGACGCGCTGGCGCTGGCGGCGCTCAGAAAGCTGCACGGCGCGATCCTGCGCGCCTGCGAGGACGGGACGGACCGCGAGGCGCGCGGCGACATGCTGCTGGGCGCCATGCTGGCAGGACAGGCCTTCTCCAATTCTCCGTGTGCGGGCGTTCACGCCATGGCCTATCCCCTGGGCGGGATGTTCCACGTGCCCCACGGACTGTCCAACGCCGTCGTCCTGCCGCCCGTCCTGCGCTTCAACGCACCTGAGGCTGAGTCTCTGTATGCGGAGATATCCGCGCATCTGGGCCTCAAATCCGGCTCGGCCGGCCTCATTGATGAAATGGACCGCATCGCGGAGGCGGTGGGCATCGAACGCCGGCTTAGCCAGCTGGGGATCAGCCATAACGACGTGCCGGCCATGGCCGAGGACGTCGCCGCCAATGACCGGCTGCTGCCCAACAATCCGCGCGAGATGACCTATGAGGCCATCGTGGCGATGTATGAGGAGATCCTGTGAGCGCCGACCGCCTCCGCGCCTCGCGCGCCGACTTTTCCGTCTTCGAACCGATCGAGACCCGCTGGGCGGACAATGACGTCTACGGCCATGTGAACAACGTGGTGTATTACGGATTCTTCGACACCGCGGTGAACCGGCGCTTGGCCCGCTCCGGCCTTCTGGACATCGAGCGCGGCGACACGATCGGCCTCGTCGTTGAGACCGGCTGCCGCTATCACGCCCCGGCCGCCTTTCCCGACGCGTTGGAGGCCGGGGTGAAGGTGGCGCGCATCGGATCAAGCTCCGTGCGCTACGAGCTGGCGATCTTTCGCGCCGGCGCGAACGACGCGGTGGCGGAAGGCTTTTTCGTTCATGTCTATGTGGACCGGCGGACCCGGCGGCCGAAACCGCTGACTGATCGCTGGCGCGGGACGCTCGCCGGCTGGCGCTAGCGCCTTGCCGCCGCGCGCCGCGGCGCGTTATCAGCAGGCCATGCGCCGCATCCAACGTCCCGCCCTTTTGATCCTCGCCGCCGTCATCGCGTTCTCTGCGTTGAAGCTCGCCGTGATCGCCTGGGGTCTGCGATGACCCCCGCCGAGGCCCTGCGCCGCGCGGTGGCCGAGGGGCGCCTGGAACCCGACGAGGGCCAGGCCGAGGCGGCCGAGCGGCTTTCCGCACTGGCCGGGAAGATCGCCGACTGGAAGGGCGGCAAGGCCGGCCTGTTCGGCCGCAGGCGCCCCGCCCCGCGCGGGCTCTATCTTTACGGCGGCGTGGGCACAGGCAAGTCCCTGATGATGGATCTGTTCTTCGAGGCCGCGCCGATCGAGGCCAAGCGCCGGGTCCATTTCCACCAGTTCCTGCAGGAAATTCAGGCGCGCCTCACCGCCGAGCGCGAGCGCAAGAACCGCGATCCCGCGCCCAAGGTCGCCCAGGCCATGGCGAAGGAGACGCGGCTTCTCTGCTTTGACGAGCTGCAGGTCACCGATGTGGGCGACGCCATGATCCTCGGCCGGCTGTTCGAGACCCTGTTCACCGAGGGCGTAGTGGTGGTCGCCACCTCCAACCGTCACCCGACCGAGCTCTACAAGCACGGCCTCAACCGCCAGCTCTTCGAGCCCTTCATCGACCTCATCGTGAATACGCTGGACGTGATGAAGCTCGACAGCGGCCGCGATTACCGGCTTGAGCGGCTGGAGAGCGCGCCGGTCTATTATTCCCCCCTCGGTCCCGAGGCGACGCGGGCCATGGACGAGACCTTCGACAAGCTCACCCTCGGCGCGAAGCCGCAAAGCTGCGATCTCACCATAAAGGGCCGGGTGCTGCACATTCCGCGCGAGGCCGCCGGCGTGGCCCGCCTCAGCTTCGCCGAGCTGTGCGGCCGGCCGCTGGGGGCGGCGGATTATTTCAAGCTCGCCGAGACCTTTCACACGGTGATGATCGACGACGCGCCGCTCCTGACCCCGGACAAGCGCGACCAGGCCAAACGCTTCGCCACCCTGATCGACCAGCTCTACGAGGTGAAGACCAAGCTGGTCATGAGCGCGGCCGCCGAGCCGGAAAACCTCTATCCGCAAGGCGATTACGCCTTCGAGTTTCAGCGCACGGTCTCCCGCCTCATGGAAATGCGGAGCCGGGAGTATCTCGCGGCGGAGCGGAAAACCGGCGAGGCGTAGCGCCGCAGGTCCGGACAGGAGCCGCAGGGGGAATTGCACTTCACCCGCTGCGGCGCTAGACCACCCGCAGTTTCAAGCGCGCGTCTGCGCGTCCTTCATTTGGCTACGAGGTTCTCCATGGCTCGCAAGAAGATCGCCCTGATCGGCGCCGGCATGATCGGCGGCACGCTCGCTCATATCTGCGCCCGCGAGGAGCTGGGCGACGTGGTGCTGATGGACCTCGCCGAAGGCGCCGCCAAGGGCAAGGCGCTCGATCTG
>JBKHAZ010000157.1:0-6540 GCA_046542605.1 Oceanicaulis sp. | reverse complement strand
AGCCTGACATGCCCGTCGCCGCGTTCGCCGAACCCCAGGCCCGGGGCGACCGCGACGCCGGTCTTTTCAAGCAGGAGCTTTGAAAACTCCACCGAGCCCAGCTCGCGATAGCTTTCAGGGATCGGGCTCCAGGCGAACATGGTGGCGGGCGGTTTGGGCACGTCGAAACCGATGCGCGAGAAGCACTCGATCATCACGTCGCGGCGCGCCTTGTAGGTCTGGCGGGCGTACTCCACATGGTCCTGCGGACCGTCCAGCGCGGCGACCGCGGCGATCTGGATCGGGGTGAAGGCGCCGTAATCGAGATAGGATTTCACGCGCTTGAGCGCGTCCACCAAACGCCGCGATCCGGCGGCGAAGCCGATGCGCCAGCCGGGCATGGAATAGGTCTTCGACATGGAGGTGAACTCCACCGCCACCTCGCGCGCGCCCTCCACCTCCAGGATGGAGGGCGGCGGGTCCCCGTCGAAATAGATTTCCGAATAGGCGAGATCGGAGATGAGGACGAGGTCGTGGGCTTTGGCGAGCTTCACCGCCTCGCGATAGAAATCGAGATCGACCACCTGGGCGGTGGGGTTGGATGGGAAATTCAACACCAGCGCGCCGGGGCTCGGGATGGAGCGGCGGCAGGCGTAGGCCGCCTCGCGCAGGAAGTCTTCGGGGTCTTTAAAGCCCACCGGGCGCACCACCGCGCCGGCGATGAGGAAGCCGAACATGTGGATGGGGTAGCTGGGATCGGGCGCCAGGATCACGTCGCCCGGCGCGGTGATCGCCTGCGCCAGGTTCGCCAGCCCTTCCTTGGAGCCCAGCGTGACGCAGACCTCCCGGTCGGGATCGAGCTCCACATTGAAGCGGCGCGCGTAATAGCGCGAGAGCGCGGCGCGCAGCGACTTCACCCCCTGGCTCGCCGAATACCGGTGGGCGCGCGGATCGGCGGCGACCTCGCACAGCTTGTCGACGATGTGTTTGGCTGGCGGAAGGTCGGGATTGCCCATGCCGAAATCGATGACGTCCCGGCCTTCCTTGCGATAGGCGAGTTTCAGCCGGTTCACCTCCGCAAAGACGTAAGGCGGAAGCCGGCGCTCGCGATAGAAGGACGGGTCGGGATGGGCGGTCATGGCGGGGTCCTGCTGAGATGATCCTCAGCTATGGGAAACCCCGGGTAAGGCGTCAATGGGGCGGCGAAGCGCAGCGGCGGTTCCGGCGCCGTCATGCGGCGTCCTTCACCTTCTCCTCCAGCTCGCCGGGTTCGTATTTCAGGATCTTCTTCGCCTGTTTCAGCGCCTTTTTCTCCAGCGCCTTGCGCCGGGCTTTGAGGGCGTCGATCGTCTCGTCCACATGGGGGCCCTGGCGGTCGTCCAGACGCGCGATGAGCCGGGTGAGGTCGTGGTGGTCGCCCAAAAGATCGGCGGCCTTCTTGGCTTTCTTGCGCTTCTTCTTCACATCATCGGGCCAGACTTTTTTCAGCGCCGTGGTGTGATAGCGCCAGTCCTTCACCCGCTTTCTCAGCTCGTGCAGGGTCTCGCCGGAGGGGTCGTCCTTGGCCGTTTCGTAGCGCTTTTTCAGACGCTTGAACGTGCGCTTGAGGCCTTCGGCCATGGCCGCGTCCGGATCGCCTGAAAGATCGGCCTTTTGCACCTCGCGCGCCATATCGTCGAGATTGGCGCGCGCCTGGCCGCACGCGCGCTCGCGGTCGATCCTCAGCCCGTCCTGGTGGGCGCGTTCGGCCTCTTCGCGCAGCACCGCGGCCATTTGCGGGGTGTCGCAATGGATGGCCGCCGCGCGCGCGATCTGCTCCAGGCTGTCGGCGTCGCGCGCCTCCTCCAGCACGTTCGCCGCGCGCCGCCCGGCCGCGTTGATGCGCTTGGAGGCCTGCTTGTCGCCCTTGCGGATCAGGCGGGCGTTGGAGCGTGCCTTCTTGATCGCCTTGCGCGCCTCGTGAACGGCGTAGAGCGGATCGCTCTCGATGCGTTTGAGCGCGGCGCGCGCATTATCGATCTCGGCCAGGATAACGCCCGGCATCTGCTTGAAGCTTTTGTCGGCGTCGAGTTTCTCGGTCATGCCTAGAAAACGCCGAAGGTCCGGACGAGGTTCGCATACGGCCTTTGTCCTCACGCGTGAAGGCGCAGATATCCTGGTTCGCCGCGAACGCCGCGCGCTCACCGCGACGGGTCGAGGCCGCCACCGACCGACGCGTTGACGCGGAACCAGCCGGCGATGGCGAAACGTTCGGCGTTGGACAGGCGCACCTCGTGGGGGATGTCTTCAGACAGCATGAGCACGACGCCGCCGCCCTCCGGCGCGATCTCGGCGGCGGGCTGAACGGCGTCCAGCGCCGCGAGGTCCGGCCGACCGTCGGCGCCGACGGGAGCGCCGTCCCAGATCGCCAGCCGCCCGCCGTCGGCTTCGCACCAGACGCGGTTCAGATAGGTCACCATGGACACGACGCGGGACCGGCGTTCAAGCCCCGCCTCGGCGCCGCGCACGATGCGGAAGGCGTCGAGATGGCGCGCATAGAAGCCGCCGGGCGGGTAGACCGCGAAATGAGCTTCGTATTCGAACAGGCCCAGAAAGAAGGCTTCGTTCAGCGCCCGGCGCAAGCTTTCAGCCCCCGCCAGATAGCGCGCCTGCGCCGGGCTTGAGCCGTCGAGCCAGGCGATACGGGTCTTCCTGACTTTCAGCCGGGTCGTTTCACCGACGCCGCGCCCGATCCGGCCGGCATGAGTCTCACCCGCCTCGTCCAGCAGCTCGGCCTCGGCGCGCAAGTCCGCGACCAGTTCGGAATCCAGCGCGCCCGGCGCATACGCCCAGCCGCACTGCGCGAGACCTTCGATCAGGCTGGCGGTGAGGTTCTCACCGAAAAGCGGCGCACGCACCGGCGTCACGGCGTTCATGGGGCGGGACCCTCTGCGATAGATCGCGTGTAATTGGGGCGCGGCGACGGGATTGGCAAGCGGTTTTGAAACCAGGCGAAGATTGTGCGACTACCTTTCGCCGAAGTCCACATATCGATAAATGTGCGGATACGCAGTCGTTTGAAGATCCTGCAGAAAGTCTGGATTACGGATGTATTCCGAAGCCATCTCGGCGATCTGGCCAGCGATCAACTCATTGATGCTGCATTCGACATTAACGGAGAACTTTACCGCCTGGCCTGGTTCCAACCGGTCGCCGTCCGCCTCGATAAGCCAGCTTGCAGAGGTTCCGGGGTCGACGTCATGAATTTCGTCCGCCTCGAACGTGTAGGCGAATCGCCCCTCCCCAAGGTCGTCGCCGGGATTTAACAACTCGCACTTCAGCGGCAGCTCCCCGTTATTGTCCACCTGCAGCGACAGCCCGTAATAACCCGCCTGGTACCAGTTGACCGACATGTCCGACGTCACGGCCGGGTTGAGCATGGTGATGGAGCGCGTGATCATTTCAGCGTTCTGAATGCTTAGTGCGACCGCGTTCAGCCGGGTTTCATTAAGATCAGCCGCGTCTTGCTCTCTAGTTATGATGCTTCCAGCCCAAACGCTCGCGAGCGACACCAGAGCTGCGAAACCGGCCGACGCGCCGGCGATAATCAGCTGGTTTCTGAGCTGCGAGTTCTGCTCGTTTAATTCTTCCACCATCACCTCCCGCCCGATATGTCGACTTTAAATAGATCGGTTAAGCGAGGCGGAGTCCAGCATGCGCCCGATTGCCCGCCCGCGCTCCCGCGCCTAGGTTCGCTGCAACGCTGACCTACGCCCGGAGCCCCTCCCCATGGCCACCAAACGACCCGTCGATTCCTCCAGCCATGTCTACCTGGTGGACGGGTCGGCCTACATCTTCCGGGCCTATCACGCCCTGCCGCCTCTGACGCGCTCGGACGGCACGCCGGTGGGCGCGGTGCAGGGCTTCTGCAACATGCTGTGGAAGCTGCTCGAAGATTTGAAGGGCGAGGATGAACCGACGCATCTGGCGGTGATCTTCGATCATTCCGCGCACACCTTCAGAAACGAGCTCTACGACCAGTACAAGGCCCACCGGCCCGAACCGCCCGAAGACCTTGTCCCGCAATTCGCGCTGATCCGCGAGGCCACCGCCGCCTTCGATCTGCCCTGCATCGAGCAGGAGGGCGTGGAGGCCGACGACCTCATCGCCACTTATGCGCGCCTCGCCGCGGAAGCCGGCGCGGACGTCACCATCGCGTCGTCGGATAAAGATCTGATGCAGCTGGTCAACGGCCAGGTGACCATGCTCGACCCGATGAAGGTCAAGCGCATCGGGCCCGACGAGGTGATGGAGAAGTTCGGCGTGGCGCCGAACCGCGTCATCGACGTGCAGGCGCTCGCCGGCGACAGCGTCGACAACGTGCCGGGCGTTCCCGGCATCGGCATCAAGACGGCGGCTCAGCTCATCACCGAGTACGGCGATCTGGAGACGCTGCTGGCGCGCGCCGGCGAGATCAAGCAGCCCAAGCGCCGCGAAAAGCTCATCGAACACGCTGAAGACGCGCGCATCTCCAAGGTGCTCGTCACCTTGAAGGATGATTGCGAGAACATCGAACCGCTGGAAGACTTCGGCACGGCGGAGCCCGATCCGGAGAAGCTCCTGGGTTTCCTGAAGATCATGGAATTCCGCACCCTCACGCGGCGGGTGGAGGAAGGGCTGGGCGCCGGCCCGGCGGACAGCACCGGCGACGCGACCGCCGAGATCGACCGCTCGAAATACGAATGCGTCACCACGCTGTCCGAGCTGGACAAATGGATCGGCAAGGCGCGCACGGCGCGCGTGATCGCGGTGGATCTGGAAACCGACGCCCTGTCGGCCTGCTCGGCGGGTCTGTGCGGGGTGTCGCTGGCCACCGCGCCGGGCGAGGCTTGCTACATCCCCACCGGCCATGTGGGCGGCGATCTCGCCAGCGGCACCGCAACGCCCGATCAGCTGGACGAAGCCACCACGCTCGGCCGGCTGAAGACGATCCTGGAAGACCCGGCGATCCTGAAAGTCGGTCAGAACTTCAAATACGACATCGCCGTCTTCCGCCGGTACGGCATCGATCCTGCGCCCTATGACGACACCATGCTGCTGTCCTATGTCCAGGAAGCCGGCCTGCACAATCACGGCATGGACGAGCTGGCGAAGCTTCATCTCGACCATGAGTGCATCCCGTTCAAGGAGGTGTGCGGCACGGGCAAGAAGCAGATCAGCTTCGCCGAAGTGGACCTGAAGCGCGCCACCGAGTACGCGGCCGAGGACGCCGACATCACGCTGCGCCTATGGGAGATCCTCAAAAAGCCGGCGGCTCAGCGCGGCCTCTCCAATGTCTATGAGACGCTGGAGCGGCCCATGCCGGGCGTTCTTGCGAAGATGGAGCTCGCAGGCGTGAAGGTGGACACCGCGCAGCTCTCGCGCCTGTCCTCGGACTTCGCGCAGAAAATGGCCGAAAGCGAAGAGGCGGCGTTCAAAGCCGCGGGCCGTCAGTTCAATCTCGGCAGCCCGAAACAGATCGGCGAGATCCTGTTCGGCGAGATGGGCCTTCCCGGCGGCAAGAAGACCAAGGGCGGGGCCTGGTCCACCGACGCGGCGGTGCTCGAGCAGCTCGCCAACGAAGGCCATGAGCTGCCCACCGCGCTTTTGACCTGGCGGCAATTCTCCAAGTTGAAGAGCACGTATTCGGACGCGCTGAAAGCCGCGATCAATCCGGACACGGGCCGGGTGCATACGAGCTTTTCACTGGCGGCGACCATCACGGGCCGGCTCTCAAGCTCGGAGCCGAACCTTCAGAACATCCCGATCCGCACCGAAGAGGGGCGCAAGATCCGCGAAGCCTTCATCGCCGAGCCCGGCCATGTGATCGTGGCGGCCGACTATTCCCAGATCGAGCTGCGCCTGCTGGCCCATATCGCCGATGTCGAAGCCTTGAAGCACGCCTTCAAGGAGGGCCAGGACATCCACGCCATGACGGCGTCGGAAATGTTCGGCGTGCCGCTTGAGCACATGGACCCGATGACGCGCCGAAACGCCAAGGCGATCAATTTCGGCATCATCTACGGCATATCCGCCTTCGGCCTCGCCAACAATCTGGGGATCGGGCGCGACGAGGCGAAGGCCTACATCGAGGCCTATTTCAAGAAATTCCCCGGCATCGCGGCGTACATGGACGCCATGAAGGCCGAGGCGAAGGACAAGGGCTTCGTGGAGACGATCTTCGGCCGCCGCATCCATCTGCCCGGCATCCGCGACAAGAACCCGTCCGTGCGCCAGTTCGCCGAACGCCAGGCCATCAACGCCCCGATCCAGGGCGCGGCCGCCGACATCATCCGGCGCGCCATGGTCCGCATGGACGAAGCGCTGGCGAAGGCCGATCTCAAGGCGCGCATGCTCTTACAGGTGCACGACGAGCTGGTCTTCGAAGCGCCCGAGGACGAGGCGGACAAACTGATCGAGGTGGTGCTCGAGACCATGAGCGGCGCGGCTCTGCCCGCCGCAGACCTCTTTGTGCCTCTAGTGGTCGACGCCAACGCGGCGAAAACCTGGGGCCAGGCGCACTAGATGTGATCTCCCATAAGG
>JBKHAZ010000156.1:0-6603 GCA_046542605.1 Oceanicaulis sp. | reverse complement strand
CTGTTCTTCGTGGACAACATCTTCCGCTTCACCCAGGCCGGCGCCGAAGTGTCCGCCCTGCTGGGCCGCATCCCGTCGGCGGTGGGCTATCAGCCGACCCTTTCGACCGACATGGGCGCGCTGCAGGAACGGATCACCTCCACCAAGAAGGGCTCGATCACCTCGGTGCAGGCGGTCTACGTGCCCGCCGACGACCTGACCGACCCGGCCCCGGCCACCACCTTCGCCCACCTGGACGCGACGACGGTTCTCAACCGCTCCATCGCCGAAAAAGGCATCTACCCGGCGGTGGACCCGCTGGACTCCACCTCGCGCATCCTGGAACCGCGCGTCGTCGGCGAAGAGCACTACCAGACCGCCCGCCGCGTGCAGGAGATCCTCCAGCGCTACAAGGCGCTTCAGGACATCATCGCGATCCTCGGCATGGATGAGCTGTCCGAAGAGGACAAGCTCACCGTGGCCCGCGCCCGCAAGATCGAGCGCTTCCTGAGCCAGCCCTTCGACGTCGCCGAAGTGTTCACCGGCTCGCCGGGCATCCAGGTGCCGGTCGAAGAGACCGTCAAAGGCTTCAAGGCCATCTGCGACGGCGAATACGACCACCTGCCGGAGCCGGCCTTCTACATGGTCGGCACCATCGAGGACGCGGTGAAGAAAGCCGAGCAACTGGCGGCCGACGCGGCGTAAGCCTTTTTCCCGGCCCGCGCGAAGGCGCGGGCCGGTTCGCCGCTCAAGGCGGCAGACGTGAGACAAGGACCAGCCCATGGCTGACAAGCTTCATTTCGATCTGGTCGCGCCCGAAGCGCGGGTTTTTGAAGGCGACGTGGACATGGTCGTCGTGCCCGGCAGCGAAGGCGATTTCGGCGTGCTCGCCGGCCATGCGCCGTTCATGTCGACGATCCGCTCCGGCGCGATCTCCATCCATGATGGCGGTCAGGTGACCCGCACCTTCATCCATGGCGGTTTTGCGGAGGTGACCCCGGCCGGGCTCACCATCCTGGCCGAAGAGGCCATCGATCTCGCCGAGATCGATCCCAGCGAGGTGGAGCGCCAGCTCTCCGAAGCGCGCCAGGAGCTCGGCCAGGCCCGCGACGAGGCCGAAGAGCGCGAGATCGAAGACCGCATCGCCAAGCTCGAAGCCTTGATGGCCACGATCCGCAACTAGAGCATGACCCGCGAAATCCCTGATTTGATGAACGCCTTGTGCGAAGCGTCGTGAGGGCTGTCGACCATCGCGGCGGTGTTTGATGCGGTTCGGCGCTCTGATGGCAGCATGCGCGGCGACGGCGTTAAGGTTGATCTCCCATAAGGTTGTTCATCCGGACTGATCGCCTGAAGCTGGTTGTTGCGAGACAGCGAGCCGACACGGTGAGCCCGGACGAACAGTCCTATCAATGTCAGAACGACGCCGTATGCGCGAGCCCGGATGGTGGCCCGGCGCGAGGCGGGGCGCCGGCGCGGCCCAGCGCGTCGCGCAGCGCAGCGCGCATCTCGCGTGCGCCGGAGGCGGCCGTGTTGACCATCCGTGATCTCGGCGAGATCACGCACGCCGATGGGAGCCCGCCGGATGGGGGCGGCCCAGACGCGCGTGTAGGCGGACGGCGTCCCGTCGCGGTCACAGGTCACGATCCGCCGCGCGTCTTCAGATCGAGCAAGCCGGCCTCGACAAGCCGCCTCGCCGCGAGCGCCGTGATCAGCTTGGACACCGATCCGGCCCGCATGGGCGTGTCCGGATCGGCCGCCGGTCCCGCAGCCCGGTCGCGTGACCGAAGCCGCGCGCGTAAATCTCGCCCTGTGCATCGGCGACCGCCACCGACGCCCCGACGGCGCCTTCCGCCTCGACGATCTCGGCGAGGCGCGCGTCCAGACGTCGCGTATCCGGCCGGGCCTCGGCGGTGAAACACGGTGGGACGGCCGCGATGCATGCGGCGAAAGCGTGTAACGACATGACGCATCCCCTGGTCTGTCGGGGAAGAGGATGCGGGAGGGGGCCGGTTTGAATGCGCCGCCGGCTTGAGCGCGCGCGATCGGCTAGGGCGCGGCGCGCCGCCAGGCCGGGGGTGAGGCGGTGAAATCTACGAAGCGCCGCTGATGGCCCGAGCGCGAGATCATCAGAAGGTCGGCGCGTTCGAGCGTGATGCGCAGGGCGGCGAAGTTCGCGCGCGCATTCTCGCCCGCGTGCGAGACGGGCGCTTCGGGATCATCGCCAGGCGCCAGGCCCTGATAATCGCCGAGCGAACTTTCCGGTGCGCGTGCGTAGGCGGCCCCGGCGTCTTCGCCGGTTAGAACCGAAGCGCGCCCGTCGATGCGCAATTGAACCATGGAGCTTTTGTCGAAGAACAACAGAGCGCAGGCCGGGTCACGCTCAAGTTCGGCGATCTTGGCCGAACGCGCATCGGTATGCAGCTCCAGCACCCGGGCTTCGCGATCGAAATCGCGCACCACCAGCATGCGCGCGCCTGGGAAGGCCCCTCCGCGCGTCGCCAGAACCGGCCAGCGCCAGGGTGATTTCTTCTCGTCGGCCGCACGCGTGAGTATGTCGAGCACGGCGCGTGGCGGATCGTCGAGATCGGGTTTCACGGGGTGATCTCCTCGCCCGCCCAGTCGAAACACTTCCCGCTCTGCTCCGGCGCCAGCGCGTCGATCACCGAAAGCAGGCGCCGGGCTGAAAAATCGGGTGTGAAGAGCTTGCCCTCGGGCACGTTGCGCTGGAATGGTTCGGACAGGCCGGTGTCCACCGTGCCGGGATGAAGCCCCGCGCAGATCGCGCCGGGCTTCTTGCGCTCGAGCTCGACCGACACGGTGCGCAGAATTTGGTTGAGCGCCGCCTTGGAGGCGCGGTAGCCGTGCCATCCGCCGAGCCGGTTGTCGGAAATCGAGCCGACGCGCGCCGACAACGCGGCGAACACCGCCTTTTTCGGCGCCGCGCGCGACCCGGCGTCGAGTGCATCCAGCGCCTCGCGTGCGATCAGGGCGGGCAGGATCGTGTTGACCCTGAACGCCTCGGCGAGCCGGTTCGCATCCAGATGGCGCCAGGATTTCTCCGGTTCGAGCCCGGCCTCGCCGTGCAATGCGCCGGTGGCGGCGATGACCAGGTGAAGTCCGCTTCCCTCGGCCGCCGCCGCAACCGCGGCGCTTATGCTGTCAGGCTCCTCCAGCGAAAAGGCGAGGCCGGGCGCGCCCGCGACGGCGTCGCCGCGGCGCGAGGCGGCGTACAGGGCGCCGCAACGCGGATCTTCCGAAAGCTTCTGGCAAAGCGCCGAGCCGATCCCGCCGGTGGCGCCGAACACCAAGGCGCGATAGCCGTCGGGCAGGGAGGAGAGTGACACGCTCATGACCGCCGATCTAGAGCGACCGGGGCCGGTCGCCAGGCTTCGGCGTCACAGGATCAGCGCGTCGTCGCCGTCATTAGCGCCGAACGGCGCCGGCGCCGGTTTCGCACGCGCCGCGTTGAGAACCCGGTCGAGCAGAACCCGGCTCTTGCGATCGTCGCGATTGTGGAAGAAGGCGTTCTTGTCCAGCACCGACACGCGCGGCTTCAACCGCTCCTCGTCGACCCCGGCCGAGCCTGTGAGCACAAGGATCGGCGTGCCCTTGGCGTGGCGCTCAAGAAGCGAGACGGTGTCGTTGGGATCGCGGGAATCAGGCAGGCGCAAATCAGCGATGATGAGGTCGAAGCGCCGCCTCGCGAGCTTCAGCCGCGCGTCGCGCAGAGTGCGCGCCACCTCAAGGTCCATGTTCAGTACGCCGGCGTCCTGCATGGCGTGCTGAAACAGCATGGCGTCCGCAAAGTCGTCTTCGACATGCAGGACGGATAGATCGCCGTTCATGGAAACGCCTCGCTGACTGCGTACGCCGTACTAACCCCGTCCTGTTACGGCGCGGTTAAAACTTCGTCACAGCGGCAAGGTCGGCGGGGATTTTCAGGCCGGCGCGCCGGGCCGCGGCGACCACCGTGTTGACCAGCAGCATGGCGATGGTCATCGGCCCCACCCCGCCGGGAACCGGGGTGATGTAGCCGGCCTTGCCGATGAGCGCGTCGAAGTCGGCATCGCCCACCAGCCGGGCCTTGCCGTCCGGTCCCTCGATCCGATTGATGCCCACATCGATCACCGCCGCACCCGGCTTGACCCAGTCGGCCTTGACCATTTGCGGCCGGCCGGCGGCGGGCACCAGAATGTCGGCGCGCGCACACACCTCTGGGAGGTTCTGAGTGCGCGAATGGGCGAGCGTGACGGTGCAATTCTGCTCCAGAAAGAGCAGGGCGGCCGGCTTGCCAACGAGAATGGAGCGGCCGATCACGACCACGGACTTTCCGCTGAGATCGCCCAGCGCCTGGCGCGCCAGCCACACGCAGCCCGAAGGCGTGCAGGGCCGCAGCCCCGGTGCGCCCTGCACCAGCGCGCCGGCGCTCGCCGCGGTGAGGCCGTCGACGTCTTTGGCCGGATCGATCGCCTCCACCACCGCGGTGGCGTCCACATGAGCCGGCAAAGGCAGCTGGACGAGAATCCCGTCGACCCCGTCATCCGCATTCAGCCGCTTCACAAGTGCGAGAATGTCGGCCTGGGCGGTGTCTTCGCAAAGGCGATGCTCCAGCGAAACCATGCCGGCCGCTTCGGTGCGCCGCACCTTGTTGCGGACATAGACCTGGCTTGCCGGGTCGTCTCCGACCAGCACCACGGCGAGACACGGCGCCCGCCCCAGATCTTCGGCGAGCACGGCCGCGGCGGCCTTCGCGGCCGCATCGACGGCCGCGGCGCCGGCCTTGCCGTCGATCAGGACGGCGCCGGCGTCATGGGTCTTGAGAATATCGCTCATGGGCAGGGCTCGTGCCGCAGCGCACGCGTCCGGTCAACCCGGCGCGCGATCAATAGCAGTACTGGGCCGGCCCGGTCATCGGGCAGAGCTGGGTCTCGATCACCGCACGCAGGAAGTAGATCGCCAGGAGCAAGACCAGCGGCGAGAGGTCGATCCCGCCCAGATTGGGCAGGATGGATCGGATCGGGCGCAAAAGCGGCTCGGTGAGCGCGGTGGTGAAGCGCCAGAGCATCGCGACGAACTGATTGCGCGGATTGACCACGTTGAAGCTGATCAGCCAGCTCAGGATCACGCCGATGAAGACGACGAGGATGAGAAAGCCGAGAATATAATCGGCGAAAAAGGTCAGGATCAGCTGGGGGAAGGTCATCTCGGCTCCGTCAGGCTGGACGGCCTCTGTCTATAGGCGGCACGGCTATACTGGCAAGGTGAACCGCGCGCTAGACCGCAGGCGGCAGGGTGAATATGAAGCGCGCCCCCCCGGCGTGGCTGGTGTCGAGGTGCATGCTCCCGCCATGGCTTTCAACAATCGTGCGGCAGAAGGCCAGACCCACCCCGGCCCCGTCGCCGCCGCTTTGGAGGCGGGTCAGCATGGCGAAGGCCCGCTCCGCGAACGCCTCGGGGACGCCGGGCCCGTTGTCGGTGACGGAAATCGCGGCGGTGTTCCGATCGGCTTCACCTTCGATCACCACGCGCAACGCTCCATCGCCCTCATGATATTTCAACGCGTTGCCTATGAGGTTGTCGAAGACGCGCTCGATAAGCACCGGGTCGGCCTGCACGCGGGGCAGGGCGCCGATCTCCATCTGCGCTCCGGCGGCCTCGATCTCCAGGCGCCGGGCGTCGGCGGCGGCCTGGGCGACGCGGGTCAGGTCGGTCGCCTCGATTTGCGGCGGCGTATTGACCAGCTTGGCGTAGGTGAGCAGGGCGGTGATCAGCGACTGCAAGCGCTCCACGGAAATCGAGATGCGCCCCAGCTGGTTGCGGCCGGCCTCGGACAAGCCCGCCTCGTCGCGGGCGATCAGTTCGGCGAACAGGCCGATATGGCGCAGCGGCGCCTGCAGATCATGGCTGGCGGTGGTGGCGAACTGATCGAGCGCGGCGTTGGCGCGTTTCAATTCGGCGGTGCGCTTCTCCACCCGGCGTTCCAGGTCGGCCGCCAGGGCGGTCAGCTCGGCCTCGACGCCGGCGCGCCGGGCGATCTCGTGCTCCAGCGCGGCGTTCTTCGCCTTCAAATCCTCGCTGGAGGGCAGGGCCGCGGCGCGCGGCAGGAGCGGCCATAGCGCCACCGCCGTGGCCATCGAGGCAAGTGCGGTTGCGGCCTTCAGATAGCCCTGCATCACGTAGTCCGGCGTCCACACCGTCCAGATGGAGAAGGCGTGGGTGAAACCGCACAGGATGATGAATGCGATGAACAGCCAGATCACCGGACGGTAGGCCAGATCGGGGCGGCGCGCCGAGAAGGCCGCCATCGCGGCGGGGATCGAGAAATAGCTCAGGGCGATCAGCGCGTCGGAGCCCACATGCAGCCACAGCACGTCGGGCCGCCAGAGATAGCACATCCCGTGGGGCATGAAGCCGTGCATGGATAACGAACCCGCCATGGGGCGATTTTGCTCTGCGCCGCACCGCTCGGACAAGGGCGGCGTTGCGGGCCTTCGCGGCCCGCAGCGCGCCCGCTTGACAGACCTCCGGCGCGCGCGTACCTCCACGCTTCCCATAAAGACCGGGGCCGTAGCTCAGTTGGGAGAGCGCGTCGTTCGCAATGACGAGGTCAGGGGTTCGATT
>JBKHAZ010000155.1:0-6615 GCA_046542605.1 Oceanicaulis sp. | reverse complement strand
GCGAATGGAACCGGGCCGGGCGCACGCGCCGGCCGAACTTCTAGCCCGCTCACGCGCTTTTGACCGCTGCGCCCCGTTTCGGCTTGCCCCAGCGGTTGCACCGCGACTAAACCCGTTCTGATCCGAAAAACGCCCGCCGGAGACTTCGCCCATGCGCCGCCTGATCACCGCCCTCGCCGCTTCGTTCGTCATCGCCGCGTGTTCCGGCGCCGACGACGCGTCCGCCCAGGGCGGCGAGACCCCGCGCGACCGCGCCGAAATCGAAGAGATCGTGCGCAGCTATATCCTGGAAAACCCGGAAGTGATCGAGGAGGCGCTGATCGAGCTGCAACGCCGCGCCCGCGACCGGGAGCGTCAGGGCCAGGTTCAGGCGGTGGAGAGCGAGGCCGAGCAGATTTTCGAAGACGCGCGCGATCCGGTGATGGGCGCGCAAGACGCGCCGATCACGATCGTGGAATTCTTCGACTATCGCTGTCCTTACTGCACCATGGTCAACGGCTGGGTCCAGGACACGCTGGAGGATCACGGCGACCAGGTCCGCTTCGTGTTCAAGGAATTCCCCATCAACGGGGAAACCTCCATCGAGGCGGCGCGCGCCGCGCTCGCGGTCTGGCGGTTGCAGCCGGACCTCTACGCCGATCTGCACGACGGACTGATGACCGCCAGCGGGCCCCTGCCTGCGCGGCGGATCGACGAGATCGCCGCCGATGTCGGCGTGGACGTCGCGGCGATGCGCGCGGAAATGGACTCCGAGGAGATCACCGGGCACCTGCAGGATACGCGCGATCTGGCCATGTCCATCGGCCGGGTGGGCACGCCCTTCTTCATCGTCGACGGCCAGATCGTGAACGGCGCCAATCTGGAGCTGCTTGACGAAACCCTCGACCGGGCGCTGCAGCGCGCGGGCTGATCCTAGATCAGCCCCGCCAGCGGGCTCGAGGCGTCGGCGTATTTCTTTTTCGCCATGCGGCCGGCGAGATAGGCTTCACGCCCGGCGATGACGGCGTGCTTCATCGCGCTCGCCATCAAGACCGGATCTTTCGCTTCGGCGATGGCGGTGTTCATGAGCACCCCGTCGCAGCCCAGCTCCATGGCGATGGCGGCGTCCGAGGCCGTGCCCACGCCCGCGTCGACGATCACCGGCACGTTCGCCTCTTCGATGATGAGGCGGATATTGACCGGATTCTGGATTCCGAGGCCTGAGCCGATCGGCGCGCCCAGCGGCATGATCGCGCAGGCGCCGGCCTCCTCCAGCTTTTTCGCATACACTGGATCGTCGGAGCAGTAGACCATCACGTCGAACCCCTCCTTGATCAGCATCTCGGTGGCCCGCAGCGTCTCGGCCATGTCGGGATAGAGGTGCTTGGGGTCGGAGAGAACCTCCAGCTTCACCAGTGTCCAGCCGCCGGCTTCGCGCGCCAGGCGCAGCGTCCGGACGGCGTCCTCGCCGGTGAAACAGCCTGCGGTGTTCGGCAGGAAGACGTATTTTTCCGGATCGATGTGATCGACCAGGCGCGGCTTGTCCGGGTCGGAGAGATTCACCCGGCGCACCGCGACGGTGATCATCTCCGCGCCGGACGCTTCGAGCGCGCGGGCGTTCTGCTCATAGCTTTCATACTTGCCCGTGCCGATGATCAGGCGCGAGGACAGCGTGCGGCCGGCGACGGTGAGCGGCGTGTGCGGAGCTTCACGGAAGGGGGTGGGCATGGCTGTTTCCTTGTTCCGCCCGGCGCGGCGCATCGACCAAGGCGCACAAGCCGGGTATTCTCTCAACGATAATGGTCTTGCGAGCGAGGTCGAGCGTGCCCGCCCTGCCGAATAGTCCAGTCTACCGTCATGCACGGTGGTTCAGTCTTTACAGCGGCGTTTTCGCCTTGAGCTTTTTCGTCTGGATCGTCGTGGTGGACGGCGAACCGGCGGGCGATCATCTCGGTCTTCTCGCCTGTGCGATTCCTGCGGTGTCAGGCGGGCTCCCGGTCAACATCGAACGCACGCCTCCCCCGCGCTAGCCTCCGCCGACGAAGTGAACGATCTCGATCCGGTCGTCCGGCTCGATCATGATCGCGTCATACTGTGAGCGCGGCGCGATCTCCAGATTGCGCTCCACGGCGACCTTGCGCGGGTCGAGGCCGAGATGATCGAGGAATCCCGAGAGGCTCAAACCCGCAGGGGCGGTGCGGCCCTCTCCGTTCACGGTGACAGTGATCTCGCTCATGGACGCGCTTTCAGGCATGGGCTTTGCTTGTTTTCCATGGCGTTCACGTCGTAGAACCGAGACCTTACGTCAAGGCTTCCCCGCTGCGGAGCAATTGTTTGAAGCCCATCCACATCCTCAACGGTCCCAATCTGAACCTGCTCGGAACCCGGGAACCGGAAATCTACGGATCGCTGACCTTGCGCGACGTCGAAGAGCTCTGCGCCGGGCGTGCGAGCGATCTGGGCGTGGAGATCGTGTTTGAACAGACCAATCACGAGGGCGAGCTGGTGGACCTCATCCAGCGCGCCGGCCGCGAGGCCTCGGCGATCGTCATCAATCCGGCCGCCTACACCCACACCTCGATCGCGCTGCATGACGCGCTCAAAGGGGTGGACTGCCCGGCTGTAGAAGTGCATCTGTCCCAGCCTGCCGCCCGCGAGGCGTTCAGGGCGACAAGCTATGTCGCCATGGCCGCGAAGGGCTCGATTTCCGGCTTCGGCGCGTTCGGCTATGTGCTGGCGGTTGAGGCCGCGTATCATCTGGCCGCCCGTCAGGGCTGAAAAGACAAAGACAAGAAGGGTAACGCCCATGGCGTCCAACACGTCCCGCCCGCAGATCGATTCCAAGCTCGTGCGCGAGTTGGCCGACATCCTGAAGGACACCGAGCTCACCGAGATCGAAGTGGAGAAGGGCGAGTTGCGCATCCGCGTGGCGCGTGAAATTCAGGCCGCGCCGGTTCCCTACGCCGCCGCGCCGCAGCCTGCGCCCGCCGCGCCGCAACCCGCGCCGGCCAGCGCGCCGTCGAGCCCGCCTGAAACCCCCGCCTCCTCCGCCGCCGCCGATCCGAAATCCCATCCCGGCGCGGTGACTTCGCCCATGGTGGGCACCGCCTATCTGCGCCCCTCGCCCGACGCCGATCAGTTCAAGAAACCCGGCGATTCGGTGAAGGAGGGCGAGACCATCCTGCTCGTCGAGGCGATGAAGACCTTCAACCCGATCACCGCGCCGAAATCGGGCAAGCTCGTGGAGCTGCTCGTGGACGACGCCCAGCCGGTGGAATACGGCGAAGCCCTGTTCATCATCGGCTAGGGGCCGGACATGTTCGACAAGATCCTGATCGCCAACCGCGGCGAGATCGCCCTTCGGGTCCACCGGGCCTGCAAGGAGATGGGCATCAAGACGGTGGCGGTGCATTCGGAAGCCGACGCCAATGCGATGCACGTGAAGCTCGCCGATGAAAGCGTCTGCATCGGCCCGCCCCCGGCCGGGCGGTCCTATCTCAACGTGCCCCAGATCATCGCGGCCGCCGAAGTGACCGGCGCCCAGGCGATCCACCCGGGCTACGGCTTTTTGTCGGAAAACGCCCGCTTCGCCGAGATCGTGGAAGCCCATGATCTCACCTTCATCGGGCCGAAGCCGGAGACGATCCGGCTCATGGGCGACAAGATCACCGCCAAGCAGGCGGCCGTGGAGGCCGGCATCCCCGTCGTGCCCGGCTCCGACGGCGCGATCGAGGACATGGACGAGGCGCGCAAGGTCGCCAAATCCATCGGCTTTCCCGTCCTGATCAAAGCCGCCTCCGGCGGCGGCGGTCGCGGCATGAAGGTCGCCCAGGACGAAGCCAGCCTCGAAAGCGCGCTGCAGACCGCCTCCTCCGAAGCGAAAGCCGCCTTCGGCGACGGCGCGGTCTATATCGAGAAATATCTCGGCCAGCCGCGCCATATCGAGATTCAGGTGCTCGCCGACGAACACGGCAATGTCATCCATCTGGGCGAGCGCGACTGCTCCTTGCAGCGCCGTCATCAGAAAGTGCTCGAAGAAGCGCCCTCCGTCGCCATCGACGCCGAAACCCGCGCGCGCATCGGCAAGATCGTCACCGACGCGGTGAAGGCCATCGGCTATCGCGGCGCCGGCACGGTGGAGTTCCTCTACGAGAACGGCGAGTTCTACTTCATCGAGATGAACACGCGCCTGCAGGTGGAGCACCCGGTCACCGAGGCGATCACCCGTATAGACCTGGTGCGCGAACAGATCCGCATCGCCGCGGGCCTGCCGCTGGACCTGACCCAGGAGGACGTGAAATTCGAGGGCTGGTCCATCGAATGCCGCATCAATGCGGAGAACCCGGAAACCTTCACCCCCTCGCCGGGCAAGGTCACCGAGTTCCACGCCCCCGGCGGGCTCGGCGTACGCCTCGATAGCGGGCTCTATACCGGCTATTCGATCCCGCCCTATTACGACTCGATGATCGGCAAGCTGATCGTGCACGGGCGCGACCGCGACGAGGCGCTGATGCGCCTGAAACGCGCGCTCGGCGAGATGGTCGTGGGCGGGGTGGAGACGACCATCCCGCTGCATCTGGCGCTTCTGGAGGAGCCCGCCTTCCTGTCGGGCGACTATCACATCCGCTGGCTGGAAAGCTGGCTGGCGGAGCGCGCGAAGGCGTAAGGCCCGGGGCTTGCAGCGCGGCGGTCGATCCGACCGCCGCCTCAATGCGAGCCGTGCCATGATGAAACACTTCGCCGCCTTGTGTCTCGCCGCCACGCTCGCCGGCGGGGCTCACGCACAGACCGCGTCTGAAATCGCCGCGGTGCAGGCCGGGCGCGATTGCCCCGGCTGCAATCTGTTCCAGGCCGATCTCAGCTATCGCGACCTGCCGGGCCTCGATCTGTCCGGCGCCCGCCTGCGCCAGGCCGATCTGAGCCTGTCGACGATGAATCGCGCCCGTTTCGACCGGACGAATCTTTCAGTGGCCAATCTGTTCGGCGCGCGCTTCACCGGCGCCAGTTTCCGCGGCGCGGACCTGACGCGCGCGACCGCCGTCGGCGCTCATTTCGGCGGCGCGGACCTCACCGGCGCCGTCCTGACCGGCGCGAATGTCTCCGGCGCCGAGCTCGAGACCGCCCGCGGGCTCACCCAGGATCAGCTCGACGCCGCATGCGGCGATGCGAGCACCCGCCTGCCCGGCGCGCTCACGGTCCGCCCCTGCGCGCGCTAGACCGGCAGGCGCTCCGCCCCCTCAGACATTCAGCGGCTTACCGCGATTTAAGTCGAAACCCGGGCGGGGATTGTCTAGGTTTTCGGCCATGAAGCTCAGCCTGTCCCTTCTCGCCGCGGCCGCGTCGGCTGCGCTGACCGCTCCGGCGGTCGCCGGAGAGTCCGGCGACGATCCGCACAAGCGGCTCGTCATCGGCGGGGACTGTCAGGGCTGCGATTTCGCCGACAGCAATCTGGCGAACGCGCAGTTTCTGGGCGGTGATTTTTCCAGCGCGGACTTCTCGCACGCCGAGCTTCTGGGCGCGCGCATGGCCGACATGACCTTTTCCGGCGCCGATTTCGCGCACACCTCGCTAAGCGAGGCGCGACTGAACGCGGTGAGCTTTTCCGGCGCCGATCTGTCCGACGCCGATTTTCAGCGCGCGCGTCTGCACCAGGTCGATTTCGCCGGCGCCCGGCTGGAGCGCACACGCTTCACCGGGACGGTGATGATGCAGGTCAGCTTCGCCGGCGCCGATCTCGGGCGGGCCGAGGCGCGCGACGCGGTGCTGCGCCAGGTCGATTTCACCAGCGCCGACATGCGCGGCGCGCAGTTCTCGCAAGCCCACTTCTTCGGCGCGGCGCTGCGCGCCGCCGATTTGCGCAGCGCCACGCTCACCGGGGCGATCTTCGAACAGGCCGATCTCACCGAGGCCGATTTCCGCAGCGCCGACCTCACTGATGCGCGCTTCGTCTCGGTGGATCTGACCGGCGCCGATTTCCGCAGCGCGCACGGGCTGGCCGCCGACAGCTTCCGCCAGGTGTGCGGCGCGCGGATCGACGGGCTGCCCGACACCGTCAGCATCGATACGTGCGGCGGCGAAACCTCGCCGGCGCGCGTTGAGGATGGGAAACCGGCTTTGAGCGCCGCCTATGGCGGCGTCGACGGACGGCGCCGCGCGCTGCAGCAGGCGCGCGCCTCGATCGAAGCGGCGATTGAGGAGGCCGAACGCAATCTCTACGGCTCGGCGATCGAACGCGAGGCGCTGGACGCGGCGCGCGAAGGCCTTCGCGCCGCCCTCGCCTCGATGGCCCACGCCGACATGGCGATGGAGAGCGGCGGCGAGGCCGGCGCGGGCTGGACGTTCGAAATCCGCCGCGCCGAGCTTGGCGAACCCATCCGGGTGCTTCTGGAGCAGTCGGGCGGCGGTCCGCCGGCGCCGCCTTCGCCGCCGGCCGCGGTGGAAGCGCGAGATGGCGCGCCTGGCGAAGTGGTGGTGCGCTTCGCCCCGTCGCCGGCGCCCGGCGAGGCCGACCGCCGCGCCGAAGCTGCGGAACGCCGCGCCGAAGACGCCGAGCGCCGCGCCGAAGCCCGCCGGGAAGAGCGCCGCGGCGCGCCGGACTAGCGCCGTTTCGGTCGATCCTGATCGACCAAACCGACT
>JBKHAZ010000154.1:0-6634 GCA_046542605.1 Oceanicaulis sp. | reverse complement strand
TGACCCCCGCCGACCCGTGGGGCAACGCGCTTCTGGGCGCCTGGCATCTCGAGATCGTGCGCCGGGCCGGCGAGCGCACGTTCGGCGCCAGCAGCCGGGACGGGCTGGAGCACTATCGCGCAGCCGTGGCGGTCGCCGACAGCCCCGCCATTCCCTATCACTTCGCGATCGCGCTTCTGGCCCACGACGCCGAAGCCTACGGCGAGGAAGCGCTGCGCGCGCTGCGCAGCGCCGCGGCCATGGAGACCGCCACCGCCTTCGATACGGCCATGCGCCGCCGCTCCGAGGCGCTGTTGGAGATCGCAACCACCTTCCGCTCCGCCGCCGCGGAAGAAGCCGTGCGCCGCCTCGAAGAGTAGCCGCCGGTCCGGGGCCTGGACCGATGTCGCGGGCTCCAGCCGGCGACATATCTCGCCGACCGTCCGCACTCAGCGCTGGGACGCAAACAGCCTGCAAATCCGCCGACACGGCGAGGCGAGTCATCCTTGCGGCCCTGTTCGCCCGCGACACCGAAGCCGGACCGGACGAACGCGACCGTTCCATCGAGATACGCGCCGACGCGGAGACCGGCTATGTGCTCGGCTTCGGCGCGATCACGACGCTGATCCTGTCGATCCTCGGCGTACCGGGCTTCCGGGTCGCCCACGCACTGCTCGGATCGCTCGTGGCGTCGGGTATCTCCAAGGGCTTGCGGCGCGCCTCGCCTCCCGGCTCGGCGCCTGAGCATGGCGCGCAAGACCCGGGTGAGGAACCGGATACGCGAGCTGCGTTTCCACCCCGGCGAAACGACCCAGGCCAAGCTCGCCGAAAAGATCGGAATGACCCGTCAGACCGAGCTGGCCATGGAACAAGCCAAGTACTCGCCGTCGCTGGAACGCGCATTTCAGATTGCGCGCGTGTTCGGCGCGCCGCTGGCGGAGGTTTTCCAGTATCCGGACGAAGGAAGCCGACAGCGCTAGCCCATTTCGATGCTGAGCGTGGGGCCGTGGGCCGCGGTCTGGGCGATCAGCACGCGGTCGCGCAGGTCGAGTTCCTCGATCTGGGCGTCGGTGAGCAGGCCCAGCGGAAGCTCGGCCAGTGACCCGATCTCCTCGGCTTCGATCCTGTAACCGGCGACCCCGCCCGGCGCGGGACCATCGAGCACCGAGCCGCGCACCTCGCCCCCGCCGCGATTGAGCAGGGTGTAGAAACCCATCTGATGCTCCTGCAGGAAGGCGGACTGGTGGCGGACCTCCGGCGCGCCGTCGGGCATCAGGAGCTGGCGGTGCTCGGCGCCGAGCACCGCCTCCACCACCGCCGCAATCGTCTCCTCGGAGAAATCCGACGACAGGATCAGCGTGTTCACCCCGCTGGCGGGCACCACAAACCCGCCGCGCAGCACATAGCCGTTCTTGCGCTTGCGGATTTCGGCGGCGCGGATGACCGTACGGTCGTCGTCGAGATGGATGAGCACCAGGCGCTGCTCAACAAAAGACTGGCCGGGCGGGCATACGAAAAGCCGGTAGACGCCTTTGGAGCGGAACACCTTGCCGGCGTCATCCCATTTCAGCTGGTCTTCATGGTCGTAGGCGAAGCGATAGAGCAGCCCGCCGGTGAGCGCGGACAGCGCCGCGGCGCGGCTGATCTCGCCCTTCTTCAGCGGCCCGTCGGCCGCGTCAGATTTTTGCGGACCCACGAGGCGCACCGGGAAGCCGGTTTCGGCGAGGCCGGACTGGCGGAAGAATTTCGCCACCAGCTTGTGGTCGCGCGCCTCATGGCGTGCAATCAGCGTCTCCAGATGCGCCGGTTTCGGTTTGCCCGGGCGCCGGCTCGTCACCGGCGCGGCTTGCGGCACGTGGGCGAGCAGTCCTTTCAACAGCCCGATCGAACTGTCGATCTTCGGTCCGAACATACCGCCGGACGCCGGCGACACGCCCTTGGGCGTCTTGCGCTCATGCGGCGCGATTTCACCGCCCCGGCCGATCCCGGAGAACGGCTTGGTCAGCCAGTGCAACACGCCCTTGCCGCGCCGCTTGTCCTCTTCAGGCTGGGGTTGCTCTTTGAGAAACGTCTCGAACGCCGCCACGATGAAAGCCTGATCCACGTACCCGAAGGCGCTCATCGCCTTGACGGTGTGTCTCAGGACCGTGACCGGTTTCGATGTCTTGGTCTCGCTCATCATCCCCCTCCGAGCGATTTGCGGGCGCGCTCCACAAGCGCAGCCCGGCCGAGAGAGAACGCGCTGTCGATCCATTCGGCTTCAAGGCGCGCGAGAATTTCTCCAAGCTCGGGCCCCGGCGCGATCCCCGCGGCGACGAGGTCCTTGCCTTTCACCGGAAAGCGCGGCCGGCTCCAGGCGCGCGCCGCGGCGATGTCGTCGCCGGCCACGCCGAGCCCTTCCGCCTCGTCCAGACGCAAGCGCGCGATCACGGCGTCAGCGCCCAGCGCATAGAGCGCGCGCGCCCGCGCGCCGGCCGGTTGACCGGCGCGCACATGCGGATCGCCGGCCCGGGCCGCCATCGCCCCGGCGCGCGTCTTCTCCGCGTTTGAGGCCTTCATGGCCTGCATGATCTCGTCCACCGCGTCGGCTTCGCGTCCGGCGAGCGCGACCAAGCGCAACAGCGCATCCGGCTCGCGGGACGTGGTTAAATCAGCGTTAATTATGCCCGCCAGGCGCGGAAAGTCGAGCCGAACCGGCAAGACTTCCTCAAGCACGTTGCCGTCCTGCATCGCTTTGACGGCCGCCCGCGGATCGGGCGCGGCGAGCAATTTCTTCAACTCCCTCCACACCCGCTCGGCGGACAGATCGCGCAAGCGGGACGCCATCCGCGCGCAGGCGGCCTGACCGTCGGGGTCGATCGCGGCGCCGTACCAGGCGTTGAACCGGTAGAAGCGCAGGATACGCAGATAGTCCTCGGCGATGCGCGCAGCCGGTTGGCCGATGAAGATCACCCGGCCCGCACGCGCATCGGCCACGCCGCCGCACGGATCGAACAGCGTTCCGTCGCGGCGCGCATAGATGCTGTTGAGCCGGAAATCGCGGCGCTGCGCGTCTTCGCTCCAATCGGTGGTGAAAGCGACCACCGCACGCCGGCCGAAAGTTTCCACGTCCTTTCGAAGACTTGTGACCTCGAACGGCTTGCCGTCGGCGACCGCCGTCACCGTGCCGTGGGCGAGGCCGGTGGGCGCGGCCTTGATCCCGGCCGCTTCGAGCGCCTTTACGGTCTCTTCGGGCTGAAGGACCGTCGCGATATCCACATCGTCCACCGGCCGGCCCATGATCGCGTTTCGAACGCAGCCGCCCACGTAGCGCGCCCGGTCGCTGTCGCCGGGGCTCAGCGCCTCCATCACCCGGCGGGTCTCCGGCGCGTCGAGCCACGGGTGCGCGGCCGGGTCGAGCCGCGCGGTCATCGCGCCGGATCGCCCGACCGGTCCTCCCGCTCCTCGAACCGGCCTGGACGGACCTGACCGTCTTCGAGGGTCGGCGGGGCGTAGGCGCCTTCGCCCGAGCCCGAGTTCAAGCCGACCACGCCGAGCACCAACAGGGCGGCGATCGTGCCGGCGGCCGAAATCGTCACCAGCAGCGTCGTCGGCGCAGGCCGCGCCGGCCCGCCCCGGATGAGACGCATGAGCGTCCAGACCAGGAACGGCGCGGCGATCACCGCGGCGAGGATGAGAATATAGCGCGCCATGTAACGCTCCGCCCTTCGCGCGATTAAACCGGTCGGCGTCCGGCCGCATAACGGCCCGAGAGCGCCTTGAGCATGCCGGCCGTCGCGCCCCAGATATAGCGCCCCTTCCACGGCATGGCGTAGTAACGCCGCAGCATGCCGCGAAATTCGCGCTCCTCGAGACGATGGTTAGCCGGATTCATGAGGAAGTCGAACGGCGTGCGGAAAATCTCCGCCACCTCTCCGGGATCGGCGATGAACGCCAGAGGTCCGGCGGCCAGTCCCAGAAACGGCGTCACTTCATAGCCGGTCACCGTCTCGTAGGGCTCCCAGCTTCCAAGCAGGGTGATCCGCTCCGGCGCGATCCCGATCTCTTCCTGCGTTTCGCGCAAGGCGCATTCGCTGAGCGTTTCCAGTCCCGCCATCTGGCGCCCGCCGGGAAAGCTCACCTGTCCGGCGTGCGCCTGCAGATGATCGGCGCGCCGGGTGAACACGATGCGCAACGCATCGCGCTCGCGCTCCAGAAGCGCCAGCACCGCGGCCGGCTTCAGCTTGCGGCCGGTGGGCGCGGGCGCCCCGTTCAGGTCGCCGTCGCCGAACGCGGGCGGGCGCCGGCGGGCGTCGACCGGGTCGAGGACGGCCTTCAGCCGCGCGATCACCGCCTCAGGCTCGGCGTGCTGCGAGGGGCGTGCGCTCACGCGCGCGGCCCCACGGGAAAGAACACGCCCCGGCTCCACACGCCCATGCAGGGCGCGCCTGTTTCGTCCTCGCCCTCCACCGCCAGCTCGGCGAGATCGTAGAAGGCCGCACGCGTGATCAGCGCCTCCAGCCGGCCGCGCACATGGATGTAGGGATCGGGCTCGCCGCCGGGTCCGATCTCCACCCGCAAGGGATGGTCAGGGCCTGCGACGATGAGATCGTCCATATTCGTCGCAAAGGCGATGCGTCGATCTTTCCCGTCCCCGGCCGCGTCGACGCGCACCGCGATGAAAGGCGCAGCCTCCACCTTGATGCGAATCTTCTCCACCGGGGTGACGAGGTAGGTCTCGCCGTCCTCATCCTTGCGAAGAATGCGCGAAAACAAGCGGATCAGCTTTTCCCGGCCGATCCGCACGCCTTCGTGCCACCAGGAGCCGTCGCGGCGGATGACCATGTCCATCTCGCCGCAATAGTCCGGCTCCCATTTCTCCACAGGCGGGTATCCGCCCTCGCCGGCCGCGCTTTCGGCGGCCTCGATCAGCGACTGCATTGCATTTTGGTCAGGTGCGGGTCCACCCATGGACACCTCTCCTGGCTGCGGCCATGTTTGGTGCGATAACGCTCTTTCCATGGATGTAAGTCGATGAGCCCCGAGAAGAAAGACACCCCTGCGCGCGCCGACGCGGCCGCCGAGCGCCTGTCCGAGGTCAAAACCTCGCTCGCGCGCGAGATCATCGGCCTGGACGCGGTGGTCGAGCAGACGCTGGCGGTGATCTTGTCGGGCGGGCACGGCCTGCTGGTGGGCGCGCCCGGGCTGGCGAAGACGCGCCTGGTGCACGCCGTGGCCAGGGTCACCGGGCTTGACGACAAGCGGGTGCAGTTCACCCCTGACCTCATGCCCGCCGACATTCTGGGCTCGGAAGTCCTTGAGGAGGGCGCCGGCGGCGCGCGCAGCTTCCGCTTCATCCCCGGCCCGGTCTTCTGCCGGCTCTTGATGGCCGACGAGATCAACCGGGCCAGCCCGCGCACCCAGGCCGCGCTGCTGCAGGCCATGCAGGAAGGCTTCGTCACCGTCGCCGGCCATCGCCACGACCTGCCCAAGCCGTTTCATGTCCTGGCGACCCAGAACCCGATCGAGCAGGAGGGCACCTATCCCCTGCCCGAGGCCCAGCTCGACCGTTTCCTGATGCAGATCGACGTGCCCTACCCCACCCGCGAGGAGGAGCGCGCGATCCTTCTGGCCACCACCGGGACGCAGGATGCGGCCGCCCAAACCGTCCTCTCGGCCAAAGAGGTCATGGACCTGCAACAGCTCGTGCGCGCCATGCCGGTGGGCGAGGAAGTGATGTCCAGCGTACTCGACCTTCTCGAACGCGCCCGGCCCGACCGCTCGGCCGACGCCGAGGTGCGCGAGGCGGTCGCCTGGGGCCCCGGTCCGCGCGCCGGTCAGGCGCTGATACTGGCGGTGCGCGCACGCGCGCTCCTTCAGGGCCGCCTGGCGCCCTCGACCGAAGACGTCGCCGCGCTCGCCGGTCCGGTCTTGAAGCACCGCATGGCCGTGACGTTCGCCGCCCGCGCCGACGGGCTGAGCGTCGACGCCCTCATCGCACGGCTGGCGGGCGAGGCGGCTTAGCGTGCTCTTCAAACCATTGAAGACGGAGAGGTCTCTCCCCGTCCACGGGGAGAGTGGCCCGGAGGGCCGAGGGGGGCTGCGCCGTCTTCGGGGCCGGCGGCGCCCCCTCCGGTCACGTCGCGACCACCTCCCCCGTCAACGGGGCAGGACATCGCGGCCGCGGGCGAGCGCCCCCCATGGCTGAACCGCAATTTTCCACCCTGCGCCGCAGCGCCGAGGCCGCCGCTTCGCGCTTTCCCGCGCTCCTGGCCGAGGCCGAACGGATCGCCGCGAGCGTGGCGCACGGCGTGCATGGGCGCAGAAAGCCGGGCGCCGGCGAGACGTTCTGGGAATATCGCCACCATCGCCCCGAAGACGGCGCGGCGGGCGTCGACTGGCGGCGCTCGGGGCGCGGAGACCAGCTCTTCGTGCGCGAAACCGAGTGGGAGGCGGCGAACGCCGTCCTTCTCTGGCGCGACGGCGCCCCGGGCATGTCGGCGGGCTCGCCCGGGCTTTCGTCCAAGCGTGACCGCGCGGCGGTATGCCTGATGGCCACGGCGAGCCTTCTGGTGCGCGGCGGCGAACGGATCGCGGCGCTGGGCGAGACCGGGCGCGCGCGCATGGGCCGGGCCGGGCTGGAGCTCACCGGCCGCGCGCTCGCCGACGGACCCCG
>JBKHAZ010000153.1:0-6639 GCA_046542605.1 Oceanicaulis sp. | reverse complement strand
CGGTCTTGCCGGTCTGGCGGTCGCCGATGATCAGCTCGCGCTGGCCGCGGCCGATCGGGATCATGGAGTCGATCGCCTTGATGCCGGTGGCCATGGGCTCGTGCACCGATTTGCGCGGCAGGATGCCCGGCGCCTTCACGTCGACGATGCGGCGCTCGGCGATGTCCTTGAGCGGGCCCTTGCCGTCGATCGGCTCGCCCAGCGCGTTGACGACGCGGCCGAGAAGACCCTTGCCGACCGGGGCGTCCACGATAGAGCCCAGACGCTTGACAGTGTCGCCCTCCTTGATGCCCCGGTCTTCACCGAAGATCACGCAGCCGACATTGTCGCGCTCCAGATTCAGGGCCATGCCCTTCACCCCGCCCGGGAACTCCACGAGCTCGCCGGCCTGGACCTCGTCGAGGCCGTAGATGCGGGCGATGCCGTCACCCACGCTCAGCACCGTGCCGACGTCGGAGACGTCCGCCTCAGCGCCGAAATTCTTGATCTGCTCTTTGAGGATCGCGGAAATTTCCGCCGCCCGGATATCCATGGCCTACGCCTCTTTCATCGTTTTGCGCAGCCCCTCAAGTTTCGACTTGAGGGAGGAGTCAAACATGCGCGAGCCGACCTTCACGATCAGCCCGCCGAGAATGTCTTCGCGCACCTCGGTGCGCACTTCCACGTCACGGCCCAGCGCAGTTTTCAGCGCGGCGGTGAGCTCTTTGAGCTGGGCCTGGGTGAGCGCGTCGGCGGTGACCACCTCGGCGGTCGCCGACCCGCGTTTCTTGGCCGCAAGCGCCTTGAAGGCGCGCAGCATTTTCGAGATATCACCGGCCCGGCCGTTGCTCGCGACGACTCCGAGGAAACGGGCGGTCAGCGCGTTGAGCTCGAGCTTTTCAGCGATCGCCTTGAGGGCGCTCGCCTTTTCCGAGGCGCGGAACACCGGGCTGTTCAACGCGCGGCGCAGATCTTCAGATTCGCCGAGCGCGGCGCCGAGCGTGTCCACGTCGCTCTCCACCGAAGCCAGCTCGCCGGCGTCTTGGGCCAGCTCGAACAGCGCGCGCGCATAACGCTCGCCGGTTTCGCCTGTGATCGCGTCAGTTTGCGTGGTCACTTCGAACGCCGCTTTCTTCTCGTGACTTCGCGCTGGAAAAACCTGCAGGACGCAGACCTTAAGCGCTTGAGGAAACTTGGCTTTTTAATCAGCACACGGCGAGACCCGCCGCACGCTCCTTGCAGCCCGGCGCCGAACTAGCACAGGGGGGCGGGGGCGGCAACACCGTTCGGACGAACCGCTGCAGGGTGGGTAGGGGCTCCCGGAATGCAGACCTTGCGTCCTCGGGTCCATGAAAACCTCCGAGCGTCACCCGCTCCTCAAATGCTCCCGGCGTATGGCCGGTTTCGGCGCCGCGCCATCACCTGGAAATGGCGATCGGCGCGTCGCACGCACGTCGGCAAGCCCGCCGGGACATTTCATCAAGCGCCTCATGTGGCGCCGTTCATCGTGTCGCACCCCCGGATATTGTGAACAGAGGCCAACATTTTATAATTCAGATGATTATTCTTAAGGAGCCTCCATGATAGATGGCGCATCAATTCGAGCCTACAGGCAGCGCAATCGCATTAAGCAGGAAGCCTTGGCGGCGATGTTGGGGGTGAGTCAAGCTCATGTTTCGCGGGTCGAGGCAGGAACGGCGAAGGTTCGAGGCGCGCTTCTGGCCCGCCTGGAGTCGCTATTGAGCGATCCGGCTCAGCTGCCCTGCGAGGCGCGCCTCATCAGGCTCACGCAAGCCTCCCCACATCTGGTCTTCGTCCTGAAGCGGGAGGACGAGGACGTCAAACTTCTGAGCCAAGCCGCGATCGCTCCGTACGCCGGCCGGCCGTTCGCCGCGCTCAAGGCGGGTGAAACAGTCATTGGCCGCCTTGGCGAGGACGCGGAAAGCAAGCTCATGCGTGTCATGGAGATGGGCGCGTTCGAGGGCCGGGTTGACTGGATTGAGGCGGTCTGGCGCTTCGAACGCGCCGAAGCCCGGCATGACGTCTGGCGCACGGTGCTTATTCCCATGCCCACTGATGACGGGCGGTGGCTATTGCACGCGAGCGTGGTTCCTTGCGAGCCGGATGACGCTGCAGCCTTCGAAGCGGAATGGGAGGGCGGTGTCGGCGTGCACTGGCGCGGCGACAGATCGAGGCCGATGTCGCAAGACGGCGGCGCGGCGCGCTGCGCCGCCCCGTTGATCAAGCCGTAGCGCGTTTCGGCGCCACGGCCGCGCCCCCCTCGGGAGCGCTCGCTCACCAGCCACGCCAGTCGCTCGAAGCACCTGCGCTCGTTCGATCAAGTGCAGCGCGCTCATGGCGTAAACGTCGGTGTTCCGGCGATGCTCGATCGGCAATCTGACAGGGATTGCGAACGCGACGGCCCAATCAGTGAACAGACGCTCTGAAGCGGGCTCGAACACCACGAGTTCGAGGGCGAAATGACGTTGGTCGCTCTTTATATCTCCGAAGATGTCGTCGAGCGCCGCCCGGTCGCCTTCCAGCACCTGAACGAAGGCGTTCCTCTCTATGCACAGGACGCCCGTGACGCCGCGCTCAGCGTTCCGGTCCAGGCTTTTCATCGCGATGTCGCGCAAGGGTCCGACAAGCCACCCGGTGCGGATCGGGAAGGTGGGCCGGCTACGATAGATCAGGCGATGCATCTCTTGTTCTTTCGCGTTAGTCGAAACACGGGCCGTCGTCAGCCGCCGCCTGCGGCCCGCACCGCCATGTCCCGGTCGGGAGGCGTAACGGTGTTGACTGAGGATTCCTCACGTCGACTTCCAGGCAAGGGCGGCGACGGTGAGCCGGCGCATTAAACACCACATCACGCGGCGCGCAGGCGGCCGAGAAAGGCGTCGACCTGAGCCTTCAGTTCGTCGCCGTGACCGCTCAACATCTCGGCCGCATCCTTGACCTCATGCGAGGCCTTGCCGGCGTCGCGGGAGGCTTGCGCCACCCCGGCGATTCCGCTCGTGACTTCGCTCGTTCCGGCGGACGCCTCGGCGATGTTCTTCGAGATTTCGCCGGTGGCGGTCTGTTGCTCCTCGGCGGCGGCGGCGACCGCTTCGGCTGCTTCTGCGATGTCTTCGATCCGCTTTGCGATCTTTTCGACCGCCGAGATCGACAGGTTCGCACCGTTTCGCACGGCTTCGATTTTCCTGGCGATCTCTTCCGTTGCGCGCGCGGTCTGTTCTGCGAGGGTCTTCACCTCGCTTGCGACGACGGCAAAACCCTTGCCCGCTTCGCCGGCGCGCGCCGCCTCGATCGTGGCGTTGAGGGCGAGCAGGTTGGTCTGCTCGGAAATATCCGCGATCACCCTCGTCACGTCGGCGACCTGGTCCACCACAGATTTGAGCTGCGCCATCGACTGCCCGGCCTCGTGGCTGTCTTCAAGCGCGTTCTTTGCACGCTTGCTTGAGGCCGTGATCTGCTGAACGACCTCCGCGATCGTCGCTGCAAGTTCTTCAGTCGAGGCGGCGACCGATTCCACGTTCGCACTCGCCTGCTCCGCAGCGGCCGAGACGCTGGCGGCCTGCTGGTTGGTCTCCTCGGAGATTGACGCCATCGACGCGGCGTTCGCCTTCAGCTGCACCGAGGCCGAAGACAGCTGGACGACGACTTGGCCGACCGCATTTTCGAAATCCTCAGCTCGCTCGGCGAGCTCACGTTTGCGACGAGCTTCGGCGGCGGCGAGCTTCTCCTCGGACTTCGCCTGTTCGGTTTGGTTGCGCTGGAGGGTTTCGCGAAGCGTCTCGGCGGCACGCGCGAGCTGTCCGATCTCGTCTCCGCGCTCGGCTCCCTCTGCAGGCTGATCCAGCGCCCCTGCGGAGATCGCCTCGATCGCCGCCTTCACGCGCCGGAGCGGGCGAACCACCGAGATCTGGCTTACAGCCACAGCGACTCCCGCTCCACCTGTAAGGCAGAGCAGGCCTGCGATCAGTGCGGTCGTCTTCGCGCCGGCGGCGAGTTCTTCGGCCTCGCGGTTCAGAGCGGCGGAACGGTCTGCACTGAGGGCCATGAGCGCATCCCCAACCTCTCGGATTTCAGCCGTCGTCTCGCGGCTTGCAAGCACGGCCTCGATCACTCCGCCTTGGGTTTGCGACCCGTCTTCAGCGGCCTGCGCCGCCGTCAGGGTGGCCGCAAGTCCGGTCCGATACTCGCCATCCAGCTCTCGTAACCGGGTTAAAAGCGCTCGGGCCTCCGTGTCGTGTCCGCGCATCCGTTCGAGCACTGCATCAATCCGTTGCGTCCGGCGCTCGACTTCGCCGCGTGTCTCGGCGGCGGTCTCGGGCTCCACGGCCAGCCGGTATTCCATGCGGTTCAAGACGACGAAGGCCTCGACAAGCGCTCCGGCGTCCGCGGCCTCCTGCGAGGCGTCGGCCATCTGGTCCACCGCGCTTTCGAGCCGGGTGGAGGAAACCCACACGACAGCCACCACTATAAGAATGCCGACGCCGAGCAATGACATCGACATCAGCAGCTTTGCGCCAACCGAAATAGACTTCATTTCCACTTCCCGTTCCAGAGTAAACCGCAGCCATGACGCCACAAAGGCACGGTAATTACCGTAATTTCGAGGTTAATTGTGCGTTAAGGCGCTAGCCACGGAATAAACTATTCTACTCTTGTCAATAAAGGCTATGGATCTATGGCGTGAAGTGGTTGTCCGGCCGGCCGCCTCCCGCTGCGGTCGCCGCCGTCTCCGCCTTCACCACCGATCCAACGGTCCGCCCCGGCTCCGTCCTAGAGAAAGCTGTACGGCTCGATATCGACGCTCACGCGTACGGCGGCGGGCGGTTTGATGCGGGCGGTCCAGGCGCGCATGTAGGCGGAGACGTCCACCTTGCGGTCGGCCTGCACCAGGAAGCGCCGCCGCCAGCGGCCGCGCACCACGCCCAGCGGCGGTTCGGCGGGGCCGAACACTTCGACCCCTTCGGCCGCCGGGGCCTCTTTGGCTATGGCGCGGGCGGCGTCTTCGAGCACTTGCGGGTCGGGCGCCGACAGGATCATGGCGGCGAGCCGGCCGTAGGGCGGCAGCTTGAGCATTTCGCGCATCATGCGCTCGGCTTCGAGGAAGGCGTCGCGATCGCCGTTCTTCAACGCCTGCAGCGCCTCGTGATCGGGTTTCCAGGTCTGCAGGATCGCCCGGCCCGGCCGGTCGGCGCGGCCGGCGCGGCCCGCAGCCTGCACCAGCGTCTGATAGGTGCGCTCGCCGGCGCGCAAATCCCCTCCGGCGAGGCCCAGATCGGCGTCCACCACGCCCACCAGGGTGAGGTGGGGGAAGTTATGGCCCTTGGCCGCGATCTGGGTGCCCACCAGAATGTCGATCTCGCCCGCCTCCATGCGCGAGACCAGCGAGCGCACATCGTCGCCGGACTGGGCGGTGTCGGAGCTGAACACCTCCACGCGCGCTTCGGGAAAGCGCCTTGCGGCCTCTTCGGCGACGCGCTCGACGCCCGGGCCGACGCCGATGAGGGTGTCCTCCTCGCCGCACTCCGGACAGCGCTTGGGCTTGGGCATGGAAAACCCGGTCACATGGCAGACGAGCCGGCCGGTATAGCGATGCTCCACCAGCCAACGGTCAGCCTCCGGGCTTTTCATCTTGTGGCCGCAGGACTTGCAAAGCACCAGCGGCGCGAAGCCCCTGCGATTGAGGTAGAAGAGCACCTGCTCACCCCTCGCAAGGGTCTCCTCGGCGGCCTCCACCAGGGGGCGCGAGAGCCAGTCGCCGCGCTCGGGCGGATGCTGGCGCAGGTCCAGAAGCTCGATCTCCGGCAGCACCGCGCCGCCCGCGCGGCCGGGCAGCACCACATGCACATAGCGCCCGGCCTCGGCGTTCACCAGCGTCTCCATGGACGGCGTGGCGCTCGCCAGTATCGCCGCCGCGCCGGCGAGCTTGGACCGCGCCACGGCGAGATCGCGGGCGTTATAGGTGAGATTGTCGTCCTGCTTGTAGGTGGGATCGTGTTCTTCGTCCACGATGACGAGGCGCAAGTTCGGCAGCGGCAGGAAGATGGACGAGCGCGCGCCCGCGACGATCCTCGCCCGCCCCGACGCCGCCTCGCGCCAGGCCCGGCGGCGCTCCTTATCCGGCAGCGAGGAATGCCACAGCGCCGGCCGGGTCCCGAAGCGCTGCTCAAAGCGCCGCGTCACGGCCTGGGTCAGCGCGATTTCCGGCAAGAGCACAAGCACCTGCGCCTCCGGCTCGCGCTTCAAAAGCTCGGCGATGGCCTCGAAATACACTTCCGTCTTGCCGGACCCCGTCACCCCGTCCAGAAGCGCGGCCTGAAACCCGCCTGCGGCCACCATGCGTCGCAGGGTCGCCGCCGCGGCCTGCTGGTCGGGGTTGAGCGCGATCCCCTCGCGATAGGGGTCTGGCGGCTCGAACGGCGGATCGATCTCCACCTCTTGCGCCCGGAGCGCGCCGGCCTCGGCGAGGCCTTTTACAACCGACGACGAGACGCCCGCGCGCCGCGCCAGTTCGGCCGCGCTGGCGGGCCCGTCTTCAGCCGCGTCCAGCACGGCCCGCCGCGCCGGCGTCAACCGGGCGATCTGCGCGCCGGTGGGGTGAAAGATGGTCTCGGTGGGCGACGGCTTGAGTGCGGCCGGGCTTCTCAA
>JBKHAZ010000152.1:0-6701 GCA_046542605.1 Oceanicaulis sp. | reverse complement strand
GAGCACTACCGCTACTAGGCGCGATTACACGTGCCCGGACGCAACACCCCCGCCGGAGCGATCCAGCGGGGGTTTTCTTTGCGCGCTATCGGCGATCTAAGCTATCCTCAGCATAGCTGAGGTGCTCCATGAGAACCGTTTTTGCATTCGCTCTTGCTGCAGGCCTTGTCTTGGTTGCGACGATGGCCGGCGCGCGATGGTATGAGCACGCAAGCGTGGACCGCGCAGCATCGGCGCAGCCTTCAGCGGGCGGGCCGGGCGTCGAACCTGGTCAATCGGCCGAACCGACAATACTGGTCCGCTTCACACTCGATGGTGACAGATCCTCCCGCGTTTGCAGGCTGCTGACTAGTGAAATTCCACGCCCGCAGAACGATACTTGCCGCTTGCGAATCATGGTCGAAGACACGTGGTCCGCCGCAGCGCGCTCAATAGACGGGCGGGACGATCCAGAGGCGCAACTAACCCGGCAATGGCTCGGTGACGCCGTATCGAGCGGATGGGGCCCTGGAATCACCATGGAAGTCACCGACATCAGATGTTCAGAGACATCGGCGGACCGCATATTGGATGCGCTCGCTGATCAGATGCGCGACTGCGCTCGAGCCACGTTGGAAGAGGTCTATCGGGCTCGGCCCTTCGCGATAGAGCGACGGGCGATGTACGCAGCGGCGGTGATTGAAACCGCGGCGCCGGCGCCGGACGCCTAAGTTCGAACCTGCATCCCCGTTCTTGCGCGCGACTCGCCGCTCGCGCTTAGTCGCGTCATGCGCCCGATCCTTCTCGTCCTGCCTCTCCTGCTCGCCGCCTGCGCCTCCGCGGGTGACCTGAATCCGATTGCGGACCCGCGCGAGCGCGGGCCGTTCGTGGCGCGCTCCGACATGCCGGTCCCGCCCAATGTGGAGCGGGCGGCCAGCTCCGAGCAATGCGCCGGCGAGCCGTTGCGGGCGATGTCCGCCTCGCTGCCGGACTATCCCGCCCGCGGCTGGAGCCGGGGCTTGCAGGGCTGGTCCATCGTGCAGTTCGACGTGGCCGAGGACGGCCTCGTGCGCAATGTGGAGGTGGCGCGCGGCGTACCCGGCGGCAGCTTCGACACCGAGGCCCGCCGCGCGGTGGAGGACTGGCGCTTCCGGCCGGTCTCGCGCGCGCTTTCGGGGTGCGTGGTGCTGTTTGTGTTCACCCAGGGCGAAGTGCGGATCGGCTAGGGGGAAACGGCGCCTCATTCGCGGTCGCAAGCGGATTCACCTTCCGGTAAGATGTGATTCGTCAGCGTCCGGCCGGTCTTTGGCGGCGCGCGCCAGCGGGGACATGTCATGCAGGCAGGAGAGCCGATCCAGCTCGCCACCCTGATCGTCACGACCGGGGCGGTCGCCTTCGCCGTGTCCGCCGCGGTGTGGGCGTTCCGCCTGACCACCGGCGCCCGGGCGGCGCGCCGGGCCTGGCGCGACAAGCTTGCAGACCTTGAAGACCGGCGCGCGCGCGCCGACAGCGTGTTCGCCGCCCATCCCGGCCTCGTCCTGGTGTGGGAGACGCCGCCGGACGCCGACTCGGACGACTGGTCCGCACCGGAGATACACGGCAGCCCCGCGGCGCTGGCGGCCATGGTGCAGTTCGCCGATCTCGGTCAGGGCGTGGTGAAGAGCGGCGACGCCGGGCGCGAAATCCTCGACGGGCTGGCCGATTTCGAAGCGCGCGCCGCCGGCGGCGAGTCCACGACGCTGCGCCAGCGCATTCAGGCGCTGATGAAGGACGGCGCGCCCTTCTCGCTGACGATCTCCGGGCCGTCGGGCCGGGTGATCGAGGCCGACGGCCGCCCGGCCGGGCGACAGCTCGTCGTTTGGCTCACCGATCGCGCCGTGCGCGGCGCAGAGGCCGCCGGCGCACGCGGGCGGGTCAGCGACATGAGCGCCGGCGCAACCGAGGACCCCCTCGCCTGGCTCGACATGCTCGCCCGCCACCCCGCGCCGGCCTGGCGGATGAACGCCGCCGGCCGCCTGATCTGGGTGAACAGGGCCTATGTCGCGGCGGTGGAGGCCGAGGACGCCGACGCCGTGATCGAGCGCCAGACGATGATCGAAGCCGCCGCGCCCGATCAGACGCGCGAGGCGCTGAAAACCGGCAAGCCCGCCGAAGCGGTGCGCGGCGCGGTGATCGGCGGTCAGCGCCGGCTGATGCGGTTTGTGAGCTATCCCGTCAATGGCGGCGCCGCCGCCATGGCCATGGACGTCACCGAAGGCGAGGAGGCGAAGGCCGCGCTCAAGCGCTTCCGCCAGGCCCATGACGAAACACTGAACCATATGGCGGAATCGGTGGCCATCTTCGACCGTGCGAAGCGTCTGGTGTTCTATAATCGCGCCTTCGCCGACCTGTTCGCGCTGGAGGAGGCCTTCCTCAACGACAAGCCGGCCCATGGCGTGCTGCTGGACCGGCTGCGCGAACGCCGCCGGCTGCCCGAACAGCTCGATTATTCCAAGTGGCGCGAAGGCGAGCTGTCTCATTATGAGGCGCCGCCGGGGGCGGAGACGCCCGACGAACTCTGGGCGCTCGCCGACGGCCGCACCCTGCGCGTCGCCCGCCAGCGCCACCCGCTGGGCGGGCTTTTGCTCATTTTCGAGGACATGACCGACCAGCTCGCCCTGCAGGCGCGCTACAACACCCTGATCAAGGTGCAGCGCGCCACGCTGGACAAGCTGCACGAAGCGGTCGCGGTGTTCGGGTCGGACAGCCGTCTGAAGCTGCACAACGCCGCGTTCGAAACCCTGTGGAAGCTCGATCCCGAGACGCTGGAGGCGGCGCCGTTCGACGCGGTGGCCCAGGCCTGCCTGCCGCTGCATCCCGACGGCGCGGCGTGGGACGCGCTCAAGGCGCGCATCACCGATCCGAGCCCCGACAGCCGCAAGCCGGTCACCGGCGAGATCAAGCGCAAGGACGGCTCGGTGCTCACCTTCCTGACCCGGCCGCTGCCCGACGGCGCGACTTTGATCGCCTGGGACGACATCACCGACAGCCGGCGTATCGAAGCCGCCCTGCGCGACCGCGCCGAGGCGCTGGAGGCCTCCGAGCGGATCAAGACCGAATTCGTCGAGCATGTGAGCTATCAGCTGCGCACGCCGCTCACCACGATCCACGGCTACGCCGATCTTCTGGCGGGCGGGTTCGCCGGCGAGCTCTCCGAACGCCAGGCCGAGCATATGGGCGCGATCCAGTCCGCTTCCGGTCAGCTGGGCAAGCTCATCGACGACATTCTCGACATCGCCGCCATCGACGCCGGTCAGCTGGAGCTGGAGCTGGGCGACGTGGCGCTGAAAGCGCTCTGCGAAGAAAGCGCCGAGTTGATCGCCACGCGCGCCGAGCATGGCGGGGTGAAGCTCTCGGTGAACGCCGCCGCGGACCTGCCGCTGGCGCGCGCCGACGCCAAGCGCCTCAAGCAAGTGCTCTACAACCTTTTGACCAACGCGCTCGACCATGTGCAGCACGGCGGCGAGGTGGAGATCGGCGCCGACGCCGACCGGGAGGAGGCGATCTTGTGGGTCGCCGATGACGGCGCCGGCATCGCCCCGGACCGCCAGGCGAAGATCTTCGAACGCTTCGAGCGCGGCGAACAAGGCGGGGCGGGCCTGGGCCTGGCGCTCGTCAACGACATCGTGCGCCTTCACGGCGGCTGGGTAGCGCTGGAAAGCGCGCCGGGCGAGGGCACGCGCGTGACCTGCCATTTGCCGCTGCAGGCCGCGTCCGAGCATGCCGCGCCGGAGCTCGCCCTGCCTCTACGGGGCTCGGGAGAATAGCCGGACCGGGCGGAACAAAGCGATCCATGATTGCGCCGTGACACAGCCTCAACCATGAAGCAGTAACGGGGGTCTTCGGCGCCGGCCGTCTTTGAAGGGGTTTCCAGCATTGAGCGGGTCTCGAGCCGCTGCAGAAAGAAGAAAAACCAGCGGACGGCGCAACGGAACGCGGCTCCGGCTTGTTTCTGTGGGGCGAAAAATTCAAAGGCGGTCGCGTCCGCTCGCCAACCCGCCGGGATACGGGCGGCCGGATCAGGCCATGGAGCCGCTTCGCGCCGCCTCACGCAAATCGGAGATCGACGCTTGAGCGCTCAAGGCGACACCGTCCTCGTCGTCGAGGACGAGATCATCGTAGGAATGGACCTGGCGGTCAGTCTTGAGGACGCCGGTTTCTCCGTGCTCGGACCGTTCGCCTCGTGCGAGGCGGCGCTGGATGCGCTCAACGGTGCGGATGTCCGGGCCGGGGTTCTCGACATCAATCTGGGCGACGGTGCGACGAGCGAGCCGATCGCCGAACACCTGCGCCAGGCCGGCGTACCCTTCGTCTTTCTGTCCGGCTACACCGCCGGGCGCAACAAGATCTTCGAGGCGTTCCCCGAGGCGCCGCGAATCTCCAAGCCTTGTTTGCCTGAGACGCTTCTGCACCATATCCGCGTGATGACGCGCGAGGCCTGAAGCCTATTTCGCGGCCACGCTTCAGACAGCGCAATCGCAATAAGTGCGATCGCAGAGAACGCCGCAGATGAAATCGCACGAGCCGACATGCAGCGCGTCGCGAATGAAGCGGGCATATATCTCGCCTCAAACGAACGTTTTCAGGCGGCCGTGGGATTTCCCGTACTGGATCGCTTGCGGAACGCTGTAACGATGTTTCCGAACGAAGACGGCCGCCCTGATGGGTGGATTGAGGCGATTGAGGATTCCGAGGGCCGTATCGCCGTCAGCGGAATAGGCGCGGAAGCCGGTTGGCGTGGCGCCGCTCTGATATCACCTGCGCATCCGCCCGATCATACGCACCCGCTTGGAGCCTTTCCGTTCGAAGCGTAGACCGGGCCCCGGCTGGGGCGCTCCAGCGCGGTCGACGAACCAAGCGACCCGGCTCAACCGATTTATATTCAGGCGGCCGCATCTGCGACCTACCGAACAGCTCGCGCTCGCGAAGCGCTTTATGGCGAGCTGCCTCACAGGCCGTTCGCTGTCAATTTCTGCCGCATCGATCCGCAGGATATCGACGACCTAAAGGCCCGCCTTGTTCACGAGGAGCGGTGAGCCTACTCCGCGCTGAGTGCGGCCGGAGCGGCCTCCGGCGCGCCCGCGCGCCGCGCCGCTCCGGGCGCGTCGCCTTCAAGACCGAGATCGGCGAACAGGGCGTTGTCCGCGTCCAGCTCCGGGTTCGGGGTGGTGAGCAATTCCTCGCCCACGAAGATCGAGCCGGCGCCGGCCAGGAAGCACAGCGCCTGCAGCTCCTTGCTCATGGTCTCGCGGCCCGCCGACAGGCGCACCACGCTTTTCGGCATGATCAGACGGGCTGTGGCGATGGCGCGCACGAACTCCAGCCCGTCCAGCGGCGCGGAGCCGGAAAGCGGCGTATTCGCCACGTCCACAAGGTGGTTGATCGGCACGCTTTCCGGATGGGGCGCCAGACCGGCCAGCTCGGTCAGAAGCCCGATCCGGTCGGCGCGGTCCTCGCCCATGCCGATAATGCCGCCGCAGCAGATCTGAATGCCGGCGTTTCTGACGCGCGCGAGAGTCTGAATGCGGTCGTCCCAGGTGCGGGTGGTGATGATCTCGCGGTAATATTCCGGCGAGGTGTCGAGGTTGTGATTGTAAAAGTCGAGCCCGGCTTCGGCGAGCCGTTCGGCCTGGCCGTCGGCGAGCATGCCCAGCGTCATGCAGGTCTCCATGCCCAGCGCTTTGACGCGCTGGATCATGTCGATGATCTTCGGCTCGTCGCGCGCCTTCAGCTCGCGCCAGGCTGCGCCCATGCAGAAGCGCGTCGCGCCGCCGTCGCGGGCCTCTTTCGCTTTTTTCTCGACCTCGGCGGGATCCATCAGCTTGGAGGCTCTCAGCCCGGTGTCGAAATGGGCCGACTGATTGCAATAGCCGCAATCCTCCGCGCACCCCCCGGTCTTGATCGACAGGAGGCGCGACTTCTGCACCTTGTTGGGCTGATGAACGCGGCGATGCAGGCTCTGGGCGGCGAAGATCAGATCGCTGAACGGCGCATCATGGATCGCCGCGACCGCGTCGCGCGTCCAGTCGAAACGGGGTTCGGCGAGCGCATCGATATCGGTTAGAAAGTCGGCCATGGCGCGAAAGTCCTCTTCAAAATCGGGCCGGCACCCTAAGAAGCCGCACGCAGGCGGGCAAGACGCGCGGCGCCCCTCGCTGCTGTCCGTCCGAGAAGGCCGGGCGGGCGCGCTTGTGGTGGCCGGCGTGATCGCGGTGATCGCGCTCATGCCCGGCCCCTCCGGCCCGCCGACCTTGATCGGGTGGGACAAGCTCGACCACGCCGCCGCGTTCGCCGCGCTCAGTCTTCTGGCGCGGTGCGGCTGGCCGGGACTTGCGCGCCCGGGCCTCGCAGCTTTGGTGTTCGCCTACGGACTCGCCATCGAGGCCGCCCAAGCCACCGCCGCCGTGGGCCGGGTCGCCTCCCTCTCCGACCTCGCCGCGAATGCGGTGGGCGTCGCGGCCGGACTGGCGCTCAGCTGGGGGCTCGGGCGCATCGGCGCGGCCGCCCCCGCGCTCGACCGGCGGCGATGAGGCGGCCGCCCCACGCGCCCTTCCGCGCCGGCGCCCCGCGCTTCGCACCGGCCATGGCGCCGATCGCGCCCGGGCGGCGCTTGGCGCCGGACAGCGAAGCCCACGTGCTGGACTGGAAGGGCGGTCTGCTCGATGCGCCGGCGCACGTCGAGC
>JBKHAZ010000151.1:0-6763 GCA_046542605.1 Oceanicaulis sp. | reverse complement strand
CGCCGGGGCCGGTGACGTGGCGGAGACCGCTCCCGCCGATACGTCCCCGGACCCGCCCCCGGAGCCAGCCTCCATAGTTGAAGACGAAGCGCCCGCCGAAGGCGCACCGGTGGAGGCCGAAGGCGGGCCCGCAAATGAAGCCGAGGCGCCGGCAGGCGACGAACCCGCCGCCGCGGGCATGGAGGCCGAAGGCGGAGACACCGCGGACCTTGCGGACGCGGCCCTGTCCATGGCTGGCGATATCCCGGCCTGGGTAAGCGGTTGGACGCGCGAGTTCATCGCATCGGAAAACACGCTGGAGTGGATCGCCTTCGGGCTTGGTGTTCTGGTGGTCTTTATCTGCGCCTTCCTTCTGTACCGGCGCATCCGGCGCTGGCGGCGCCGGCGCAAGGCGGCGCGGCGGGTGCGCAAGGTGATCGGCCATGCCTAACATGCGCGGCACGCCTGAACAGATCGCCCTGTCGCGATCGGCCGCCAATGCGGTCGGAGCCTTTGAGCCCACCGCCGACTGGCGCCTTGAGCCCGAGCGCCACGCCGGCGCGCTGCCGCCCAAAGCCGGCGCGCTGTCGCGCATTCTCCAGCGGCCCGAACTGCAGGGCCTGATGCGCCAATTCAGCGAGGCCGACGCGCGCGCCGGCGCGGCCCAGCGCCGCTACAAGGGGCTCGGCGGCCTGTCCATCCGTCTGAATGCGCTCGCGATCCTGCTCGGCGCGATCGGGCTCGCCGGCCCCGACGTCGCAGAAGCCGCCGGAATTGCGCGCCCGCCCTGGGCCGGTTCCCTGGTGGCGCTGATCCAGTTCGTCTGCATCGCCGGCGCAATGGTCGCCGCCTGGCTGATCATCAAGGGCAAGCCGTTCGACCGCTGGATGCGCGCGCGCGCCATCGCGGAGACCTGCCGCATGGAGCTGTTCACGCAGATCACCAGCGCACAGGAAAAGGTTCGCGAGGGCGAGCTGCCGCTCCTCCCCCTGCAGCTGGAGTATTTCCGCCGCTACCAGCTCGGCGTTCAGCTCGATTACTACGCCGGGCGCGGCGCCCAGCACCGCAAAACGGCCGACGCGCGCGCCGCGCGCGGCGACCTCTATGTCCTGATCGGGTCGCTGGCCCTGGCGCCGGTGACCGCGGGGGCGGCCGCCTTTATCGCCGACCCGCAGATCCTGACCTATCTTGGCGACTATCTACGCGGGCTGGACGCCAGCGTCCTGTCCCAGCCCCTCGCGGGCTCCGTGCTGGTCATGGCCGGCTTGTTCGCCCCGGCGCTCATGTCGGCGCAGGGGGCGCTGTCGCTGCTCTCCCAGGACCGACGAAACGCCTCGCGCTACGAGGCCACTTTCGACAATCTCGCCCATCTCAGCCGGGTCTATCTGGACGCGGCCCGCATCGCCGCGGTGCGCGGCGACCGCGAGACGGTGCAGGAATTCATCGACGCGGTGAACGCCCAGATCTCCTCGGAGCATCAGGAATGGGTGCGGCTGCAGGACGAAGACCCGCGGCCGGATTTCGAGACCATCGCCAGCGCGCGCCTGCCCCGCCTTCACCGGCGCAGCGAGCACGTCTAGCGCAGCGAGCGCCCTAAAGCGTTTCGAAGAAGCCGGCGACGGCGTCCGGATCGGTCATGAAGCCGTTGCGCGCCACGTCCAGCTCGACGAAATTCCAGCCCGGGCCGCGGCCGGGACCCACCATGCGCTCCGAACTCGGCGAATAAACCTGCCCGACGCAATGCACGCAGGTGCGCGCATGCGGCTCCCAGCCGCCGTTCTCAAGCTGCAGCGGTTCGGTCCACTGGCGCATGGGATGCCAGGTGAGCCGGCGGCGCAGCCAGGCGATGTTCCGCGCATCGTCTTCAGGCACCAGCATCTTCGCGGGGTAATGATCCCAGAAGCTCATCTTGTAGCCGTCTTCAAAGCTCGCCACCCGATCCAGCCACCATTGCGGGTAGGCGCCGGTTTCCGGGTCCGGCGCGACCGCGGCGGGCCGGTCTTCAGTGGGGATGAGCGCGTCGAAGAACGCGATGTGGCGGATGCGCTCCGGGCGACGATCGGCGACGCCGGTGATGGTCACCCCGGAAAACGAATGCCCCACCAGCACGACATCCTCCAGCTCCTCGAACTCGATGACGTTCACGAAATCCTGGATGTGCGTCTCAAGACCGGTCTGCGGGGTGATCAGATGCTTGCGCTCGCCGCATCCGGTGGCGGTGGGCGTCAAGACGCGATGGCCCTGCGCGCGCAGCCGGTCGGCCACGCGCACCCAGCACCAGCCCCCATGCCAGGTGCCGTGCACCAGAAGGAAGGTCTTGCGCTGGTTCGATTTCGAGTAGGCCGGAGCCGCACTCAATCCGGCCGCCGCCACGCCAGCGATCGCAGCGGTGGCGCCGCGCCGGGTTAGCTTGCCCATCGTGATGTCTTCCTTCCCTGCCGGACCTGAACAGCCGCCCTGCATTTAATGTCCGGACAAAAGCGAAAGGCAAGGGCGTGGCGCGTGCTTGCGCGCCGCCGCGCGTCGGCTACGCTTTCGCCGAAGCTGTCCGGGGAACCCGCCGCCATGATGATCCGTCGTCGTCTTTTCGCCGGTCTCGCCATCCTTTTCGCTGCAACTGCGCTCAGCCTCGGCCCGGCCGCCGCCCAGCGCGCCGGGGAGGGCCCCGACGCGCCGGACATCCTGCCGCTGCGCGAGCGCGCGCCGATGATCGACGCGATCATCGCCGAGCGGCTGGAAACGCTGATCCCGCAAATCATGCGCGAAGAAGGGGTCGATCTGTGGCTGTTGATGGCGCGGGAGTATTTCGAGGAGCCTGTGGTGGCCTCCATGCTGGACGCGCGCAGCATGGCGGCGCGCCGGCGCACCATCCTGATATTCTTCGACCCCGGCGAAGGCCGGCCCGTGGAGCGGCTCACCGTGAGCCGGTACGGGCTCGCCGGCCTGTTCGAGCCGGCCTGGGATCCGGACATCGAGCCGGATCAGTGGGCGGCCGTGGCCGACATCATCGAAGCGCGCGATCCCGCGCGCATCGCAATCAATACCTCCGACATCACGGCCTTCGGCGACGGGATGACGCTGAGCCAGCACCGCGCCTTGCTCGAGGCCCTGCCCGCGCCCTATCACGCGCGGATCGTTTCTGGTGAGACGCTCGCCGTTCGCTGGCTGGAAACGCGTACGCCGATCGAGATCGAGCTTTATCCGGACGTGGTGCGCATCGCTCATGCGATCATGGCCCGCGCCTTCTCCGCCGAGGTGATCACGCCGGGCGTCACCACCGCCGACGATGTGGTCTGGTGGTATCGCGAGGAGGTCTCCCGGCTGGGGCTCGAGCCCTGGTTTCATCCGTCGGTGGGGATCCAGCGCGCCGGCGAGGACGGCATGCTGCGCGGCGACGTGGTGATCGAGCCCGGCGATCTTTTGTGGACCGATTTCGGGATCACCTATCTCAGGCTCAACACCGACACCCAGCAGCTCGCCTACGTGCTCGGACCCGGCGAGACCGAGGCGCCGGCCGGCCTGGTGGACGGGCTCGCCGCCACCAATCGGGTGCAGGATATCCTGACCTCGCAGTTCCGCGCCGGGCGTACCGGCAACGACGTGCTCGCCGCCGCGCGCGCCCAGGCGATTGCGGAAGGCCTCGACCCGTCCATCTACACCCACCCCATCGGGCTGCACGGCCACGGCGCGGGGCCGGCGATCGGGTTCTGGGACAATCAAGACGGCGATCCGCGCGGCGCGGGCGTCTTGCGTCCGAACACCGCCTGGGCGATCGAGCTGACCTCCTATAGCGCCGTGCCCGAATGGGACGGGCAACGAGTCGATTTCCGCTCGGAGAAGAACGCGATCTTCGACGGCGAGACCGTGCGCTATCTCGACGGGCGCCAGACCGCGCTGATCCTCATCCCCTCGACGCCGTAAGTCCGTGGGCCGCTTAGGGTGCGACGCGCCCTGAAAGCTCGGCTCGGGCGCCGGGCGCCTCCTTGCTGCGCTGAAGAAAACCGATCAGATCGATGAGCCTGGACGGGCGGCACAGTCCGAAGCCCTGCGCGCTGTCGCAGCCCATGAGCTTGAGCACCGACAGCGTCTCCAGATCCTCGACGCCTTCCGCCGTCAGGGTCAGGCCAAGATTGTGCGCGAGATCGACCGTAGACTTCACCAGCATCCGATCGCGCTGGGAGCCGCAGACGTCCTTGATGAAGGCCCGATCCAGCTTCAGCTCGCTGGCCGGCAGCCGCTTGAGATAGGCCAGCGATGACTGGCCGGTGCCGTAATCGTCGATGGAGATCTTCACCCCGGCGCGGGTCCACATCTTCAGCGTCCGGTTTGCCCGGTCGATATCGGACATGATCGCGGTCTCCGTCACCTCGAAGATCAGCCCGGCGCGCGACTGGGCGGCGAGCTGGGCGGCGCGCGCCGCGAAGCTTGAATCGGTAAGCAGCACGCTGGAGATGTTGACCGCGATCGCCATGTCCAGCCCCGCCTTGGACAGCGCCACCTGGTCGACCAGCGCGCGCTCCAGCGACCATTCCGTGAGGTCGCGGATATGACCGGTTTCCTCGGCGAAGGGGATATAGGCGTCCGGCGGGATGTAGCCGCGCTCGGGGTCGGTCCAGCGCATCAGCGCTTCGGCGCTGCTGTATTCGCCGCTGCGGATGTCGAGCTTGGGCTGGTAGTGCAACACCATCTCGTTATTGGCCATGGCCGCACTCATCCGGCTCATGATCGCCAGATTCTGGGACGGATCGCCGAACAGGGCGTGGTCGAAGAGCGCGAAGGGTTTGCTCTGGTCGCGCGCCTGCTCCACCGCGGCGAGGGCCTGCTTGATGGCGGTCTCCACGTCCGGCTCGCCATTTTGCGGTCCGAACAGCGCAGCGCCCGCAGTCGCCGACGCGTCGATATCAAGCTCGCCGACCCGCACCTTGTCCAGAAGTCGCTCACGCAGGCCGGCGGCCAGGCGGGTGAGGCCGCCCTCCCCTTCCACGTCGACCAGGTCGAAATTCACCAGAACGCCCAGCACGCCAGGGGCGATGACGCCGACATCGGCCGGGTCGCGATCGTCCGCCAACCGCCTGGCGAGCTCGCTCTTCAGGGCGGCGAAGGGCGCAAACCCCAGCGCAGAGCGCAGCTGGTCATGGCGATTGATTTCGAAAGCGAGGATATAATGGTCAAGGCCCTTTTCCGCGCTTTTGCTGAGACGGCTCTCCAGCGCCTTGCGCGAGGGAAGACCCGTCTCGCTGTCCCGGTAGAGCGCAGCGGCCAGGGTGCGCTTGCGCGCCGCCTCGGCGCGATAGCGCATGAAGCCGATCACGAGGGCGGCCAGAATGACGGCGATGAGGGCGCACAGGGCGAGAACGTTGGCGCGCGCCCGCTCGCCGGCCAGGGCCAGGTCCTGCTCCAGGCGTTCGGCGCGCAGTTGTTCGATCTCCAGCTCCTGCTCGGCGAACTCGAACTGGGCGCCCAGAAGCGCGGAATTGGCTGACGCGGCGACGCTGCGCGACTCGTCATCGAGACGCTTGAAGGCCTCCACCGCAGTCTCGTGGAACTCGGCGAAATTCTGGGGCGAGGCGTCAAGCGGCACGCCCTGAAAGGCGCGCTCCAGGTATTCGGCCGCGCGCGCTGGCGCTCCGCGCCCCATGGCGATCTGGGCGCGCACTCCGTCCAGAAAGCGCGACCACTCGCCCTGGCCGACGGAGGACGCGATCCGGTCGGCCTCCGCCAGAGCGTCCTGCGCCGCGTCGAAATCCTCGAAATTCACGTGCAGCGCGGCGAAGTTATTCAGAATGCGCATCTCCAGCATCGGGCTGTTCAGGCCCTCGGCGATCTGGAGCGCCTGCTCGTAAGCCGCGATCGCGGCCTCGTAGCGCCCGAGCTCGCGCAGGGCGTTGGCGCGATTGTTCAGGCCCGCCAGATCGAGCGCAGGATCGGAATACCGCTCCATGGCGTCGTCCAGATAGGTCAGCGCCCGTTCGAACTGCTTGGCCGATGTGTAGATCGATCCGATCGACTGCAGAACGATGGCCTGGCTGCGCGTCTCACCCAGCGCGCGGTAAATTTCGTAGGCGCGGGTGAAGCTGAGAAAGGCCGGCTCGAACTCACCGCGCGCAACCGCGATACGGCCATGGGTCAGACTCAGATCGGCGTAGAGCTTGCTGGTTTCCGGCTGCGCGCCAAGCCGGCGCAAGGCTGCATCGGCCAAGGGGGCGGCTTCGGCCGGTCGGCCCATGCGCAGAAGCGCCTCGGCCTGAAGGCCTTCGGCCTGCGCGAACCGTTCGGCGCGGTCGCGGCCCGGCGCCTCGGAGTCCAGCGCTGCAATGGCGGCCCCGGCCGCCTCCAGCGCCTGTGCGGGATCGCGCATCATCACCGACCGCGAGTCCTCCACCGCCGCCTCATAAGCCGGGTGTTGAGCCTCGGCGAACATGGGATGGAAAAACGCCAGTGCGGCGGCGCAGGCCTTGAGCAGGAACGGCAGCGGGGTCATCTTCACGCCACGCTTTTCACCGACCGCTTTCTGGCTCTTGCGGAAGGCTTCCATCTCAGTGATGTCGGCATCGTCGAACTGGGTTACGTGGGGCACGTTCAGCCAGCTGCGCTGCATGTTATTGGCGGTGGCCGCCATCATGCGCGACATAGCCTCACGCTTCACCTCACCAAACTGGCTGAAGTCCGGCAGCTTGACCCCTGGAATACCGGAGCCGGTGGCAACACCACTGCCCTGCTGAGCCTGCTTGAGCTGGCTCTTCACATAGGCGTGGACATCGTCCTTAATAATCCGGCTTTTCGG